>JAKBMG010000157.1 GCA_021831685.1 Bacteroidota bacterium | reverse complement strand
ACAATAGAAAAAGGAATTGACACAATGCAAAAAGTCGGTTAACTTACTTTTTAGTTAAGTATCGCCCTGGGAATTTCAACTAAGAACGGGGCAATATCAGAAATTAAACATTACCGAAAGTCTTTACACTATTTTACAAATTTTGAGCATAAACATTTTTAGCAATGTCTTTATTAGTCACTCACCTTACGCAATATTATAAGTGATCTTGATCTTAATCGTGCCCACCAAAAGAACGGTGGGTAAACTTATGATCTTGCTCTATTTCGAATTTTCCATTAGATGAAGATCAAGTGCAAGATCAAGAATTATAATAACTACATACTACTATTCGCACCATAATAATCCCGCTTGCTACAAGATCAGCCCACTCACAACATTGATTATCAACATTTTCTTTTAAGGGTCGAACGTCTATAGGTAAAGGATAATTATTGAACTAATAAACTAATTGTATCAACCGATTAAGGAGTTTAAAATGGATACTTCAGTTCAGACCAAAAATGATTCAACTGAACTTCTTCAGCTTGTCAGTTTCAAGATTGGAAGCGAGGAATTTGGGGTGGACATTCTCAATGTTCAAGAGATCAACAAGATGACTCAAATAACTAAAGTTCCTAATTCTCCAGTCTTCGTTGAAGGTGTTATCAATTTGAGAGGAAGAGTCATTCCGGTGATTGATTTAAGAAGACGATTGAATATGGAGAAAAAAGAACACGATAAAGACACAAGAATAATTGTAGTAGAAATTGAGACAAGAACCATCGGGTTTATAGTTGATTCGGTAAATGAGGTATTACGTATTCCGGTGAATATAACAGAAGCTCCGCCTTCTTTAGTAACCGGTGGTATTGATTCGAATTTTATTAAATCGGTTGGAAAACTTGATGACCGGCTTCTTATTCTAATTGATCTTAATAAAATTTTGAAAACTGAGGAATCAACACAATTACAAGAAGTTGCTTATTAGAGTGACTGTTATGAAAACAAATAAAATTTATCATTCGCTTCTTTTACTTCTGCTAATGCCGTTAACCATTTCGGTTGCACAAATTAGCGGAATCTCCGACACAAAACTTTGCGTTCCTGATGCGGGGGCTTTATCAGTCGGCAGTTTTGAATTCGAACCCTCATTCTCTGTCTTCAACTCTACTAATAGATTTTGTGATAATGGTGAAATGGAATCATTAGCCGGTGAATCTGTCTCATCGAGCGTTTTATTTAGAGTAACTGCGGGTATTGCGGAGGGCTTAGAGATAGGTACCACATTCTCTTCTACAATTGAACAAGTATCTGTCGGCTCTAAATATATTTTTTCAGAATCCGAAAATTTTAGTCTCGGATTAATAGCGGGAGTCTCGCTGCCGGCGGGAAATAAATTTATTGCTGATACCCTCCGTGATGCGGACAATAATCTTACCTCTTCCTATGGTGCACTGGGATCTATAAAATTGTCCGGCAGTTCGAGTATTGATATGATCTTCTCCTTCACGAAGATACACGGAGAGAATTCATTTGATAAAATATTGAGTTACGGAATCGGTTTCGGTCAATGGCTCTCAAAAAAATTTCAAGTTGTAGCAGAACTCAACGGGTTCTCTACATACAACGGCAAACTTCATTCCGGCAAAATATCATTCATGCCCGGCGTTACATATAAAATATCGGAACAATTACTTTTTGTATTAGGGACACAGTTTGATCTGATGGGTAAGAATGAATATAAAGGCTTAGGTTATTTCTCAGCGTTCACAATAACATTTTAATAACTGAACATATTTATCAATCTTAAAAAAGAGGTAAACATGAAACAAACATTCAAAATAAAGAATTGCAAATAGTCGGCGCTGTATATAGTCTAAAAACCGGTACGGTAAAATTGTTACACGCAGAAAATGAATAATAATAATTTTTAACAATAACATTATTTAACAAACAAAAGGAGTACAAAATGAACTGGTTCAAAAATCTAAAAATTAGAACAAAACTACTTACGGGTTTTGCTCTTGTTGCAATTATTGGCGGCGTCATCGGTTATGTCGGCATCTCAGATATCAAAACGATTGAGGAGAGTGACACACAATTGTATGAAAATATGACTGTCCCTATATCGTGGATGACTAAAATATCAACTTATTTCCAGAGAATAAGAGTGAACACAAGAGATATTTTAATGGCAGAAACACCGGCAGAAATGGAAGACTTTGCCAATCAAATTGAAGCATACCGCGATTCACTTGATGTTTATGGGAAAAAATTTGAAGAGCGAATTCTTTCCGATAAGATGAAAGAAGCATGGAGTTCATTTAAGGAAACAAGAGTTGGATACAGAAAGGATTTGGATAAGCTGGTATCCTTGGCTAAAGCTAATAATAATGTTGAAGGGTTAGCTTTGCTTAGAGGGAGTCTGCGCAATTCAGCCAATGCAGAAATGGATGCAATTGAAAAAATAATTGTTATGAAAATTGAGGATGCTGACACAAAATCCGATGGAAATACTGCACAGGCAAATTCTGCTACGACAACAATGATTATAATAATTGCATTTGGTTTTGCTATTTCTATTGGATTGGGTTTGTTCATTGCAAGAATTGTCAGCAACCCTATAAAACAAGTTGTAGAACGGATGGAAAGCCTATCGAATGTTGATATAACAAACGTTGGAAAAGGAAGCGAGCAATTGGCAAATGGAGATTTGAATATAAATATTGTTACCGGCACAAAACATCTGGAAATAAATTCTAAGGATGAAATAGGTCAACTTGCAGAGAATATGAATAAAGTTATCACAAATACACAAGGGACAGTAGCTTCAGTAGAAAAAGCGGTAAAAGCAGTAAAAGAAACTGTGAATGAAATCAATTTAATAGTAGATGCATCTGTTAACGGAAAATTAAAAACAAGGGGTAATGCTTCAAAGTTTAATGGAAGTTATAAAGAATTGGTAGAAGGATTAAATAATACATTAGAAGCAGTTACTGCGCCTATTAACGAACAGAGCGAAGTGTTGGAAAAAATGTCGGCTGGTGATTTAACAGTTCGTATGACGGGAGAATATAAGGGAGATTTTCTTGCAATAAAGAGCAGCATAAATAGTTTGGCGGATTCATTCAGCAGCGCGTTATCAGATGTAAGCGCAGCAGTTCAAGCAACTGCAAGTGCAAGCAATCAAATATCATCGAGCACAGAAGAGATGGCGGCGGGCGCACAAGAGCAGAGCGCGCAAACTACAGAAGTAGCCGGTGCTGTTGAGGAGATGACAAAAACAATTTTCGAAACCACAAAGAATTCTGGCTTAGCATCCGATGCTGCAAAGAATGCAGGTACTATAGCCAAAGAAGGCGGCAAAGTTGTTGGTGAAACAATTGATGGAATGAACCGAGTTGCCGAAGTTGTGAAAAAATCTGCGGACACAGTTGAAGCATTGGGTAAAAGCAGCGATCAGATTGGAGAGATTGTTCAGGTAATTGATGATATAGCAGATCAAACAAACTTGTTAGCACTCAACGCCGCTATAGAAGCAGCAAGAGCCGGTGAACAAGGAAGGGGATTTGCCGTTGTTGCAGATGAAGTAAGAAAGTTGGCAGAGCGCACAACAAAAGCAACAAAAGAAATCGCTACGATGATCAGACAAATACAAAAAGACACCAAAGGTGCGGTTCTCTCAATGAAAGAAGGCACAGAAGAAGTAGAAAAGGGTAAATTGTTGGCAGACAAAGCAGGCCAGTCTCTAAAACAAATTATAACCGGCGCGCAAGAAGTAGTAGATATGTCAACGCAGGTAGCAGCGGCAAGTGAAGAACAATCAAGCGCAGCAGAACAGATCAGTAAAAACATTGAATCAATCAGCAGTGTAACCCAACAAAGTGCAGCCGGCGTACAACAAATAGCAAGAGCCGCAGAAGATCTAAATAGACTGACACTAAATCTGCAAGAGTTGGTTTCAAGATT
>JAKBMG010000209.1 GCA_021831685.1 Bacteroidota bacterium | reverse complement strand
GGAAAAGTAACCGGGAGTTTTCCCGAAGGATTATAATCTCCCAGAAGAACGTCTGCAATAGCATTGCCAACTTCCTCGCCACCGAACCAGGCTTCTAAAACACCGTTTACTTTGTTTATCCAATTGTTCATAATTACAGGTGAACCGGAATTAAGAACGACAATTACATTTTTATTTGCCTTAGCTAACGCTTCGATTAATTTATCCTGTCCGTTGGGTAAATCTAAATTAACGCGGTCAAAGCCTTCTGATTCAAAAAATTGAGAAGTACCTGCAAATACAACTACAACGTCTGATTTCTTTGCAACCGAAACCGCTTCAGCAATCAAGTCTTCGTTAGGAGGTCTCCATCCAAGCTTTGCAACGGCATCTCCGCCATTTTGATAATATTCATATTTCAAACTATAAGATTTGCCTGCGATTAATTTTGTTTTGTAGGAATGAACTTCGGCAGCGTGATCGCTCCACGCATCGACTATTAATTTTCCATCAAGAAAAAGGCGTGAGCCGTCATCTGAAGTCACATCGATAAGATATTCGCCTGTTTTTGCCGGTTTAATGATTGTAGTCCATCTAACGGAATAATTTTCATTTCTAAATCCATCAAACGGCGCATTATTTCCCCAATTGAAGTTTATCTCTTTATCAATCCGGGTAAGTACAGGTTTTCCGTCTAAATTTTTATTGTCAAAGAACTCTGCGACAAGTCCATGTTTAGACGGGTTATTAGGCAGATAAAAAAAGGAAGAATCGATTGATGTTCCGTCACCGTCAAGGATTACACCTTCGGCAAAATTTATTTTTATTTTGCTTCCTATTTTATTTTGAAGCGCTTCAAGCGGACTAACCGAAAAAACCGGATTTACCATAGAACTACCACCGCCACCGACCCGTGCGTGATTTGCTCCTGATCCAATAACTGCAATAGATTTAATTTTCATTTGATCTAAAGGCAAAATACTCCGGTTATTTTTTAGCAAAACAATTCCTTCGGCAGCAGTTTTAAGAGCAACTTCGCGGTGTTCTTTTGTATTGATGAGACTGTTGTCCGGCAAATGCTGTTTATCGAATAACCCTAATTCAAACATCACTCTTAAGATTCTTCTTACCTTATCGTCTATAGTTGATTCTTTTACTACTCCGTTTTTTATTGCATCCGATAAAGTCGAATCATTTAAGAAAGTTCCGAACGGCATTTCTAGATCTAACCCGCCATTTGCCGTAGGGATACTGCTATGTACTGCACCCCAGTCCGACATAGCTAATCCAGTAAACCCCCAGTCCTTCTTTAATTTTGTTTTTAGGAGATAGTCATTTTCACTGCAATAAGCCCCATTAACTTTATTGTAAGCTGCCATAATTGCCAAAACTTTTGCTTCTTTAACAGCTGCTTTAAATGCGCGTAGATAAATTTCATTCAGGGCGCGATTGTCAATTTTCACATTAACGAACATTCTTTCATGTTCTTGATTGTTTACCGCAAAGTGTTTTACCGTAGCGGCAACATCCTGACTCTGTACCCCTTCGATGTAGCTAACCGCCATTCTTGAAGTTAAATAAGGATCCTCGCCGAAGCTTTCAAAATTTCTTCCGCCTTGGGGAATGCGAGCAATCTTAACACATGGTCCTAATATAACATCTCTTCCTTTCCCTTTTACTTCCTGTCCGATTGAAATGCCTATTTTATTTATCAAAGAAGTATCCCATGTTGCAGCCATAGCAATACCTGCGGGAAAAGCAGAAGAATTTCCCCAACGGACGCCTAATGGTCCGTCGCTCATTTTTAATTCAGGTATTCCAAGCCGTTCAATTGGTTTAGTAGCAAAACCGGTTCCTCCAAGAAGAGATATCTTTTCTTCAAGCGTCAATCGCTTTAACAAATCCTCGACTCTATCATTTACAGAATATTTCGGATTTTTATAAACAGGCATTTCTTTTTTTTGTTGAAATTTACTTCCATTAAAAATAATAAATAACAAAAATGGAAGGAAAAAATACTTTAAGTCAGTAATTTTATTTATTCTCATGTGTCAATCCTTTAATTATTAAAAAAGGAAATAAAATACGGGGGTTATAATAATTTAGACCTGACATAGATATGTTCCCAATAAAAGAAAGTAAGATTTAGTTAACGGGCAATCAATTCATGCTGTTTATCAATTTCATTCCATATTAAAGCGCTCGCGCCAAGAACTGCGGAATTTCCATTAGTAAGGGCTGAAGGAATCAGCTTGACCTTATTCTTGAAAATATTGAGCATATATTCTTCCATGTACTTTTGGGTAGGCTCAAATATTAATTTACCAGAAGCTGCTAATCCACCGAAAAGAATAATTGCTTCCGGGCTTGTATGCGCCACGGCGTCGGCTAATTTAATTCCTAATATTTTTCCAGTATAATCAAAAGCATGCAAAGCAATTTTATCACCCTTCAAAGCAGCTTCGGAAATTGTTTTTGCCGTAAGATCTGCAAAGCTGATTTTTCTCAATTCGCTTTCATCGTTTGAGTCGCAAAGAAGTTCATAAACAGTTCTTCTGATACCGCTGGCTGAAGCATAAGTTTCCAGACACCCCTTCCTGCCGCAGCCGCATTGCCTACCATTTGGGTCAAAAATAGTATGACCGATTTCTCCTGCAAAACCGTCTGCTCCGTAAATCAGTTCTCCGTTAGAAACAATTCCGCTCCCTAATCCGGTACCGAGCGTTATTACGATAAAATCTTTCATCCCTTTAGCCGCGCCAAACTTCATTTCACCAATTGCAGCTGCGTTTGCATCGTTTGTAATTGCTGAGGGTATATCAAAATATTTCTGAACTATTTCCAAGACATTTACATATCCCCAATTTAAGTTCGGAGGCAGCTCTACAGTTCCTTTATAATAATTTGCGTTGGGTGCGCCAATTCCGATTCCGATAAAATTGTAATTATCTGTTATTTTTTTTTTCAGTTCGATAATTTCTAAATGAAGTCTTGCAAAAAGACTTTCTGCTGCTTCGTAAGGATTTGTCGGGATTGAGGACTCGGCAACACAATTCCCTTGCCTGTCTACAAAACCGAAAACGGTGTTAGTCCCGCCTATATCTATACCGAGAGTTACATCAATCTTATTAGGCATTTTGAACCTTTAATTTCTTTGAGAAGTTTGGTATATGACCTTTCATTCCATAGTAAACAATAAACAAATAACATAACACCGGAAGAATAAATGCATGATGTATACCGATACTGTCAGCTATAAATCCTTGTACAACAGGAATTATTGCTCCACCTACTATTGCCATGCAAAGAATTCCCGAGCCTTGTCCGGTATGTTTCCCCAATCCATCAATGGCTAAAGTAAAAATTGTCGGGAACATAATTGAATTAAATAATCCGACTAAAAGAATTGACCACATTGCAAAGTACCCGAATGAAAGCATTGAAGAAACAACAAGAATACTCGCAACGACTGCATTAAAAGCAAGGACAGTTCCCGGTTTAATTTTCCTTTGAACTGCCGAGCCGATAAATCTTCCTACCATTGCGCCGCCCCAATAAAAGGAAACAAACTTCCCGGCATCAGCCGCTTTTAATCCCATTATTTCAGGACTTCCGAAATAATTTACTAAAAAACTTCCGATAGAAACCTCTGCGCCGACGTAAACAAAAATTCCAACAGCGCCAAGAATTAAATGTCTATATCCCCAGGCGCTATCATGATGAGAATCAAAACTGCCGCCGTCTCCGCCGCTTGATGCAACTGAGCTTGCTTCAATTTCCGGAAGTTTAATCAAGGCAAAAAATCCGGCAATTAATAATAATGCCGCTGCCAATCCAAGATAAGGAACTTGTACTGCGCTTGCTTCGGTTAGTTGATAGGCAGATAATTGAACCTGGTTCATCTTCTGAATTTCTTCCGTACTTTTGACCACAATAGAAAGGATTAAAAGAGAACCGAAATAGGGGGCAATCGTAGTTCCTAATGAATTAAATGCTTGTGTAAGGTTTAATCTGCTCGAAGCTGTTTCCGGCTTGCCAAGTATTGCGACGTAAGGATTTGCAGCTACCTGGAGCAAAGTTATACCGGAGGCAAGTATAAAAAGAGCAAGAAGGAAAAGAGGATAAGATCGAGTGGCAGCGGCAGGATAAAATGCTAAGCAACCAATTCCAGCTGTAACTAACCCGATTATTATACCTCTTTTATAGCCAATTTTTTCGACTAATATTCCCGATGGGAGAGAGATAAGCGCATAGGCTCCGAAGAAGCAAAATTGTATCAACATTGCCTGGGCATAGTTTAAAGAAAAGACTGCTTTAAGATGCGGTATCAGAATATCATTTAAGCAAGTTAAAAATCCCCACATAAAAAACAGAGATGTAAGAATTGTCAATTCAGTCGTGTAATTCTTATTGGTATTATTTAATGGTTGAGTTGTTGACGTTGATGGTATCGATACAGCCATTATTGCTCCTTATTTGAAAAATGATGAACCGGGCCACTTTATTAAAAATTTTCTTACCACAATATTAATCTTTTTATTCGTGAAATTATAGAAAAGAAAAAATTAAAAAAACTAAGAATTATAATTACCTCGACAGATCTTGTCGCCAAGGAAAAGGAAGACCTTGGATGAATTATTTCATCAATTTTACGTGTGTTAAGCATGATAATCATTAAACCTTTTACTTAAAAAATTTTTCTTTTCTACTGACCGAACATACAAAAAGACGGCAATTAAATAATTATTAGGTCAAATATTATGCCCGCAAAGTTACTGGGCATTTTATCAATTTTGGCTAATTTATCTTTGTTTTTACGGTGTAAATAATAGCTTATTTGAGATTGATGGGATATGCGCTTTATTATTTTAATAAAGTTTTATTATTAAAATAATAACTGAATCAATCTAAATAATGAAGAATTTTTGGGGAGAAGTAAGAAGTTTGTTTTGATAAATCTTGCAAAGCAATGTCGGGGATTTGTCAGTCAATTAAAAAAACCCAATCCCGACCTACCTGCCGGCAGGTATTTTCATGATTGGGTTTGTTTTTTTGAACTGTCATTAAATCAAAGTTTGACTATTGGTTAAACTCTTTATATCCGACACTAAACAAAACAAATCACTTCAACAGAACCATATTCTTTACCGAATTAAAGTTTTCTGCCCTCATATCATAGCAATAAACACCGATTAATAACTTATCGACACTAATGTAAACATTTCTCTCTTTGGTAAAACAAGCCGAGGAAGGTCAGCTTGCTTACACAGAATTATTATCACTTCTTCTAGATGATGAACTTCAGTTAAGAAGAAACAGAAAAATAGACCGTTTATTATCAATTGCGGGTCTAAAAGGAAATCAAACCCCTGAGAGTTTTGACTTCAGAGCAAATGCTTCAATAAATGCAGTACATATAAGAGAGCTGGCAACATTAAGATTTATAAAGAAGGCAGAGAACATCTTTCTACTTGGGTTATAGATTATTTATGTTAAGGTTCTTCTAATTTTATTTCTTTTAATCCATTGAGGCCTTTATTAATTAGCTGACAACTTTGGGCATTAAATTTCTCAAAAAGGTTTTTATCAATATATTTTTTTTGAGCTTGTATGAATTTATTTCGAATTTTATTCATTAAATCTAATTCATTAAATACTGAAGCTATCGAAAAGCTTATAGCAAAAGAATTGACCATACTATCAGATAGACCTTCTTTGTCATAACAATCAGCTGCAATTACAAAATTTGTACTTGCTTCCATAAATTTATCAAGATGTATTTGTACTAAAGATAAATTAACGAAAGCTTTAGCTAAAATTGCATTATTAATATTTATCCAATTATTGGCTATAGAAGTTATATTTATAAATATATTAGAAGTTAAGATTAAAGATTTTTCGTTAAATAGTCTTATACCTTGCTCGAATAAAACAGTAATTAAAAATTTATGATCTTCTTGTTTATAGTATTTTGAAAATACTTGAAAAATATTAACAAAAAAAACATCAAGGTTATTTGTCAATAAATCCTTATTGATTAAATCCCATGGGAAAGGTAGCATAAAATTCCAAACCTTTACGATTTTACCATCTTCTATGAGGGCTGATGCTGGTTTTCCATTAGATATTAAACCAAAATGATGAAAATTTTTTATATAAAAAATTTGATAATTTATATCTATCCACACAGGAAGTTTACCCCCATCTTTCTCAGAAAGAAGAATGTGAACCTTAGTGTCACCCAAACTTGATAACAATGTTGACATTGCATTTAGAAAAGGCAATTGCATTAAACAAAAATGGCATGATTTGCTCGTTGCAACTAATAGGATTTTCCTACTTTCCCAATCTTTTGGAGTTAAAAAATTTATGTTTTTTATCAAACCTCCTTGCTTTAAAAATGAATATTTCAATCTTGGATATTTATGTGGTATGAAGATAAAAATAATTGGAAGTAGTATACTTATTGTTAGAACCACAAAAAAAACAACATATCTCCATAACAAGGAAATTCCATAATTAGGTACACTTAGTAAGACTACGCTAAGTAATAAAATAAGTATTACATTTTCTACAACCGACTGGGTTGGTGTCCGACTAAAAAATATTCCAAGACAACCGCAATCATCAATTTTTTTTCGATTAAACCAAGTGAAAGATGTAAATAATAAGAGTAATATTATCGTTAGAATAGCTGGAATTGGAGAAAAGCAATTTAAGATTAGCGCTATCCCCAATTGCAATTCTATACCCGTTATAATAAATGCAATTTTTATATAAAATAATGGGGGGTGCGAATTATTATTTGGATATAATTCTCTAATATGAAAAATGAAAAATGTTGGGGCTATATATTTACCAACCGCTGCTACTATAAATATAATACCAACAATTATCTCAAAGATTGTTCTTATTAAGTGAAATAATGTCATTTGTCCGGTACTTTGACCATACTTTTAGTACAAAAATTTAAATCACACTAGCATTTATCTTTTAAAGATTTTTCATTTACCTAAAATATTTGTATCAATTGTTTCTAAAGCAAATTGGAAAATAGATAAAGTTGAGATTTTAGAAACTATGAGGGAAGAAGTAAACAACTATCGGCTAAAAGCCGATAGCTTTAGATTCGTCTAAAGCCGACTTCGGCTAACCACTAATCCTAAAATCTTCATCTTCTTTTTCGACATCTTGATTTTCTATGTATTGCATTATTACCTCATCTGTCACATTTCCTGAACTCGCTACAAAGTAGCCTCGAGCACACACGTGTCTACCCCAGAATTCCTTTTGTATATTTTTGAACTCTTGTTGCAATTTTATGGATGTTTTTCCTTTTATCATTTGTACTCTTTTACTAACTGATAGATGAGGTGGTGCCGATACAAAAATATGCACATGGTCTTTCGATACATGACCTTTGAGTATTTCTATATCATTTGCCTTGCTTATTTCACCTACAAGTTCGCGAACTCTTTCAGCTACTAGACCTACAATTACCTTCTTACGGTATTTCGTTATCCATACAATATGGTATTTTAGGTCATAAACACTATGACTGCTTTTTCGATAATTCTCCATATAGCTAATGTACTAAAGGCGAGGGTTTTTGCCCACCAATCCCAGTTGGAGACAATAAATTGACACAACTTTTATAAATGTTTAATTATGTTTTTTGCAAGGCCTTCTATTTCATCCGGTACAATATAAGCTCTTATACCCGTAGCTTTTTCAATTCTTTCCATGAAATTTTTGACAATATTATCGTTTACATCAATAAAGTATGTTTCAGTCCATCTTTCGCCACGGATTTTTCTGCCAACAAGCATAGCAAAAGCAATTATTTCAGAATTACAATCATATTTTTCATTAAGTGATTTGATATATGCAAGTGATTCAACTATTGTGGTTATTTCTGTATCGACAGAAACTGTTAAAATAATCCACCTAGGTAAAAAAGTTTGGAATATTCGAGTTGATGCGTTCTTACTATAATCTCCTTTTTCATTAAGACTAAAAATAATAGAATTTTGACCACCGACAATAATTATATCACTCTCTTTTTCCATTTCTTCAATTATTTTTCTATAAAAAGCTAGATTTTTGCTTTCATCATCATTTTCAACTCTGGAAAATCCTACATCAGCACCTATTAAAACTCCAGTGGGTTCTGTAGAAAAATGTTTAACTTCGATATTTTTTTTTAATTCTTCTCTCAACAATATTTGAGTAGTAAATTTACCTTGCACGGAATCGGTTCCAAATAATCCTAGCACTTTTTGTGGAACATAGTTATTATACTTTTCTATTTCTATATTCTCCAAATCTCTGTTAGTAACCCCAATTCTAAAAATATTATTTATATTTTTTTCATTAAGAAAAGTTTGAATATGATCATATTTTATAATATCATCATACAAACAAATAATTGGTAGGTTATTGAGTAAAGCTTTAGTCACCAGTTTAGTAATTACTTCTAGTTCAGACTCAAAATTTAGAGAACATGTGAGTATAAGAACATTAAAATCAAACTTCTCTATTTCAGCAAGATCGTTTTTTACTGGTACGTAAGTTTTTCCAATATTAATATATTCGGCGGCGTCATCAATTGACACCTTGTCATCAAATATTACTACTGGATTAAACAAAGACAAATTTTTAAATCTTAATAAACTATAAGCTTCTTTATTATATTTAAAGATCGCTGCTTTAGGATTAACAGGCAATATCCTTTGCAAATGCTCCCTTCGGTAAATATTTTTGCTCCCTTTATTTATTTCTATAATTGGAGGTAATTCATCGACACCTCCCCACAATTTTTTTAGATTTTCATATAGCGTTCTACTTTTATACAAGTATAGAATTTCTCCATCAGCAGACATTATGAATGGGATTCCCCATTCAGGCATCTTAAATGTGATAGATAATTTTCTATCGGCTATTTCAAATGAATAATAGAGATTCGGATATAAAAGGAATCTTTGAAAATAAATATCAAATTTTGCTTTATTTATTTTTTGTGTATCTAATACATTGAATATCTTTTGCTCAATATTACCACTATTGCTATAACCAAGTTTGTATATTTTAAATTTTATTTTTTGAGTTTCCTCAGAACCACAATTGTCTTCATTAAACTTTACAAAAGTAAAATAGCACCAGAATGGATCTATTGGAAATGCTGCTATCACTTCTTTTTGGACAATTTCAATTTTATCTATCAACTCTGTAAACAAATTAAAAAATGTTTTCGCAGCAAAATCTTTTTGATCTAATCCTGTATACATAAATGGGTAGTCACTTGCTGTTAGTTTTTCGAATAGGGGGAGTATATGTTTATCTTTTTTTGTATCTATGTTAGCCTCGACAAACTTAACTAAAGAATACATCCAGCTATTACCATAATTCATCCAATTGCTGCTATAACCCCCATTACCCCATGTAGAGTAGAAAATCTTTGGCAGTTTTATTGCTTCAACATTATCAAGATTCATAACTTAATATCTCCTTTAACCACTGTGTACCTTCTAGCCACCAATGCCCAAATATCTCAGTATCAAAAGGCATAACAAATGTCTCAGCATCATTAACTAACATTCTATTATTATTAAGAAAGTTAAAAAAAATTTTAACATCCTCTTTTATTCGGTTTCTTGCCATATCAATATCATATATTGCTTTATTCCCCAATTCAATTTCATTTCCTGAGATAGCATGGTATTTAAGTCCAGTCCACACGCCAACTTTTTTCCTTTTATCGGAAATAGGTATATCTAATTTGGTTAAATATTCTTCTGTTACATCAAATCCCAAATCACGGAAAAATTCTCGGTATACTGCATTTGAAGGTATAGTATTTTTTGCTGCATTCCATAAACATTTAGTAGTCTTAAAATCAGAAACCAACATTTTAAGACTTTCGTGTTCATATATACCACTCTTTTCTCCCCCGGTATAAAGACCTATAGCATTGATATATAAGTTAGTAAACTTAATACCATAACTAACAAGAATCTTTTCGATACCTGGATAAAATCCGCATTCAGGTAACCAAAATCCTTCAGGCTCTCTGTCGAAATTCTTTTCAAACTCTTCTATCCCTCTTTTTATAAAATATTCCCTTGATTTTTCATTACACATGGGAAGAAAGGTGTGGTTCGGGCATGATGTCCAAAGTCGAACATTTTTTAATCCTTTAATGACTTCCAATATATTATTTCTTTCATAGAATTGAATGCCCCTTTCTATTCTCTCCAAATAAAATCTTGCTGTTTTATTTAAGTTTTTTAATTCTTCTTCATTCAGATTTTGTTTGTATTTTTGATATTTATTATACAACTCTAACTTTGATGTTCTTTCAACTTCAGCAAAAGCAATGTTCCTTAATTTTTCTAAGTATTTGAAATATCTCTCTCTTCCTTCTAACATTTGCTGTATAGTACAAGGTGTAAAAGACAATATTACCTGTTTTCCATTTGTATTAGCATTATCTAAGTCAGAAAGTATGTCTAATAATGGAATATAAGTTTCTGTGATTGCCTCGAATATCCAATTTTCTTGTTCATTAAAGACTTCTCCCTGTTGAAGAACATGAGGTATATGCGAATTGAGAATAAAGATTAAATTAGTGTTCAAATTTGAGTTTGAATTATAGTATGTAGCACCCATCAATTATTACCTCTTTAACAGTTTCTAAAAGCATGATTTAATAAAACAGATTAAAAAAAGGTTTAGCCCCTTTAATGTATACTCAACTACATTGAATGTTTTACTTTTTATGTAATTTAATATTTAGATAAAGATACACCTTATAAAATGGAAATAATATTCAGAAATCTTAAAATCAGTTATAATTATTAATTTAAATAATTTAATCATTTTATAAAAAAGTTTATTGTTTTATTATAGGGCAGTTCTAAAAATAAATTTATTATGATTTTCCATTATCGCATTTCCAATTTTTTATTTTTTTGAAGTATTTATTTTTCTATATCTTCATTTTAGTCTTTTCTATTCCCGAAGATGGATTCCCAATATGGATGCAATCCGCCACTGTGTGAGATTCTCCGTGGCTAAACTCTAAGCCGACAAATCTTTTGAATGTGAAACGGTCATTGAGTTGAAACTCCATTTGCTCATCAGATAAATTGTACAGCCGTTGTAAAATAATTATCTTGTCAAAGGACTCCTCGGAGAACATCAACACCTAGTTATATGGTTTTGCTCCTGCTTGGCTTTTGCGTTCTGTTTTTTTGTATATCATGTTGAACGTTTCTCTGAATAGCTAAAAGTCTATTTTACACTTGAGCTTTTCTAATTGCTCATACTCATCAAAAAAAACCGTATGCTGACTGCTTTTTACTTAACATAATAGTTCTTATTTATACTTCCAAAAAAATATTTTTATACATCCAATATAAAAGAATACTTTTTTTTGAACCGCCCTATAATTATTTTTTAATTTAAGGGGCAGCTTATACTGCCCCAACTTAATTAGTAAGCCATAATTTTATTCTCAATCATGAACATATCTGGTAACCGTCCTCACAGTCTTCAAGTACACCTGTATCCAATGTAGGGTTAGGATAGTTATAATAAGTTTGATTTGCTGAAACCAATTCAGGTTCAGAAACATCATCCAAAATTTTGGATATGTCCTTTGTTGTGTATTCCATAAGAGCCTCCTTGTATTTTTATGATTTATTTATGTAATAGTGCAAATTATGCACTTGTATTCTTACTTTCTTAGTTTTCAAAATACTTCTAACCTTCGTAAATATTCACTTAATGCTAAAGGGCTTGCATAACTCGTACACATATCTTCTTTCACCCATCGTCCAGATTTATAAACTTTTATAAATATATCCTTTACTATATAGTCTACTTTTGTCTTTTCTACCCTGTGTCTAATTAAACCTAAATCACCTATAGTATTTACATTATCAAATTCGGCAGGGTAAGAAAAATATCCATTAGCAGAGCAAAATATTTTTATATTCTTTTCCTTTGCAATTGTGCTTAATTCATATAATCTATCTATATTTTTATCATACCCGCAACTTAAACTTATATTTATAACTTTAGGTTCTATAGAATTTACCATCCAATTAACTGCTTCTACTAAACAAATACTATTACTTAAATTATCCTTATCCAGAATTTTAGCAATATAAAACTTTATATCAAATAAATTACCGATTTCATTAAATATAATACTAAGAACACTTGTCCCATGACCACTCAAATCTTTAATATCAAGATCAACTTCCCCCTTAATCCATTGGTCAATGTCTTTTATATTGTATTCAACTATTTTTAAAATTTTTTCCTTAAAATCCACTTTAAAATAAGCTGAGTTTTCCAAATTTATTGGATATCTTTTCAAAAAGCCTACATCAATTCCGCTGTCTATTATACCTATTTTAATAAATGAACTCTTAAATAAAATAATAAAGTGAGGAAATAAAAAATCAAATTAATAAGAATAATTATTCAAAATCTCCCTATCACAAGACAATAATTATTTATTATAAATTTACATTACTGTCCGGTTTAAAAATTATAAAAATTGTATGAGTACTAATTTTATTGATCAAAATCGACTTTATATTAATAATCGATTTGAAATTAAAATTTAATATTTCCTTTGATTATTGATTAAATATTAAACATTTTTAATGAAATTATAAACAACCGGACAGTAGTGATAAATTTATTAAACTAATAACTTAAAAGCAAGATAAATTTATTCAATTAAATGTCGGCATTGCGTTAAAATAAAGTAACCCACGCAGATTGAGAAAAATGTCATTGAGCCATAATGTAGGTAATCGAAAACTAGCAAAGCTAATTATAACTCTTTGACGATAATTAAAACTTAATCTTAAAAGATACTCCTAATTTTTTTTATAAGAATATTTATAATTTTGTCTCGATCTTTAATAATTTCCCCCTTGATGTTAAACTCACCCTTAAATTTTTTAGAATACTCTTTAGAACCACTTAAATTAACTAATATATTAACTTTGTAAAGACTGTTTGGTTGTTGAGTGAATTTCCTTTCTTTTGGTTCTGCAGAAATAGAGATAATTTTACCTGGAATTAATTCATGTTCGTCAGCAAGTTTCATAGCATTTACCTCAATTTTAACTGAATCTCCGACAGAAATTTTATGAATATCTTTTTCACTAACATCTAAACTTGCTTTCCAATTATTTATTTGACTTATTTCAAATAATGATGCCCCTTCCTCGACGACAGTCCCTTCTAACTTACCTATATAGTCAGTTAAAATAATGCCGTCAAAAGGCGCTAATATTTCCGTCTTTTTAAGAAGTTCATATTGTCTTTTAATTTCATTTTCGATCCGTTCAACTTTTAAAGACAATGTCCTTAATTCCTGCTGAGAATTTAATAGTAAGACATCTTTTTTAGCACGAAGATTTGTTAAACATGATTCGGCTGAAATTAATTGAGCAAACGCGATGTTCATCTCAGTATGTGTTCCCTTCTTATAATCAACCATAAAAGAATCAATGTTTGCATTAGTGAAAAAATCAATTGTTTTTTCACGCAACCTGGTTTTTACACTTAATAATTGTGCTTCTATTTTTTTTATATTTAATTCGCTTTGTTCAACATCAAATGAAATAGCTTCCTTTTTAATACTAATATTACTTTTTTTAATGAATAAATTATTCTCTAATTTATCGATTTGATCTTTCAATTTTAATGTATCATATTGAATTAATACTTGCCCCTTTTGAAATGTCTCTCCTCCTTTAACAAAAATTTTTTTTATTTCACTATTTAAGGGACTGCGAAGAGTTATCAAGGTTGCTGGGGCAAGTTGACCTCTCATATCAATAGTTGCGTTCATGTTAACAGTCCCCACAATAATCAATGCAATAAGATCAACTAAAAGAATCAAGGCTATAGTGATAGATACAACTTTTGAAACAATTGTTATAGAGTATTTTGAATTGATACTTAGGAGCTTGTAGATTTTTTCTTGTTGATTGTTATTAGAATTATTTTCCATAAATGATCCCTTTGCTACATTTCTTTTTTTAACCTCTAAATGAAGTCTCTTTTAGATTGCTAGACGCAGAAGAGAACATTCGTCTATATAATTCATTTTCATTTAATAGCCCCTCGTGAGAACCAATAGAATTTATTCTCCCTGCTTCTAAAAAACATATTTTGTCGCTAAGATGAGTACATGTCACTCTATGTGTTACTAATAATATAGTTCTACCTTTCATAAAATCAAAAATATTTTCCAATAGTTCTATTTCTGTTTTAATATCAATATTGGATGTTGCTTCATCAAGAATTAAAATAGGAGAATTGCGTAGGATTGCCCGTGCAATCGAAATTCTTTGTCTCTGACCGCCAGATAAAGTACTACCCCATTCCGACACTTCTGTTTGATAACCATTAGATAAATTATTAATTAACTCATCCAATTTGCAAATTTCAATTACATGATGAATTAATTTTTTATCAATTTCTTCAATACCTAAAGTCAAATTATCCCAAATAGTACCTTTGATTATACTGAATTCCTGCCAAACTACCGCAATCTGCTTCCTTACTTCATTAAGTGTATATGATGACAGTGGTTTTTCATCTACGAAAATGTTTCCTTCTTTTAATTGCTCCATCCCAAGCAGTAATCGGAGTAGGGTAGTTTTACCCGAACCGCTTGCTCCGAGAATAGTTGTGATTGTACCTTTTTCAATCTTTAGATTAATACCAGATAGAACTTTCTTATCGTTGTTATATGAAAAACTAACGTTTTTGATTTCAATATTACCCTGAATTCGATTTATGATTGAAGGTGGGTTATTAAAAATTAAGTCTGGATTTTGTTCTGAGTCTTCATCTAAATATTCATACATCCTCGCCAATGAAACTGATGATTGTTGAAAATCTGAAAATAAATTTATTATCTGAGAAAGTGGGCCATATAAATATCCAATGTATGCAGTAAAAGCTATATAATCTCCAAGTGACATCTCTTTAGTAATTATATATTTCCATCCCAACCAAGTATATAGAAATATATTAAGTGTATGTAAAAAGCCATTCAGCAACCCCATAAGTTGGCCTATAGTGCCTGCTTTCAATTGTAGATTTACTGCATTCTCTATTTGATCTTTTGATTTTCTGAAAACAAATTTTTCCAATACCATTGATTTAATTAGACGAATATTAGATAAAGATTCCACCTGAAAGGCATTTAGTTCAGCAAAAGCTTCTGCAGATCTCTTCCAATATTTTCGAACAAACTTTCCGGATACTGAAATTATAATTATAACTAATGGCAAACTAATTAAAGAAATTATAGCAAGTTTCCATTGTAACATGAATAAAAAAGGTGGAACTATAATAAGATAAATTCCATTTATAAAAATTGTTTGAAAAACATTATTTACAGTTTTTATAGAGTTAGCAACATCACCAAAGCGGGACATCACTTCTCCAACTCGATGTTCATCATAAAAACGAACTTTAAGATGTTGCAAATGATTGAAGAACATTAAACTTATTGAGTTACTAAGATGTGTATTTACGACCAAATTATAGTAACCCTGTGATACATTAAGAACAACAGATGTAATACTAACTCCTAACATTGCCCCAACTATTATGTTCATAAGTGTTATATCTTGTGAAGGGTATACCTTATCAATTAATAACTTAGTTAGATATGGAAGTGCCATTCCAATAATGCTAACAATAATTCCAAGTGTAAGTCCTTTAATCAATTTTCCCCAATATGGTTTTACTAAATAAAGTAAACGCAATAAATATCGGAATGATTCCTTTAATTGCATGATTTTTCCTTTTTGATCCATAATAGAAATTTAGCAAATATCTATATATACCCAAAACTTTCTGAAAGATATAAAAAAGAATTTAGAGATTGCTTTCCGGTTGTTTTCAACTTTCGACTTAAACTAATATAGTCCGAACCAAAGAGTTTGCAATGTTGAAAAGTATTTACATGTAGTTTTATTCATTCGATTATACATATTAAAAAAAATTTAGCCTTTTTGCGGTCATTTTAAAGACTAAGCAATTAAAGCCTTTTTTTCTCATTCTTTATTCTCCATTGAAGTATTTGGGATAAAAAAAACCAATCCCGACCTACCTGCCGGTAAGCAGGTATTCTCAGAATTGGGTTTAATTTTTTGTGAATCGTCTTTAAGTCAAAGTATAACTATTCGTTTCACTTTTCACGTGCTGTATCACTTCAACAGAACCATCTTACGAGTTTTCTGGAATTTACCAGCCTGTATTTGATAAATATACAAACCACTCGGTAAATTACTATCATTAAATGTTACGCTATGTTCTCCGGCAGATTCCATTCCATTAACCAGGACTTTTATTTCCTGTCCCAATGAGTTATATACTTTTAATGTTACATAGCTATCTTTTGGAAGTTCATACACAATTTGTGTAGATGGATTAAATGGATTCGGATAATTCTGCAGAAGATCAAAATTTTGAGGTAAAATTTTATTTTGGATATTTACGCTGTCCTTGCTAGCAGATTTTCCCATACCGGCAGGTGCATATATAGCATAACCGTTCGGAGGAGCCCATAATTGAACCCAGCCGTTGCCATCACTCCATTTATCAGCTGCCTGTCCGGTGTAATCGTGCATATCCGTATTAGGCCACTGAACCTGAACCCAGGCACCAAGCCAACTGGAAGTATTGTCATTTAAGGCGAGAACACAGCCTGGATTTCCATTACCGTTCCGCTGAGCAATGTATAGATTAGAGGCTTTGTAAAGCACTGAAGTCGCTCCTCCGTCAAGATGTTCTCTAATCCAGATAAGATTGTCTATTCCCGGTTTTAAACCATAGTTGTAATAGTCCTTCCAAAAAACACAAGGGCGACCTTCAGAAAAAAGTATATACGCATATGCCATCATTTTATTAGTGATGATGGGGTCGCTTCTATCCGTATCATGATTTTCAGCAAAAGTTACGGCTTTATATGGATCAATACCGGCTAATCCCGCATGATCGAGTTGGGTCATGTCAAAGGAACCGTTATTAGAATTACACATAGTATTCAACATAAAGAAGAGCGGGAAATCAAATGCGCTTGCTTCCCGGTTTTCTTGATTTATCCAATTTTCAACATTGTTTCGATTACCATCCCAGAATTCACCTACTGCCCATTTACCGCTCATGCTACCATAGCTCAACCAGGAAGCAATAAAACCGGGCTCTATTCCTACACAATCATCAAGACGATACCCATCATAGCCGACTGTTGTAGTCAACCAGTCTCCCCATGTTTTGAAACCATTGCTAACATCCGGTACAGCTTGGCATAAATCCGGACCAAATTGTGCGTTATGGTATGGAGGATTATTGTCCGGATGAATATCGTTCGGGTGAAAGTCTTCATAGTTTTTTTCAAACGTGTGATGAGGATATACAAATTTTGTATACGTATAGGAATTTGTATAAGGGTTCCACTCTTGAGCACCGCCGTCCATTTGGTTCATCACTATATCGGCATAAACCTGAATACCAAGAGTATGATATGCGCTTACAACATTTAGCAAATCTTGTTCTGTCCCGAATAAAGTAGCGGTGGTACCTTCCTGGTAGTAGTTTCCAATATCGTACTGATCAAAAACGTCATATCCCATTGATACGCTTCCTGAGGCTCCCTTTGATGGCGGTGGTAACCAAATCGCAGTAAAGCCAGCAGTCTGTAATTCACTGGCTTTTGATTGAACGGTCTGATACCAACCTGATGGAACGTTCCAATAAAACCCCTGCATCATCACATCGCTTTGGGCGTATGTGATCTTAGAGAAGAGCATCAGACCAAATGCCAGGATAAGGAGAGATGCCAAACGTAGTCTACAAATGAACATAGTACCTCCTATATTAGTGTTTGCGATTGATTAAAGTACTAAGATCCTCATGAACCTTAGTTTTTTTGTTTCCTATAGTACGCATTATGTAAAATAATTAAAAAAAACCCAATCCCGATATTCTCAGGATTGGGTTTAATTTTTTGTGAATCGTCTTCAAATCAAAGTTTAACTATTCGTTTAACTTTTCACATACTGCATCACTTCAACAAAATCATCTTCTTTGTTGAAACAAAGTTTCCTGCATTCAATGTATAGAAGTAAATACCGCTTGCTAATTTATCAGCGCTAAATGTAACTTCATAGTTACCTGCATTTTGCTGATTGTTTACTAGTGTAGCGACCTCTTGTCCTAGCAAGTTATAAACCTTAAGGGTTACTAACTGTGCTTTTGGAACGCTGTACTTAATGATTGTTGATGGGTTGAATGGATTTGGATAATTCTGGCTTAGAGTAAATTGAGAAGGAATATTGTTTCCTACTTGCTTTATGCCTGTAGCAACCGAATCTTTAACACCAAAGACATTATTAATAACTACAGCCGGACCATCTATTACCAAAAAGGAATGGTTAACGCCAAATCCCATCTCGTTATCAAGATAGCTACTACCGTTATTGACGGTATCTACGCCTGGGTAATCGCAGCCAAATTTATATTCATAAACACCGCCTGGCGTACCGATTGGTACTGTTACTTGTATGGACCATATATGATCGCCGGCAACCTGATCCCCATTCTTTCCATCATCGTGTAATACTTTTATTGTAGAAATAGTATCAACATAAGTTGGTCCGTCTGAAGTATCAGAAACCGTCCAGTTTAAAGTCCAGGGACCAAGAGCATGACTAAGTCCTCCACTAACTCCGACAAAATTAATCTTTGTAGGGTCAATTGCCAGTTTATTATGGAAATCTACGGCATGATTCATATCAACGTGTAAAGTAACTGAAAGTGGTTTTGTAAGAGCAGGGAATAAAGGATTAATTACAGGCACAATTACCGGAAGTTGATTTGCGTTAACAGTATCAGCCACAAACGTATAAAATCTGTTTCCTCCGGTTTCATAGCCGCCGTTTCCAAAAGATGTGCCTGGAAAAGCTGTAAATTTCCAACCAGTAGAATCGCCAACAGGTCCATAAAATGTCAATGTTGTTGAGTACATTCCCGGCTGACCGAACACAGGCTGAAGAGTTCTATTACCGCTGAATGTAGTTTGGTCTACATTGTAACCTCCCCAATTGCTTAGACCAAGTACCTGTATTGAGTCTGCAGAAGGATCAAAGTGACCAATTCCTGAGCCAAGAATAGCGCTTAAATCAGCAGTAAAAACAACGATATTTTTAACAGTTGCAACTTGTAAATCTACTTGATCACTAAAATTTACAACAGGCAAAGTAACAGTAGGAGAAACAAGCTTAAAAGATCTATTCCCGCCGCTTGCAGTACTTTCCCACGAGTCGGCCCCTTTTATAGTTTCAACAAATTTGTAATTGAAAGTTGTGCCGGTATCTTTAACCGGAAAATTGACAACTAAAACATAAACCGAGTCATTAGTTGCACGCGGTGCCATCATAAATTGATAGCCTGCCCAGTCAGATGCAGATGTATCCACAGCTTTCTCAAAATCACCGCGAATAACAAGAGTATCTCCGGCTGCCCAGAGATTGTGCCTGATTTGGTATCCCATGTTTACCTGGAAAGTTACCGGAACTTGGGCAAACAAGGACACGCTCAAAAATGCGAACAATAAAGTAAGCATTACTTTTTTCATTGTGAACCTCTCTTTTTGTTTTTAGAAATTAGTTAGTTACGACCTCTATAATCCAATTGATATTGAAATTCTATTTATCGGATCAAATATTCCAAAGTTTGAATAGCTGTAATCTACTTTGGCATAGAATGCTCCAAAATCATATCTTAAGCCTATTCCTGCCGACAGACCGCCTTCTGCCGATTGCTTAAATAATGAGTAATATCCGCCTCTTAAGTACAATGTCTTACTCCAATTTAATTCTGTTCCAACATTTAAATAAGATGACTGGTTGTTTGGGTAAACCGCATCTGTTGCTAAAGTCCAGCCCCAGGTATCTGTGTTTATGACATCGTAACCCACACCTACTGTAAAAATCAACGGCAAGGGCCAGGAGTCTGTTTGAAGATTTGAGGCGATTGTTTTATTATTTCCCGTGTGGGCTGGGTCTATATCGCCGGGTAATAATAAATCCTGTCCGGCAAGTTTCATTTCCGTGCCGAAGTTGGTTATATTCATACCTATGCGAAGACCTTGTAGCTGAGTGTTAAACAGCAAGCCTATATCCATTGCAAATGCGCTTGCCGATTCATTCCATATATTTTGAGTAATGTATTTTACCGTTCCGCCGACTGAGAATCTATCTGTTAGATTTCTTGAATACGATACCCCTAAGGCAATGTCCGAAGCAGTCCAACTTTGCCCTGTTCCGTTCGGCTGACTCGTAGTGGTTATTTCTTCCTGTCCGTAGTCAAGTTGATTTACACTTAGCCCGATAGCGTCATCATCATCTAACTGATAATTTAATCCAAACCAGCTAATTTTAGTACCCGCTATCCAATTCGAAAAGCTTGCCGTGAACTCATCTTTGCCGATTCTTACAAGACCGGCTGCATTCCAATATGCCGCGGTAACATCATTGGCTGTTGCCGTGAATGCACCTCCCATACCAGCAGCTTTTGGTCCTACAGGTATCGTCAGGAAATTCGCCGCTGTTGTTCCAACCTTTGTCTGAGAATATATCAGTCCTCCGAAACAAATAATAAAAATCAGTATAAATTTTTTATTCATTATATTAGCTCCAATAGAATTTCCTGTTCATTTTACTTAATTATTGCCAGCTTGCCGATCTTTTTTGCGCTTGAGTTTGGTACCTGTACCACATAGAAATATACTCCATAGGCTATATCAAGGCCCTCCTTTGATCGTAAGTCCCAGGTTACTGTACCGTTATTTAGGTCGCCGTTCTGTTCCAATGTTCTAACCAGGTCTCCGGCTGATGTAAATATTTTAATTGTACATTTAGGCGGAAGGTTTATAAAGTCTATTACTCTTTCTCCTCTTCCTCTTATAGTTGAAGGAAGCGATTGCTCAAATACATCCGTTACGACATAAGGATTCGGAACTGCTCTTATTTTATCGAGCTGTGCTTGAATACTGCTTACATCTGTGGTCGGGCCTTGTGTAGTAAAGCTAAACTCGTCTTTAGAGGTTAGAGGTTTAGTAAAATCAATAGTTAAAGTGTCGCCTGCCTGAGGTATATTTGAGGCGACATTACCTGTAAATAAAACTCTCCATGAAAGTTCTTTGCCCGCTGAATCAGATAGAAACACCTGATCTAAGTTAGATAGAGTATCAACTCTAAACTGGTTAGCTTCCACAAAACCGTATTTTACTTGAACCGGATAATTTGGAGAAGTAACATCATAAACTTTAAAGTTTATAACCTTCTTAGGCAAAGCATGGGCAACACCAAAAATATCACTTAGAGTATTTGAAGTATCGGAATAAGTATTGTCAAAAACGAACTTATAAGTTCTTGGAAAACGAATACCCGTAACATTTATGGTGGGATAGAATACTTGAGATGGACCGGCAGATAAATTATTAATTGCTGGATGATTCCACCCGCTAGTTGCTGTATCAAATACTATTGCGGCTGGTGATTGATAGCTCGTATCTATTGAAAGTCTAATGCCATCAAAAACAACTCCATTTTCCGGTAATAATTTTACTTTATTCAGAAGTGTACTTCCATTGCCAGCATTCGTGACAGAATAAGCGTAAGCAATATGAACACCGTTAACTAGCGAATCCTGGAAAGTTAAATTAAAGGTTGAGTCTTGCACGGTATAAGGGTTAATAACTTCAAAATATGGAACCGTGTTAGAAATCCCAGCTATTCTTGATAACGGGACACCTGACGGAGGGGGTATATAGCCCAAAGTAGGAGGATTAGGAACTACGGCAGCAGTATTTATATCAGTAGTAATTGCCCCGGTAACATCTTTGGATATGTAATGTGTATTCTCTGAAGGAAAGATATCCAGACTGGAAATACCTTTTGTATATCCAACAACAGCATAATAATAGGTCCTTCCATTAGTAAGATTCTGATCGACATAAAAATTTTGAATACCGCTATCATTTCCAAGATAATAAGGCGCTCCATTAGTTAAGTTATAAAGATATTGAGACGACGTAAACAATCCGGTTATACCGTCCACCAAATCGCATTGATAAATTGGTTTATAAAATACCTTTGCACCATTCATGTCAGTAATATTAAGGGCGTCGGTGAAGTCAGGATCGGTTCCTCTATAAATTTTATAACCTTCAAATTCAATTTTATGAGTCGCCTTGTCAATTGTAGTCTCAGCCACTCTATCCCAGTATAAAGTAACCTTTCCGTCACCGGGAACAACAGTAAGAGTTGGTTTTGCAGGTGGCATTGGAAAATTATAATTACCATCATAAATCAATTGAGCAACTTTTTTAGTTTTAATTGTTTGAGTTAAATCATCGCCAAAGCCAAGCGCAAGAGAAAACCTTTCTGTCTCTCCGGGTCTCAAAGGAAAATAACCGGAGCCCATAATAAAATCACCGTCTTCTCCGTGAGTTGCTGTATTGTTAACTACAGACGCCGGCACATCATACAATCCCGGAGTCATTCTTCGCCACATATCCAATTGATCGGACATCGTTATTGCGCCAGCCGGAGTAAAATATTGAAAGCTTGTTAATCCTATTTGATCAGATTCCTGCACGTCGGTTTTATCAATATCAGGTTCGCCGGGTTCATGCGTATCAACCAAGCCATAGATATTTACCGGCCCCATAGCCGCTCCTCCAACTCCGGGTTTTTGGTAACCTGAGGTCGGGATTCCGTCACCTTCTCCATAGTCATGCGTTCCTGCTTTTCCATCTAACCCGACATCATCGTTAAGATTCCAATTTTTGTTATTATCAATTCCGTCATCCCTTGCCTCATCAATCATAGGTGCGTTTACACCCTGACCGGTTATATAGTTTTTGTATTGAACCGGGTTTACCGTATCGATTAGGACAACTCCTTTAGGGGACTTCTTAAACTGCCTATAATCAACGAGATAATTTTCATCTATAATTCCGTTAAGGTTATTATCTATTCCATCATAAGCATTTGGATTTAAATTTCCTTGAGGATCAACGTTTCCTTCGACTAAAGAAGTAACACCGGGTTTTAAGAAAAATGGAACGCCCATTGAATAAACTGTAACAGTGTCGTTTGGCATAACGAAAGGCGTTCTTTTATACGTATTCTTATCGATTAAAATAAGTTCATCACCGGCTTGAACTATATGAGGTTTAAAATCATTCTCGGTGAAATAAGGAGCAGTATTATCATATTTGGCATTATCGCCGTCGTTGTCGATTCCGTCAATATCATCACCGGGAGATTCTAAGAAGGCATACGCAATATAGCCTACAGCAAACGGATTTGGCTGCCAGTAAGGATTGGCTTCGGGGCGGACATACTCAATCCCCATTCCGGGTTCAATATCCCACGAATATGTAATTGAGTTTCTTACGTCAAAGAAGGAAGCGTCATCATTAGCCTCATCTCCCCTGCCACCGACATAGGTTCCTACCAAAGTGCCGAATACAGCCTGGGGATAAAGAGTTGTACCGTCGTTAGTGAAATCATACAGCCAGAAAATTACATTTTGGGCTAAGAAGTTCGACCACTGTAAACTCC
>JAKBMG010000108.1 GCA_021831685.1 Bacteroidota bacterium | reverse complement strand
GGAAAAGAAATTATAAAACATAACCGTTTCAGAGGGAATAAAAATCTATCCAAATCTTATGATGGGAGATTAACATTTATTGCCCAAGCTGATATGAATGAAGACGGGTCTCCCGACTTTCCAAGTGTTTCTACGGATAAAAACATTTATTGCATTAACGGTAAAGATCTTACGACTATGTGGTATTACAAAACAAGTTCGAAATTTGAGGACTTGATTTCGTTATATGACATTAATGGTGATTCGATACCTGAAGTTTTTGCAATAAACATTGATCAAAGTTTATTTATTATAGATGGAAAAAACGGTCATGCTTTGGTAAATAAAAGACTCTCTGAGAATGGATTCGGTTCAAGAGTTGTTCTGTGCGATTATAATAATGATGGAGTCTTAGATTTAGTAAGCTTGCTTTCGACCGGTCAACTTACCATCTATGAATTGAATGATGTAAAAGTAAGCAAAGGAATGATTGTTATAAATAAATAGAATTTAGAATGGCAGGCAGCTATTTTTCCATTTAACAACTGATATCATGAAAAATAACGATTTTGCTTTAGGACTTGATCTAATTGAAGAGATAAACATTCTAAGAAGAAACTTTTTGAAATGTTTGAACGATTTGAATACTCCTAAAATACCCAGCACTATTATCGATGCAACTTTTCAAACCGATAACTGGGTGATTAATTTCCCATTGAATTTTTATAATGCCGTTGATTCGGAAGAATTAAATTTAGTTCGGAAGCTAGGTTTAATTAATTCACTCTATTGTTTTTATCTTCTGCGTGAAGATGATGTCTTCGATGAATATCATTTGCCTAAAGAAGTATTTCGAAAATTTATAGTTGCAACATGTAATTCACATCCATTAAGAAACCTGGCAATCGGCCAATTGCTGCATTTATGTGGTACCGAAATTTATCCCTATTTGTTTCGGTACGAAAAAAAATATTACGAGGCTCTATCTTTCGAAAAGAGTGGGGAGTATAGTCTTGAGAATACTTTTGATGAGAGTGCATTGAATATTTTAGGAGATAAACTGATTCCATTATGTTTAACATTTGCAGCTTTCTGCCAATTGAAAAATTGTGTTGATAAAATTCCTTTGTGTGAAGAATTAATAATAAGCTATCATGTTGCGAAACAACTCTATGATGATCTATCCGATCTTAAAAGCGACATATTAAAACCGGATCTGTCTTATCTAATCAAAGTATGTTATGGTGGTAAGCCTGAAAAAAATAACTCCCTTAATTCAGTTCTTGAGATCATGTACAATGGTGATATAGACTACAAGGCAATTGAAATAATAGATTCCTATACAATCCAAGCAGAGATTATGGCACGTGAACTAAATTTTATCTTCTTTTTAAGAGAAATTGAAAATTTGAGAATGAACGCGTATAACTATAAGAGGATGGATATTTAATAACATTATTTGGAATAATTATGAACGTGCTACAAATTATCTCCATTACAAAAAAATATGAAAGCAGGATTGTATTAAATGATGTTTCGACAACTATAGTTAACGGTATTACAGGAATAATAGGGCCAAACGGCTCGGGTAAATCAACCTTATTGAAAATAATTACAGGATTACTATCCCCCGATAACGGTACTTTGTTTTATAATGAGAAAAGAATTAATCTTCAATCAATGGAATGGAGAGTTAAGATTGGATATCTACCACAAGAGCCCGGTTTGTATGAAAGAATGACAGCATACGAATATTTGGATTATCTCCTGATATTATCAAAATGGAAGAATAAACAGAGTCGGAAGGAAAGAATAAATGCGTTGATGGAGAAGCTGAACTTTGTACCATTTGGAGATTATATTATCAAGGATTTATCAGGAGGAATCAGGCAAAAAGTAGCAATAGCACAAGCCTTAATCCATGATCCGCTGATTATTCTTTTTGATGAACCTACTAATAATCTCGATACAGAGGAAAGAAACAGAATTCATGATTATTTACTGGAAATTTCAAAAGAGAAAATAATTCTCTTTATTGGTCATATAATTGATGAATTATCCAGACTCTGTTCAAGGATCTTAGTGCTTGACAAAGGGGAATTAAAGTATAACGGAAAACCAGCAGAATTGATCGAACAGCAGAGAGATTTTGTTAAAGAAATAAGGGTACCCTTTGAAAACAATCATCAGACATTAAAAGAATCGCTAAAAATCTTAAATATAGGACAAAACGGGAATGAACTTATTGTCCATTTCGATTCGCGATTTAATGATCATTCGAAAAGTTGTTTGATTAAACCAACTTTAAGTGAAGCGTACCAGTCACTGTTTTTTTCAAATCAGATAACCAGATGAACTCAAATGAAATCATTTATTCATTTTAATCTTAGAAGTCTTTTTACTAAAACTTTTCCTATAATAATATTTATTTATCTTTCCTTTGCGTGGTTCCTGAATAACCGAAATTTAAATCCAGCTTCATTCGACAGCAGCAGTAATATAACGGAACCATATGATATGGTACTTCTGTCAATTATGTTTCTGAATTATGTGCTCTTAATAATTCAACATTTTAATAAAGAAATCGATAAAAAAAGATACACAATTGTGCGGACAAGAATTTCCGAAGCTCAATTTATGGGAGGATTATTTGCGGCATACATTTGTTTTTATATAGTTGGCTTTATTCTACCTGCATATTTAACAGCATTTGTGCAGCAATTTATTTTTTCACCTGGGAATATCGAATACGGAGTTTTTGTTAGTAAATCATTAAGTATTGCTTTTAGTTTACCGTTAATATGGCTGACGATAGCAATATCGCTCTATTTAAAATATCGCGATTCATTTATTGTAATAGTTATAGTGCTTATAATATATGCGGTTTCAATTAGTATTAACCTGTTAACAAACGGATTAATATTCGATCATCTCTGGATTTATAAAATAATTAATCAAAATTATTCTTACAGCCGATTGATCCTGATATTCTTCGGCTGGATTTTTCTTCTTTTGACATCACTTGGGTTTGCATCAAAAATATCCAAGAGAATAAAACCTGACACTGGCATCGGTTCTTATAAGCATAGTTTCCTGAGTAAACTTGCGGAAAGATTCAGCCTTGATATGGTAAGATACCATATTAAAATGATGGGAAGAGCAAATCAAAAAATTTTTACCGTTTTTTTACTAATAGGACTACTTCTTCTAATTCCTACATTAAAAAACGCTAATGCTAATCTGCTTATACTGGGCAAAATATATGTAGGAACATTTATTCCACTTCTATTCGCATTCAATCAATATTACATAATTCAAATAGACCGCGATGCCGGTATGCTTCATAACAATTTTTTAAGAATGACAAAATTTTCCACAATAGTTTTTCACAGATGGTTCCTTTTGATAACACCCCAATTAATTACCGTTTTAATATTTGTTTCTATTTTCAGTATAGTAGTATATCCTTTTCACATTACTCTTTATATCTATATATTACTTTTATGCAGTTGCTTAAGTTTAGTTAACTTGCTGTTTGCAGTCGTAAGCAAGAATAATAATGCCGCAAACTTAATTGTCTTTTTTTTCGTTTATCTTCAATTACGGGATGATGTGAGGGAATCCTTTTTTATAATGCCGTTTTTGAAGAAGCTAAATGTTTTTGAACCCTTATTGCAACTGGGTAATACCACAATACCATCTGAACCCTTTTTAGTTTTAAGTTTAATACTACTAATAATATTTGTCACCATAAAAATATTTTTGGGTAAAGTTGAATACGTTGCTTTATGAGTCAGCCGGCATACTCTTACTGAGCTATTATTTTATTGACGTAATCTATATGCGGTTGCTGAAGGATACCTTTATCAAGAATATTAGAAGACTTTTGCAAATCGTATTAATAATTCTCGGGATAAACAGTGCAGAGTTCGGCAATATTAAAGAGGTTTCTTGTATTGCAGCTATTGGAATAGTATACATTCCGGTTATGGTCGCACTTAATTCCCCCAACATCAGGA
>JAKBMG010000035.1:18336-23906 GCA_021831685.1 Bacteroidota bacterium | reverse complement strand
GAGGTAAAGTTATCATAGTTCCAGGCTAAATTATTTGCTGGAGCTCTGAAACCGAATACAGGTCTTTTAGTTGCAGCATCCATCCCTTGATATGAGACAACATTGTAACTATTATAACCGCCGCTGACATCCCAACCCCAATCACTGTTAATCAGATTAAGAACATTCAGAATATCCAAAGAAACTTGGAAGATATGTCCGTTACTAAATGCAGGTATTGTCTGAACGATTCTTAAATCCAATTCATTTCTCCATGGATAAGTAGAACCGTTTCTCGCAGCAATAGAACCGCGGTGAGATGATAGATAAGCATTGTTATTTATAAAATTATTAAACGAAGCATAAGTACTTGCATTAGCAGCACTGTAAACGCCACTTTTGACTGTTCCCAATTCAATATCAGCATTATTATTAGGAATATAGAATAGATCGTTACCATCAAAACCATCGCCATTTAGATCACCGTAGACAGTGTAGGAGATAGGCAAACCTGACTGACCATTATAATACAGCGATATACTGGTTGGTGCATTACCAAAGAAGTCTTGAGTATAAGAAAGAGATGCAAAGACTCTATTTCTTATTTCAAAGTCGGATGTGGTAACCGGAGGATTATTCGGATCGTCAATAATTGGATTATATCTCATCTGTGATTGAGCTTGAGATGATAAAACACCGTTTTGATCAAATGATCTTCCAAAAGTATAAGCTACGTTTCCGGAAAGACCGAAAGGTACGCTTCTTTGAAGTTGAGCAGTAAAATTATAAGAAGAACCTTTGCTTGTATTGGTTAAATAATACATACCAAAGAAATTGCTGTTACCGCTATTTGTTCCGCCATATAATGGTCTACCATCAGGTAAGGTACCTATAACAGGCTTAAGGTTAATTTCTTTGTACAACATATCATTTAGGTTTTGTGAATATAGGGCTTCAATAGTTCCGGTAATGCCATAAGGAAGTTGATGGTCAACTGCGGCATCAAAACGAAGCAATTGAGGCATCTTTAAATTCGGGTCAACGAGATCAATTTCTGACTGAAATTTAGGAGCGCCAGTTCCGGGAGCACCAACACCAGGTTGGTTATTCGGATCAGGAGAAAAAGGAGTACCAGCACCGCCATCAACCTCAGCAATTAATGTTCCCGTATTGCCGTAATTGTTAGACATCCAAACATAAGGAACACGACCGGTAAAAATACCGACTCCGCCTCTCACTTGAGTAACATGTTCGCCATTTATATCCCAGTTGAATCCAAGACGAGGTGACCATAAAATATTTCCGCTTGGTATATTTGATGTACTATATCCGGGGAAGTAATAACTAACCGAATCATTATAAGCAGGTTTTGTTGGGAAGAACGGAATATCTACTCTTATACCTAAAGTAATCTTTACATTTGGAATTGCAGAATATTCATCTTGAGCGTAAAACCCAAGTTGATTTACATTAAATTGAGCTGCAGGAGCAGGATCGCTTGTTCTTGACAAAACTCTTTGATAAAAGCTTGGTCTATCGAAATTTAGCTGTGATACATAATTAACTTTGTATTGATAATAACCCCAATAAGAACGGATGAATAAGTTTTTGAATGAGAAAAATTCATTGTGTGTTCCGAAAGTTAGAAGATTATTACCTGTTATATATGTGAAGTTGTCTGTGAACTCAAATATATTTTGGTCTAAGCTATTGGCAGATGAATAACGATCGGTGCCTGCGTAAATCGTAAATCCGCCAGGTAAAACGACATTGATTTCTGGAAGACCTGAGCCTGTCGGTCCGCGTTTATCACTAATAGAAGTATACCCTAAAATCAATTCATTCGATATCTGATTTCCGAAATTACTGTTCAATTGAAGAACAGTAGAGTTTGTATTATTAGTAATACGGTAAAGGTAGCTGTCAAAACTCATTGAATAAGTGGCGCTTCTGTTACCTAAATTGTCGATGTATGAATGGACATAATTATTACGAAGAGTTAACTTATTATTCTCGTCTATGTTATAGTCAAAACGCAAGAAGAATTTTGTGCTTGGTTGATTAGCATCAAAAGTTGAATAGCTACCTGGATTATATCCTTTAGCAGCAAGAAGAGTGGCTAAAGTATCGGCATTAGCCTGGTTGTTAGCATTTCCTTGAGGTCCCAAGGCAGTATTTGATAGAGGAGTTGTATGCTGCGTTAGTTCAAGATTTGTAAAGAAGAACAATTTATCCTTCATAATTGGTCCGCCTAAACGGAATCCATATGTATATTCGCTAAAATTTGCAAGCTTAGTTTTAAGAGTATCGGGGCTTAAACCTACTAAGCTTTGATTTCTTCCATAACCATATACTGATCCCGCAAATTGGTTGGTACCGCTTCGGGTGATAGCATTTATGCCGCCGCCAGTAAATCCGCCGTATCTAACATCATAAGGGGCAACTACAACCTGAAATGATTGTATAGCGTCCAAGCTTATAGCATTAGTACCTGTTTGACCACCAGGCGTACCAGAAGAACCTAAACCAAAAAGATCGTTGTATTGAGTACCGTCAATTTGGATATTATTATAACGATTGTTTCTTCCTGCAGCTTGCATATTCGTACCGCTGAATAAAGGAGAAAGCTTTGCAAAACTCTGGAAAGAACGGCTTATAGTAGGAACCTCTTGAATTTGTTTTGCAGACACGTTTTGAAAAGAACCTGTCCTATCATTACTAATAATTGGATTTTTTTGGGCAGTTACTTCGACTGCTGAAAGTTTCACTTCCGAAGTCGACATGGTGAAATTTAGCGTTAAGTTTTCACCTAATTCAAGATAAATATTATCTCTTGTTTCTGTTTTATATCCAACGTAAGAAACGGTTATTTTGTAAGGACCGCCTACTTTCACTCCGAGGATATTGAATTTTCCGTTTAATCTTGATGTAGTACCGTATTGTGTCCCCGTAGGCACATGTACAGCCACAATGTTGGCTGATGGCAATGGTGAGCCACTTTGGTCTACAACCGTTCCGCTAATAGCCGCTGTTGTTACTCCTTGCGCAAAATTATTCTGCGCAATTAGCAGCAAGAGTGCAGCCACAAGAAGGAAGGGAAATTTTGTAGTGAATAACTTCATATTTTCTCCTTATATATTTTTGAAATAATTGAACTATGATTTAATGGAAAGTAAAATCCCTTAATCTTTTTCGTAAACTTAGAGGTGTAAATTGTAAATTTCAACATTTAATTGATTTGATAACAATTTCTTAATTTGAATCAAAAATTATGATAAAATTTTTGTTTTATAATATAAAAATTAAACAATTTAGAACGAGGTTTTATACCAATGAGAGCCTTAAAAAATAAACTATTTCCCAATAGTGATATGCAAAATTATTTCTTAAGCCGCCGTGAAATTATTAAAAATAAATTATCGAGGCAACAATATTTATATAATTATTTAAAGAAATTTACCGGGGTACTTTTAAAGGTATATCTTCTAATAAGTTATAGAAAAAAATATTGATAAATAAAGTTGTACAATTCTTGGAAAACCTGCCTACCGGCAGAGAGTGTTGCAGAACTCTATTATTTAGTCTCGAACGTAAAGAGAGGTCTCAAAACTGTCTAAAATGGGATTTCTCAGTCGAAGACTCCTTCGAAATGACATCTGGAAGTTGTGCAACAGCCTCGACAGGCAGGTTGGGATTTTGGAGTAATGGAATTGAATTGTTTTTTCCCATTATTCCAATATTCCATTTCTCCATTTTTCCGGATTGCTGTTTTGTGTAACGTGAATTAATAAATAAAATTGTAAATTTATCTTAGGTTAAATGAATTATAGGTATTTCAATAAGATGGAATTTTTAAAAGAGATTAAAAGTCTAAAAGTAGTTTTCGTCTTCATATTAATTTTGATAGTCGGAATTGGAGTAGCTTCATATAGAAATATTAAAATAGTCTATCAAACTGCTGAATGGCGATCCAATTCTTACTACATTCTTACTTTTATAGAAGATTTGCATACTCAAATTATTGGAGTAGAAGAATATCAGCGGAACTATATCATTACCGGTGATTCAAATTATATAAATTCATTTTTCAAAGGTGAAAAAAATGTAGCTGTCGATTTAAATAATTTAAGAATTTTATTTAAGGATAATGGGCTTCAGCTTAATAGAATAAATGAACTGGATTCTTTGATTGCTATAAAATTTCAAAGTTTTGAATCCGAAATAAATTTCCGTGCGCAAGGTAACTATCTGGAGGCGATTACCTTGTTAAAGCAATGGGTTAGCCGAAAATCATTGAATCGAATTTCGGAATTAATGTCCGTCATCCATGCGGATGAATATAATCAGCTTCAAAAAAAAGATCAACTATTAGTGAGCAATGTAAAAAATACTTTTTATACAATTATTATCGGGACACTTGTTAGCTGTATAATTTTTCTTACTGTTTTTTATTTACTTAATAGGGAAATAAATTATCGTAAAAAAGTTGAGCATGATATTAGGCTGGAAATGGAATTTTCGGAAAGATTATTAAACAGCAGCATCGACGGTATTTTTGCATTCGATAAAAATTGCAACTACACCTTATGGAATCCAGGGATGGAGTCTATGACTGGCATAAATAAAACGCAAGCAATTGGTAGACTTGCCTTTGATGTCTTGCCTTTTCTTAGTGAAATCGGAGAAGACAAATATTTTTACGAAACATTAAAAGGTCATTCAAGTATTGCAAAAGACAGATGGTTTTATGTCCCGGAAAATGATAGGGAAGGATATTTTGAAGCATACTATTCGCCAATCTTTGATCTGAAGAAAAATATTGTAGGAGGAATTGCAATAATCAGGGATAGCACTCAAAGGAAATTTGCCCTTGAGGATTTAGAAAGAGCTAAGGAGGAACTTGAAAAGCGTGTAATCGAAAGAACAGCTGCTTTGACTCAAGTAAATGAAGATTTAAGAAATGAAATTAATGAAAGGAAAAAGGCTCAAGAAAAGATTAATGCTACGTTACAGGAGAAATTAGTTTTGCTTCGGGAAATTCATCACCGGGTCAAAAATAATTTGCAAGTAATCTCAAGTCTTTTGAATTTGCAGTCAGGTTATATTGAAGATAAGAAATCACTCGAAATATTCCGTGAAAGCCAAAACCGCATTCGTTCAATGGCGCTAATTCATGAAAAATTATACCAATCAAAAGATCTGAATAGAATTGAATTTTCTGAATATATCAATTCATTAACAAAAGATTTATTTAATTCTTATAACATAGATTCAAGAAAAATTTCTCTTAAGACGGATTTTAAGGGGATATTTTTAGAGATCGATACTGCAATATTGTGCGGCTTAATAATCAACGAGCTCATCTCAAACTCCTTAAAACACGCCTTTCCGGAGGGCAAAAACGGAGAAGTTTTTATAAGCCTTCATTCGGAAGGAAAGAAACATACTTTGATATTTAGAGATAATGGTGTTGGGTTCCCAGAAGGAATGGATTTTCGTAAAAGTGATTCTTTAGGTTTAAAACTTGTCACTACCTTAACCGAACAACTCGGAGGAGAAATTATACTAAACACAAAAGAGCAGACGGAGTT
>JAKBMG010000035.1:0-18326 GCA_021831685.1 Bacteroidota bacterium | reverse complement strand
TTTTCAGCCTAAAATGTAAAGAAAAACCTTGGGTCATTCTTAAATTATTGACCACTTAATTTTTTATTCGTTGAAAGAGAATCTAAAGCTTTTATCAGTTCGCTCCACCATCCTTTTTGGATAATGCTGTATTTAGCTTTCTCCCGGTTGCCCAGGAATCCTTCTATTTTAGTTTGAATTGAAGCGGTCCCTAAATCCTTTTTATCATTTAACCATTGAATAATTGTATCTTTAATATTCTTTGTCTGCAGATCGGAGAGTAAGATCTTTTGTTGAAGTTTTGACGTTAGAGCCCCGATGGTTGAGTCAACTTTTGCGTTAGTGTCTTTGTTCTGAGCTATCAGAAAAAATGACGACATAAATATTGTCGCAATAATTAAAACGATAATATTTTTCATGATTGTTTCCTTTTCACTTCAAATTGTCACTGAAAAGCTAATTCTTTAATATACATTATGCAATGCAGAAACAACTTAGCAATATTAGATATCACCAAGATTGTTAAAATTGTGCTAATTCTTAATACTTAAAAGCCCATTAGAGCAATTGAGCTTTTTGCAAAATCTACTAGCGGTGTGAAGTAAATTCCGAAAATTAAAATCGGCGCAAGCATTAAAGCTACAAAAACAATCGAGGAAATTGAGGTTGTAAAGGCGGGTGTTTCTTTGGTAGAATCCGACAAGAACATGTGTTTCAAAACTCTCGCATAATAATAGAGAGAAACCACAGTATTAAGCAAAGCTATAACTGCAACAACGATCATCTTCGCATCTACAAGAGCAAGAAATATATATAATTTGCCAATAAAACCTGCTGTCGGTGGCAATCCTGTTAAAGAAACTAAAAAGATAGCAAGAGAGACGCTTAAGAAGGGAGCTTTAGAACCAAGTCCGTCATAATCGTCAATCTCTTCGCTTCCAAGCTTGTTTGAAATAAGCATTACAACCAGGAATGCTCCAAGGTTCATAAATCCATAAATTACAAAGTAAATTAAGATGGCAGCAATTCCCTCATTGGAGAGAACGGCTAAACCAAGTAGCAAATATCCCGCATGCGCTATGCTTGAATAAGCTAAAAGACGCTTCATGTTGTTTTGCCAAATTGCTGCAAAGTTACCAAGAGTCATCGTTAAGATTGAAATTATTATAATGAAGGTTTTCCAGTCAATAATATTTAGCAAATGCCAGAATCCGTTAGGATCGACTGACTGAATAAAAGTAATTTTGACAAATCTGATCAAAAGAGCGAAACCGGCTGCTTTGCTTGCAATTGATAGATATGCAGTAATCGGAATTGGTGCGCCTTCGTAGACATCCGGGGTCCAGAAATGAAATGGAGCAGCGGAAATCTTAAAACCAATTGCAACAAAAATCAAAAAGCCGGATAAAATGTAAGTAAACCCGTGAACTTGAGACGCTTGAACAAGCGAATTTATTTCATAAAGATTTGTACTTCCGGTTAATCCGTATAGAATTGAAATTCCGAAGAGCATAATCCCTGATGAAATTCCACCGTAAATAACGTACTTCAATGAGGCTTCGCTATTTCTTATAGCTTGTTTATCAAATCCTGCTAGAACGTAAGAGGAAAGAGACAGCATCTCAATTGAAACATAGATCAAAATTAAATCTGCAGAAGAAACCATAAAGAACATGCCGAGAATCATTCCGGCAATTAAAACATAATATTCACCTTGCCTGTCAGCGCCATCTTTTATTTCATTGGATAACATTGAAAAAAGGATTATAATAATTGAAGAACCGGCGATAAGTATTTTGAAAAAATTTCCAAACGGATCGACAATTACCATCCCCAAATTTTTTGAAATATTAAAGGCAAATGAGCTTGTACAGTATTGAGCAATTATAAAGTAAAGGGTGACAGTAAGCCCTCCGATAAAGATGTAAGGGAGAAACTTTTTGTTCTTGTTCATTATCAGATCAACGAGAACAAGTAAAACTAAGGTTATCGTTACCGCTATTTCAGGTTTTATAAGCTTTAAGCTATCGACCAAATATTCAAGACTGATTGTATTCACTTTATTCAGAAAGATTTTGTTAATAAAATTTAAATCCTTAAGGCATATTTGCCCTGAGGTTAAAAACCAGATAAAGAACTATAAATTACTTTTGCATCCGCCATAAATTTAACCATTGAATTAACAGATGAGTTCATCAAGTTAAGCATAGCCGAGGGATAGACACCAAGAAAAATTATGATTAAAGATAGAGGAATAAACATTGCATATTCCCTGAACGTTAAATCAGATAGTGCACTCCATTTTTCTTTAAGCGGACCGAGGAAAACTCTTTGCAAAGTCCATAGCATATAACCGGCACCCAATAAAATTCCGAGAGTCGATATTACAGTCAGAATTCTTATCAAACCAAATCCAAAAGCGCCCAGGAAAATAAAAGATTCTGAAACAAACCCGCTTAATCCGGGCAACCCGATAGCAGCAAAAAATGCGAGAGCAACAAATCCGCTATAGATAGGCATTTGAGTTGCTAATCCTCCAAAAGCATCAATTTCTCTTGTGTGCGCTCTATCGTAAATAACTCCGACAATCAAGAAGAGCATTGCGGTAATTGTTCCGTGGTTAAACATCTGGAATACTGCTCCTGAGATACCGAGCGAGTTTAAGGATGCCATTCCCAGCAGTACAAAGCCCATGTGTGAAATTGATGAGTAGGCTATCAATTTCTTAAAATCTTTTTGTGCCATTGCGCATAGAGCCCCGTAAATAATATTTATCATTCCGAAGAGCGCTATATACCAGACTAACTGCCTGGTTATCTCCGGAAATATAGGGAAACATACACGAAGGATACCATAAGTTCCCATCTTCAATAATACTCCGGCAAGTATTACGCTAATTGCGGTCGGTGCTTCAACGTGTGCATCTGGCAGCCAAGTGTGGAATGGGAACATTGGAATTTTAATTGCAAAACCGATAAACAAAAATATGTAAGCAATAAATCTTAAGTTGTTCGGATTAAGCGGCGATAATATTCCGAACTGGTTGTAATTGTGAGGGTTCATCATTGCAAGCATATTAAATGTAAAAACTCTTGTACCGTCTGCAAGGGTTTCCGACGTACTAAAATATAATCCGATCATTACTAAAAGGATAAAGATACTTCCGAACAAAGTGTACAGGAAGAATTTAATTGCAGCATATTCTCTTCGTTTGCCACCCCAAATTCCGATAAGAAAGTACATTGGGAGAAGCATTAATTCCCAGAAGATATAGAAAAGGAAGAAGTCAAGAGCAACAAAGACGCCCATCATACCGGTATCGAGTAAAAGGAAAAGAGCAAAGTATCCTTTGACTTGTTTATCGATTGTCCATGACGATAGAGTAGCTATAAAAGTAATTATTGCCGTAAGAAGAACAAGCGGAACGCTAATTCCATCTATACCGAGGAAGTAATCAATTTTAATCCTGCCGATCCATGAAAATCCACTTATGTCAATCCATCTAAATTTTTCCATAAACTGGAACGAGTTAGGATCGTTAATTCCACCTAAGCTATAATTGTAGTAGTGAAGAATAAACAAAGCGGCTATTACCTGAGCGCTGGTAATCAAAAGCGTTACGCTCTTAATCATTGTCGCTTGAGTTTTTGGAATGAACAAAATAAAAATCATCCCAACAATCGGGAGGAAAGTGATAAACGATAGAATAGGAAAGTACGTCATGTTATTTACCTAAAATTTCAAACTAAATTTTACTTAAAAATGAATAAAAGAATTACAATTGAAAAAACAACGAACACAATGTATGTCTGCACTTTACCGGTTTGGAATCTTCTAAAAATTAAACCGACAAAACCACTGAGATAAGCCATGAAATTTACAAATCCGTCTACAACAAGATTGTCAAACTTTCCGGTGAAAGTTGAAACCGCACGGGTCAATGTAGCCGACCCATTTACAATACCGTCAATAATATTGATATCAAACCATGATAAGATTTTGCTTAAAAAGAGAGTCCCACCGACAAAAACAGCATCATAGATTTCATCAAAGTACCATTTATTGTAGGAAAGATTATAAAGCGGTTTTATGGAGTTAGCCAATTTATCTGTGTCGACTTTTTTCCATTGGTAAAAGATGAAAGCAATAAGAATGCCCAGACCGGCAAGAACGAGCGATAAAAGCATCGCCGGAATATGAGCTTGATGTAATGCTTCGGTATAATTTTCGGAATACATTATCTCTGAATTTTCCGGAACAGTGCTTGTAACCGTACCCGCCGGTACATCCGATTTCATGAAGTTATACCTTGTATCTTGTGGAGTAACTAATTGAGGGGTTTTAATCCAGTTAGATAAAATAGCGCCTTGCTCCGGGTTAAAAGGATTTGGAGTGTACCAGATGAAAATTGATAGCGCAGCTAAAACCACTAAAGGCATAGCCATTGAAAATGAAGATTCATGTACGTGATCATACTTGTGCTGGTCTTTCGGCTTACCATGAAAGGTAAGAATCAATAACCGGAACATATAGAAAGCAGTCATCATAGCGACCAAAAATCCGACAAAACCAAAAATCCAATAGCCCGTCAAAGATCCAAAGGCAAAAGAACCTTGAAGAATTCCATCTTTACTTAGGAAGCCCGAAGTTAAAGGAATTCCCGAAATAGCTAAAGAAGCAATTAAGAAAGTGGCATAAGTGAGAGGCATTTTCTTTCTTAAACCGCCCATTTTTGTAATATCTTGTTCATGATGCATAGCATGAATAACAGAACCGGCGCCCAAAAAGAGGAGAGCCTTAAAGAATGCGTGAGTAATCAAATGGAAAAAAGCAAACTTATATGCACCTACACCGAGACCCATAACCATATAACCAAGCTGACTAATTGTGGAGTATGCTAAAACTTTTTTGATATCATTTTGAGTAAGGGCTATCGTTGCCGGAATAAAAGCGGAGAGCATTCCTATAACCGCAATAAATAAAAGGGCTCCACCAGTTAAAAGCGGATAAACACGGACAATTAAGAAAACACCCGCAGCAACCATTGTGGCAGCATGAATTAAAGCGCTGACCGGTGTAGGACCTTCCATTGCATCCGGGAGCCATACATGAAGAGGGAATTGAGCTGATTTTCCGATTGCTCCGCAAAAAATCAATATACCAGTTACCGTAAGCCAAAATTCGCTATTAAACGGTAAATGTCCCGCTGAAATTTGAGCAAAGATTTGAGAGAAAGTAAATGTATGGTAAGTAGTATAAAGGATTAAAATTCCGGCTAACATTCCGAGATCGCCGACTCTGTTAACGATGAAAGCTTTTTTGCCTGCGTCGGAAGCGGATTTCTTTTCATACCAAAATCCGATTAAAAGGTAAGATGATAGACCTACTAACTCCCAGAAAATATAGATCATCAGCATATTGTGAGTAAATACTATGCCCGTCATCGAAAAGGTGAAAATTCCTAAGTAAGCAAAGTAACGGTTGTAGAGTTTATCACCTTTCATATAGGCTATTGAAAAGATATGAACCAGCATGCTTATTAAAGCAACTACAAACATCATCAAAACAGCAATATTGTCAATCAAAAAACCGAGGTCAATAGATGTTTGCCCAAGCAACGGGACATTGCCAAAATTTATCCAGGTAAACTGGGAAACGATATCAGTGTTTTGATAATAATTCAGTTTTATAAAAGCTAAAGCTACAGCACCTATAAAAGTCAGAATGATAATGAAAAGTTCAAATATATAAATTGCTTTAATTCTTTTGCCGAGAAGCAAAGTAACTACAAATCCCAAAAGTGGAAGAAAGAGGATCATCAGTGCTAAATTTATTATCAGAGGGTCAGTCATAAACCTAATCCTTTAGAGTATCAATTTCATCAACATTAACAGTTGAGAAAGTTTTATAAATATTAAGTACGATAGCAAGAGCGATAGCAGCTTCAGCTGCGGCTAAGATTATTACAAACAATGCCATCACCTGTCCCTGCAACCCAAAATTTCCGAACCTGGCGAAGGCAATAAAATTTATATTTGCCGAATTGAGAATTAATTCTATTCCCATTAAAACCATTACAGCATTTCTTCTTGTCACTATTCCAAAAATACCCAGTGAAAAAAGAGCTGTGCTAACAACTAAGAAATGATTTAATCCAACTTGCATCATTTTGTTTCTTCTTAATTTATTTTCGAGCCATTGAAGCGGCTCCGATTAGAGCTATTAAAAGTAAAATTCCTAAAAGTTCAAATACTATTGCATATTGCTGAATGAGCAGCATACCGATACCTTGTGTTGTTGCCGAGGGCATTGCTGTTTCAACACTTCTCCATTTTGTATCTACCATAGATGCCATTAGAATTCCGGCCAAAAGAGCTACTCCGACGGCAGCCGGGACAACTTGTACCGAGCCGGTTTTAATTTCCACACTAGTAATTTTGTTTGTAAGCATCACCCCGAAGAGTATCAGAATCAATATTCCGCCGACGTAGACAATTAACTGCACCATCGCTATAAAATCCGCCCCAAGCAGGACGTAAATACCCGCTACGCCAAAAAAAGTAAATAGAAGATAATATGCCGAATAGACGATGTTCCGTGTGGTAACAACAAAAAATGCCGACAGGACAGTTATTGCGGCGAACAAATAAAATACTATATCGTAAATATTCATGGCTTAGGTAATTCCTGGTTATCTACTGGTTTATTAACGGGAGCAGCTTTAACTGCGGCTTTTTCGGCAGCCTTTTCAGCTTCAAACTTAGCGTAATTGATTTTCTTTTCTTCCCGCTCCTGAAGTGACAAAGTGGCAAAGTCATATATTAAATTTTCACGTTTTAATTCAGAAAATTCAAAAACATCAGTCATGTATATACACTCTGTAGGGCAGGGGAAAACGCATAATTGGCAGTAACAGCATTTTGCAAAATCTATATCAAACTTTGTAACCCACAAAGCTTTCCTTTTGCCGTTGGATGTTTTGCCTACATCTTCTCCGGGCACTCCCTTAACAGTTTCAATAGTGATACAATCTACGGGACAAGCACGGGCGCATTGATCGCATCCGATGCAATCATCCATATTAACATAAAGTCGGTTTCTTTCTCTTTCGGGAAGTTGAAGCCTTTCATCCGGATATTGAATTGTTACAGCAGGAACGAACAAATGCTTAAAAGTAATCTTCATCCCAATGAAGACTGTAAACAAACCGCTCCATGCATTCTTAAAATATTCTTTCATAATTCTATAAAACTGTTATTAAGCCAATAATAAGTAAGTTAACAAAAGCTATCGGAATAAGATATTTCCAACAGAGTGCCATTAGCTGATCAACTCTTAGTCGCGGTAAAGTCCAACGCAGCCACATTTGAACAAACACAAAGAAAATTCCCTTAGCAGTGAACCAGAAAAATTGTTCGATTGGTATTAACCAATGTGCACCGAAGAGATTACCAAGATATCCTACCGGCGATTGATATCCGCCCAAAAATAAAGCCGTTACTATTGCCGATACGGCAAACATATTAGCGTACTCCGAGAGGAAAAACATAGCGAATTTCATTCCTGAATATTCAGTATGGTAACCGGAGACAAGTTCCGATTCCGCTTCAGGGATATCAAACGGAGTGCGGTTTACTTCGGCAAGAGTACTTATATAAATAATTACAAAATTGATAATCATGATGGGTATGAAAATAAATTTTGCCAATCCCATCTGCGGACCACCAAAAATCATCCAATTCCAAAAATGACCGGTTTGCATTTCGCTTAAAGTTAGGAGATTTGTAGTTCCGGTAATCATAATTATCGAGAGGACGACAAGGACAGTAGGAATCTCATAACTAATTATTTGTGCAGCGGAACGCATAGCACCAAGTAATGAATATTTATTATTTGAAGACCATCCAGCCATTAAAATACCGGCAACAACGAAACCTGAAGCAGCAATAATAAAAATTACACCAAGATCAATATTAGAGCCAATAAAAGCGCTGGAAAATGGAATTGCTGCAAAAGCTGCGTAACTTCCTGCAAATACTAACACCGGGGCAATATTAAACAGTGGTTTGTCAGCTAAAGTTGGAATTATATCTTCCTTTTGAATTAATTTTAATATATCGGCAATGGTTTGTAAAATTCCGTGGTAACCCACACGCATAGGACCTAAGCGGTCTTGCATGTGAGCAGATACTTTCCTTTCAAACAAAACCGCAAATAGTGCAAAGGGAAGGATAAAAATAAACAGCGGTAGAAGGCTTTGGATTACGTCTGCCAGAAAATTACTGCCTGTCAATTTGAAAAAGAAATCGTAAATCATCTGTCAACTTCTCCTAAAACGATATCGATGCTTCCAAGAATTGCAATTACATCGGCAATCATGTGACCTTTCAAAATTTCATTCAAAACTCCGAGATGGACAAAAGAAGGACCTTTCACCTTTACTCTAAAAGGATTTATAGAACCGTCGCTAATAATAAAATAACCTAACTCACCGCGGGGATTTTCAACCCGGGAATATACCTGACCGACAGGCGGCTTAATTCTTTTAGGAATAGCTGAGGTAACATCACCTTCGGGAAGATTGTTAACAGCTTGTTCAATTATTTTAAGGCTTTCTTCCATTTCCAAAATTCTTACATAGTATCGATCCCAGCAATCGCCAACCTTTCCCATCAAACCTTCGCCAACCGGAATATCAAAATCAAATTTGTTGTAGACAGAATAGGGGTCGTCTTTTCTAATATCCCATTTGAAACCACTTCCTCTTAAGTTTGGCCCACTTATTCCGTAATTAATTGCTACATCTAAAGGTAAAACACCTACGTTGGCAGTACGGTCTATAAATATTTTATTCTTTGTAAGAAGATCATTTAATTCTTTAATTTTAGGGCGGAAATATTTTATAAATTCATTTGTTTGATTTACAAAATCGGGATGAAGATCATGAGAAAGTCCTCCGACCCAGATATAATTATAAAGAAGCCGCGCGCCGCAAGTCTGTTCAAAAAGGCTTAAGATTTTTTCGCGGTCTCTAAAGCAAAAAAGAAAAGGGGTGAAGGCACCGATATCAACAGCGTATGTTCCTAAAGCTACAAGATGAGAGGCAATCCTTTGAAGTTCGCCCATAATAACTCTGATATATTCAACCCGCTCCGGGACTTGAATTCCAAGAAGTTTTTCAACCGCAATAGCATAACCAAATTCATTATACATCGAAGCAAGATAATCCATCCTGTCTGTGTACGGAATAACTTGAGAATAGTTCATCGCTTCTGCGTGTTTTTCAAAGCAGCGATGCAGGTAACCGATGTGGGGGATAGCGTTAATTATAATTTCCCCTTCAAGTTCCAATTCAAGTCTTAACACACCGTGAGTTGAGGGATGCTGAGGACCCATATTAAGTACCATTTCTTCGGTTCTTAATCCGGGCTTACGTTCTGCTTTATTTTTTTCTATTGTTATAGACATTATAATTTAAATTCCACTTAACAAAAAACAGGTATAAAAAAAATCTATGTTTCAAAACTCCGATAAATTCTAAATTTAATATGGAACTTTCATTCCCTGATAAAATTCCGGGTTCTTATAATCTTTTCTCAAAGGATAACCGGCATCCCAATCATAAGGCATTAAAATTCTTCTTAAATCAGGATGATTAAGGAAAATAATTCCCAGAAGGTCATAAGCTTCGCGTTCATGCCAATCAGCATGCCGCCAAGTACTTTCTACCGAAGCAACTTCCGGTTTTTCACGATCCGTAGAAACTTTCAAGGTTAATTTATGACGGAGTTTAGTTGATTCCAGATGATAAAAAACGCTTAATGTACCTCCTGAAATAATTTGAGTACCATCCTCGTCGGCTGACTTTTGCCCGTTGGCGTCATCGACTCCGGATAGGTTCATCAAACTGTCGAACAATAATTCTTCATTTTCTCTTAGAAAGAGACAAACCTTATTGATTTCAATTGGATTAACTTTAATGAAATGTTCAACCGGCTGGGACGTAACCAGTTCAAGAATTGCATCCCCGAAATTATTTTTTAGTATTGTAAAAATTTCTTCAGTAGTCTTCATCAGCTTTTCTTTACGAGTGATTCATTTCTAATCTTTTCTTGAAGCTTTAATAACCCCTCCAGCAAAGCTTCGGGACGGGGTGGACAACCGGGGACGTATACATCTACAGGAATAACTCTATCCACACCTTTTAAAACATGGTAACCGTGTTCCCAGTAAGGGCCGCCGCAGTTTGAGCAGCTTCCCATAGAAATAACATATTTAGGGTCCGGCATTTGTTCATATAATCTTTTTATCCGGGTAGCCATTTTAAGGGTGACAGTTCCGGAAATAATAATTACGTCAGACTGGCGGGGAGAAGGGCGGGGAATAACGCCGAATCTGTCAAAATCATAATGAGAAGCAGAAGTAGCCATCATCTCAATTGCACAGCATGCAAGTCCGAAGCTTACTTGCCATAGAGATGATAACCGCGCCCAATTTAGCAGATCATCTACTTTTGTTATGACGATATTTTCATCATTAAATTGTTTGTCTAATAAACTACTCATAAATATCTATCTAACTAATTCGTAATCAATTATTAATAAATTACCGTAAAAAAATTATGCGGCTGCATCTTCCTTAATATCAACTTGCACATTTTTTAAGGTAGGAAGAATAACTTTTGGCTTTACCCATTCGAGGTCACCTTTACGCCATTCGTACGCCATACCTAAACCAAGCATGAAGAGAAAAATTGCTCCGACTAAAAATCCGCCAAGACCAAATCCTTTATATACTAAAGCCCATGGAATTAAAAGGACAACTTCAACATCAAAAATTAAAAAGATAAGCGCTACTACGTAAAATCTTATATTAAATTTAACCCACGGAGTTCCGATTGGATTTTCACCGCATTCATACGTGAGCATTTTCTCATGAGTCGGACGCGCCGGTCTGATGAATTTTGCCGCGATTAGTGCAACTATTACAAAAACAATTGCAATCAGTAAAAAAACAAATACTTTTCCGAATTCTATTAACATTTTTCCAATAATTTATTATTAAAAATTAAAACAACAGTTCTCTAATGTCAAGAAAAGATTTACAAAACTAACTTGTTAATTAAAATCGGCTAACTAAAAACAATATATATGCCAAACGGAAAAAGGAATTTAGTACTAATAGTGAAACAACTTAGAATTATAAAACAATTCTGATTTGTCAAAATTAAGATACTAATTTTAAAATCCTTCTCAATTAAGAGAAACATTTGAGGAATATTATTTTTTTAATATACGCACAAAATAAAATTCTGTAATTGCGGGGAGAGAAACCAAGATTTTAGGGGGGAGAGGAGATAAGTGCAAAACCCCTCCCAGCCTCCCCTTAAGATAAATGGGAGGAGCTTAGGGGACAGAATCGTTGTATCTAAAAATGTATCAAATAGGTAAGTATTTAAAAAGTTATTATATTACACTAACAATTTAAGGAGATACTGAAAAATGAAAAAAAACATTGGTAGCACCGATCGCTGGTTTAGGGTTATCCTCGGTATTGTAATTGCTGTTTTGGGGATCGTTTATCAATCATGGTGGGGACTATTAGCTGTTCTTCCATTGGGTACAGCAATGATTAAGGTTTGCCCTGCATATCTACCATTCGGAATTTCCACTATGAAAGAGGAGCAAAATAAATAGATAAACTATTTATTGACTCTTAAAATTTTCTATAAAAAAAGCCGTCATTTTATTGACGGCTTTTTTGCATTCTTCAGTTTCTGAAATTAATTCCCTCTTACATTAACTTTCCCGTTTATATGCTTAGTCTTGTCAATGATATTTCCTTGATCATCAACAACACCTTCATGGCATGCAACGCATGAAGTAATTGGGAATTGTTGATAGCCAATATGTCCCTTAGGAGGCAGATCATGGCAGGATCCGCAAGCAGCTTGAGTTCCATCAACTTTATTCCAAGTTACTGTTTTATTATTCCCGACCATTTGGCTGTCTGCGAAAGCAAATTGATCACCCGGAAGAGCAGAGTCTACCGAGAATACAAAGTTGCCGTGGCAGTATGTATTTGAGCAAGAGGCGGCGTTATAATCATAAGAAGCATTCGACGCTATGTTTGCAGAAGCTAAGCCCGTTAAGTTTACTTGAGCAGGTTGTCCCGGATTTATATGCCCGGGCGAATAAACCGATTGGGGTACTACGTGGCAATTTGAACAACTGACAGTGCTTATTGAATTTCCATATAAATGATTAAAATGAGCTCCAACTCCAATCGCTGTTGTAGCTGTATCTCCATTCAAATCTCTTGGCGGGGCAATATAAGTTTCTGTTGTATCTGAAAAATTTCCGTGGCATGTATTGCATGCTTCGGGACCTTGCGGAGATTTATGACATGATTTGCAGCTTGCTCCGGTTGTACCGCCGCTATAGTCAGCAGCATGGCATTGCTGGCAATCTTTCATATTCCAATTGTTAGCTTTAACAATATTGCCGTGAAAGTTAGGCGAGGTAGGATCTAGATTTCCCGGTTTATGTGCGCTAAGTTGAGGAGTGACAGGAATATTATTTTGCAAATCGCTGCAACCAATTAATATTATTCCGAAAGCAAACGCTAATAATATGTTTATAAGAAAGTATTTCATTTTAATTTCCATTTATTATCAGTGTACATTTGAACCATGACAGTAACCGCAGAAACCAACGCCAGCCGGTGAAGATGGGGAAGAACCGGTATGGCAATTAAAGCAAACAGAACCCTGGCTTGTATGCCAATCACCGTGAACATCATGCATATAATTTCGCGGGTGGGTTCTTGGATTTGTACCTTGGATTCCGTCCGGATCAGTATGGCATTGAATACAAGTAGGATCACCGCCTTGAACGTCATGGCAGGCAGCACAACTTTCAATATCTCTTCTTGCTAAAGTTGCATGTTCTCCGCCTCCGGAGCCAACGCCTATTGTCATAAAGTTTGGCTCTAAGTGGGAGGTCGGTTCGATACCTCCAAGTGAAAAATCACCCTGCTTTGATTGATGGCAAGTTGCGCAAAAAGTATTTATTTGATGGCACGATTGGCACTCGGCAGTCTTTCCTTTTGCATCAATACCATGGGTAAACCTGTAGTTAAGATCGTGAACTCTGGTAATCTGCTGTTGTTTAACTCCGTCTTTGGAATTTGTCGGGGAATAAGGTTGATAAAAATCATTCGGAGTGCCATTTCCTGAAAGCATAGTTGTTCCGGTATGACATTCCTGGCATGAAGCGTTATCGTGGCACATTATACAATTTGCGTTAAAATCTCTTGCAGCAAATTTATGCGTTTGAAGAAAATCTCCGCTTTTGTGCGATTGCGGTTTTAAGTCTGCCGTTGATGTATGACAACTAATGCATTCGTTTGAAGCCGTTGATTTATTGTTATGGCATGAGTAGCATGTTTCCATTTTGGGATAAGGCTGAACCGCATCTTCTGCATAAGCTACGTCAAAAATTCCTTTATGGCAGGTTTCGCATTTGATTTTCTGTTTATCCAGATGGAATTGATGATTGAACTTCAATTCCGATTTCTTTTGGATCAACGGTTTATAAATATTATCGTAGTGGCATTTATCGCACTTAGTCTTGTCAGTTACATCATGACAGCTTGAACAGGCGTCATGGTTGGGCATCAAGTTATCTTTAAGAGAAGTACTTTTAGGAACCGCAGTATGGCAATCTTCGCATGCAGCATTTCCATTGTGAACTTTATGGGAAAACTTAATAATGCCTTTGTTTCCAATGCCTTTAGGGTCGCTTCTCAAAAAGAATGCGCTGAAAATAAAAAGAGCCACTGCAAGAGGAAGAGCAAAAATATAAAGGTATTTAATTTTCATATTACATCAGTTAAAAATTTGAATTAAACCAGTAATTGAGTTTCAAGAACATTCGGAAGTCATTTCTATAGATTTTATTATCCATGTACTGTGCCTGTAAATCAAAAGATAATAAAGTCCATGGGCGAATATTAAACCCGCCGATTATTGCCGCAAGATGGTTAAGCGGTTCATTTGGATCAGAGGATAATTTATATTGGGTGAATGATACACCGACTGATGGTGTTAGCAAACCATTAAGCACTGTATATGCTGAATAAAGAGATAGGGCATCAAGTTCGCCGGCATAACCAAATGTTTTTCGATAGCTGATACTTCCGTAATTTGAATTTATTCCGACTGTAACACGCTGAGAATTAGCATCCTGATAAATTACGTTACCGTATCTTCCGGTCACGGTAAAGAATTTGTTGATTGTGTAATCGGCGCCGACTTCCACTTCCTGTGTATTTCCGTAATCAAACACAGAAAATATGGAGTTGTAGCTAATCATTGGAGCACGGTAGTTATAATATAAACTGAGCCTTAAATTTTTATCAGGAGAATACCCTCCGTCAAATTCAACTTTGGAAGTCCGGTTAAAGTTTAAGTCATAATCATAAGTTGTGAAAATATTCACCTTATCTTTATAGCTATAATTTACTTCTGCGGACGTGAATTGATATTGAAGGGAATTGTTACTAATTAAAACTTGAATGGGGTTTAGGTTAGCGTCAAGTCTTGTAGCCCAATATGGTTCAGGCTGAAAATTTTTATCGACATAACTAAGAGACATCTGGAAATTCTCGAGAGCGACAGTCGTAAATTTTCCGCCAAGGATAAAATCTTTATCCCATTTGTTGGTCAATTGCAGTTTATCATAAGCCGGAACATCACCACCATAATAACCGTTAAATTTATATGCACTTTTTTTCAGGTCGATATTTATTCCGTCATAAACCCCACCGGCAACGCTATTAAAGATAGGCTGTCTACCTAATTTTATGGTGGCAAGATCAAATAAATCCCGAACCTCTAAATATAAATTATAGAACCTTAGCATTGGATCATCCATCATCTTGACGCCTGATAGGTCGCCTTCCAAATTCATATAAGAACGCAGCGAAACGTTCCCTTGGTTGATGTTCAAATTCAACATTTGATAAGAACGCAAGTATGTATTCGATGATGAAGTCGAATCGAACGTTTGGAATGAATAAACCGAAGATGAGAATCTACCGTTAAAGCTTTGAGGCAAAATAACGATAGAAATTCCAATGATAAAAATAATAGTAAAAAGTTTTTTCATATTAGTTTTCGTTTCTTCTAAACAAAGCTGTCAAAAAAAATATACTTCCCTTACCCTTGCCAAAACATTTGTTTGGATCAAAGCGAGATTCAATAACTCAAGTGTTAACCCAGAATCTCGCTTTGCCCATGGAAATAACTTTGAGGCGCAAAAATATTGTTCTGTATAAAAACCATTTTTAATACAACCCAAAGAATGAGCAATAGAATTCCAAATTTTACTTTGCTTCTTGCGGGACTGGATGCTTGATTTTATCCCACATAGCATTTACGTCAATAGCCTGATCTGCTTTGAAAGTCGGGCTGTCTGAATTATGACAAGTCACACAGAATGTTTTCAGATCAGCATGCATTACCAAACCATTGGCGATTGCTTTTGTTGAATCCTTCATAATTGAAAGCATTTTATAGTCTGCGCCGCTGCCATGGCAAGTTTCGCACTGAACACCGTCTTCAATTTTGTATTTAGGTCCAAGCATTGACTTATCAACATTATAAGCCGGAGCGTGGCATTTTAAGCAAGCAGGAGTTTCGGCTGCAGCAGTAGTGAAGCCTTTATCCTTAGCGATTTTATTAGCTTCATCAGTTTGAAGAGTTTTATAAGCAGAAGCATGTTTGCTGTTTTGCCAGATTTCAAATTGCTTTCCTTGTTTATCAGTATGATGGCACATTTCACAAGCAGTAGCGCCGATAAACCCATGTTTTGGCATTTCAGCGGTCTTTGTAGAATCCGTAGCTGCCAATAACAAGGAAGAGGAGAGCAAAAGCACCGGGATTAATAATTTACCTAACATTGTTCCTCCAATGGATATAAGTTATTAAAAAATGTAGAGTTCATACTTGTCATAAAAACAAGTATGAACTCTACTCTGAAATAATTATTACTTAAGAAGTACCATTTTCTTAACCATCAAGAAATTTTTAGCTTCTATTCTATAGAAATAAACACCTGATGAGTAAGAATCAGCATTCCAAGTAGCTTTATAATTACCGCGGTTTAAGAATGAATTAACCAGCGTAGTAACTTGTTTGCCGAGAGCATCATAAACCGTAATCTTTACATTACTTGCTTCAGGAAGTGTGAAGTCAATAGTTGTTGTAGGATTAAATGGATTAGGATAGTTTTGACTAATACTGTAAGTAGTTGGCAAATTATTAACATCTTTAACTCCTGTAGTTCCTGTCGGAGTAAAGTTTGCAATAGCGTCTGTTAATAATTTTTGTTCAAGACGGGTGTTATGCACACCGTGACTTCCATCGCCGGAAACGGCAGCAAGGTTGTAATTAGCTTCCTTAAACGACGCAGTAGCTGAATCAGAATGAGAAGCTTTATTTAACTTAGCTTGTAAAACAGCCATCAAGCTATCTGTTGTAGTTTGAACACCATCGTAGTCAAATCTTTTTGCAGCATTTGATGTATCAACATTTGTAAAATAATCCGAATGGCATTGAGCGCATGCTTGGACTCTTGGCTCAAATGTATGACCCGTATTTGTGCCGCCTGTTGTAGAAGCATAAACGTGGCAGGTAATACATCTTTGGGTAGCTGCAAAAGTATGAGCTGAATTACTGTAAGTTTGTCCGGGATATCTATATCCAAAAGTAGCGGCACCGTCTAAAGCAGGACCGTTGTCTTCATGAACTGCAGTATTGACATTAACGGAATCAAGGTAAACGCTATGGCAAGCGTCGCAAATAACCGCTTTGTTTGTGACAGACATACGTAGTTGTTTTGGATTTGCATCGCTATGCGGATCATGGCAAGCTGCACAAGTCAATGGTTGAATATTGTTTCCAGTTACTAAGATAGTGTCTCTATAAGCTGTAGGGTTCTGCATATATAAGATGAAGTTCTGAGCTACGTGGCATCTTACGCAAGATTTATTTTTAAGAACAACGTTAGTAATTGTTGCACTACTTGATGTAGAAATAGCATGTTTCGATAAATTCCATTCGTCTAAGTAAGGATTGTGGGAGCCGGAATGGCATCTACCGCAAACATCAGCGGCAACGCTTGGAACATTTGTAGTTCCGTTGCCAAAAAATCCCCAGTGATCAACAGATAAATTTCCAGTGCTATCGCCAAGAGGACCATGGCAATCTTCGCAACCAACATTTTTAGTTCTGTTGAAGCCAGTAGCATTAGTAATAGTGTAACCGTGTGGAGCAGAAGTATCTGCTTTAACATATTCATCAGCACCGCCGTTAGTAACCGACGCATCCCAACCGGTGGTGTGGCATTGTAAGCAACTGTAACTTAAAATTCCGCTAAGGGAATCATAAGCCTGAGCATGTTTGGTAAGCTTCCAAGAATCATAATAGGTAAGTTTTGCAATTCCGTTATTCACAGTTGAGTGACAGGAAGCGCAAGAAGTACCTTGAGGATCACTTGGAGTACCGGTACCCAGGTAAAAGTCCTGAGCAAACGAAAAGTTTGCTGCTATCGCTAGTACAAACATAATTGTAACAAGTTTTAGTTTCATTTCGACCCCGAAATTTTTTATTTATACATTATTGTCATTTTATAATGACTGCTGTTTGCAAACAAAAAGCAAACCAAAGTATTGTAAGTAAATTCATCAAAATTTAATGATTTTCTTTCCATGTGTGAGAAAAACGCAATATTGTTCTCTTATAAGAGAAAAGAATGATAAAATTATTCAAGAGTTGAATGACAAGAGTTAATTACTAACGTTACGCATTATGATACTATCAATTGCCCCGACAGTTAGAGGCTGTGTGAAAATTCAGAAGTGATGAATAAATATTCTAATTATGGTTTTAAAATATGACTACATTAATATGTTTTTTTATTGCCCCGACATTTATGTCGGGGTGAAATGAAATCCAATAAATACCGGGCTTCAGCCCCATTTGTGCTATTTATGTGGCTAAAGCCATAATTATATTTTTTACACTAATCCCCGTCATAAACCTGCTTGACAGGCAGGTGGCGGGGCAATAGGGAAAAAACATGCGTAACGTGAATTACTAATACAAAATATTGTGAAGGTTTAATGGTTTTTACATTGTACTTGACTTTTAACATAACAGGGGAATTTGTTAATCCTCTACGAGGATTTGCCAATGTAAAATAAACCTTTTCCTACAATAATTTGACCTCTACGAGGTCTAAAAACATCGTGGATGTTTGATTATTGTAGAAACAAATTGATCA
>JAKBMG010000040.1 GCA_021831685.1 Bacteroidota bacterium | reverse complement strand
AAAATAAAAATCATTATCAATATGTAGTTAACCCCGTATTTAACAAACCCAAATGTTACTCCTGTCATGGAAGGTCGGAGAAAATTTTGGGCTATTACATTGTTAAAGCTTCGATGGATGACCTACTAAAGGTTGCGCAAGAACATCGATTTATAAACATTATTCTTACGTTTATAATTGTAATTGTTGTGGGTGCCACAATACTGTTATCGCTTTATTATATCGTTATAAAACCTATTAATAGATTAAAGCAGCACATGAATAAAATTGGAGATGCTGTTAACGGTTCTAAAACTTATGATGATATGCAATTCTCTCTAACTGCTGAATCTAAAAGAAATGATGAAATATCGGACCTTGAAAAAGCTTTCAATAAGTTGATAAATCGTTTAAATGAAAGTAAAGTCGAGCTGAATGAAATGCACCAAAAACAGCTTGAACAGGCAGACAGGATGTTTACGGTAGGAGAGATGGCTGCCAGTCTCGCTCATGAAATTAAGAATCCTATTTCCGGAGTAATAGGAGCGCTGCAGATTTTTGACTCTGAAACTCAAAGCGGTGATGCAAAGAAAGAAATTATTGGTGAGATGATGTCTTTGCTGCAAAGGGTAAATAATGCAGTGAATGATTTGTTAAGCTACGCAAGACCTAAATCGCCGGTTTTTGAAACTGTAGATGTAAAATCGCTTATCAATAAAACTTTATCGCTTATCACTCCGTTGCAGCCGGAGAAAAAAATAAACTACAATGTTGTACTTGGCGATGAATCGTTAGTTATATCTGCCGATTCCAACCAAATGCAGCAAGTATTGTTTAACCTGATGCTTAACGCTCTTCAAGCAATGGCTAATGAAGGTTCATTAAATGTTTTTGTGACTAAGAAAGAAAATTCTGTAGAGATAGAAGTAATAGATAATGGAGCCGGTATAAAGCCGGAAACACTTCCATTTCTTTTCAAACCCTTCTTTACAACCAAACATAAAGGCACGGGCTTGGGTCTTGCTATCTCAAAAAGAATAATTGAACAACACAGCGGCAGCATCGAGATAACAAGCGAAGTTGGAAAGGGAACAAAAGCAAAAATTTCTTTACCTCTTGAGCAAAACGGGAAATAATTATGAGAGCGGAAACAATACTTGTTGTTGACGACGAAAAATTAATACGATGGTCGCTTAAGCAAAGTTTACAAAAAGAATCTTTTAATGTTTTGGAAGCGGAGACCGTTAAAGCAGCTTTAGACCGGGTTTCTGAATTCGAACCCGATTTAATTATTTTGGACCAGCGCCTGCCTGACGGAACCGGTATAGAATTTATTCAAAAGTTAAGAGAGATCTCTTTTGATAATCCTATCGTTATGTTGAGCGCTGTCGATACTTCAAATGTCGCGGTGCAAGCGATGAAGCTTGGGGCTTTCGATTATGTTACAAAGCCCGTTAACATTGATGAGCTTAAAATTGTAATTGAAAAAGCGATGGAGTCAATCCGCTTAAAAAGACAAATTGCTTTTTTGAGGGATGAGCAAAAGAAACAGTTCGGCAATTTTACAATCATTGGCGATTCTCCGGTAATGAAAAAATTGTTTAACATGATTTCCAAGATTGCTGCCAGCGATTCATCTACCGTGCTTGTTACAGGAGAAAGCGGCGTAGGAAAAGAATTGGTAGTTAGAACAATCCATGCACTGAGTGAAAGAAAAGATAAATGTTTTATGGCTGTTAACTGCGCTTCGCTTACCGAGTCATTAATCGAGAGCGAATTATTCGGTCATCAGAAAGGAGCTTTTACAGACGCTAAAAATCTAAAGAAAGGAATGTTCGAGCTTGCCGACGGCGGCACTATTTTTTTAGATGAAATTGGCGACATCTCTTCCAGCCTGCAAGTTAAACTGCTGAGAGTGCTGGATCAAAAATCGTTTAAGAGAGTAGGCGGTACATCAGAAATTTCAGTAGATGTAAGAATAATTACCGCAACCAATCAACCTCTTGAGGAGAAAGTTGAGGAAGGAAAATTTAGAGCTGATTTGTTCTACCGGCTTAATGTCGTTCATCTTTATGTACCGCCATTAAGAGAAAGGGGGAATGATATTTTACTTTTAGCCCACTATTTTCTTCAAGAATTCAATAAGACATTCCGGAAAAACTTTAAAGGACTTTCCGGCGAAACAAAGGAACTATTTCTAAAATACAATTGGCCCGGCAACGTGCGCGAATTAAAGAATGTGATAGAGAGAGCTGTTCTGTTAGATGAAGGCGATTATATTTTTTCACACCATGTTGAGTTGGGGCATCTTCACTCACTTAGTAAAAACGAAGACGCCGGATATTCAACGACTAATGGAAATTTAACTTTCAGTCAGATAGAAAGAAGCGCAGTGCTTGATGCACTAACAAAAACTAATTTTAATCAATCACAGGCTGCAAAATTGCTTCAGATCAGCCGAGACCAGCTTCGTTATAAAATGAAAAAATTAGGGATAAAAAGTAAAAGCATTTAAAAAACCATGTTGAGTTTACACATTAAAATAATTTTTGGGAAATGAAAAAAAATATTGCAAGATATGGTTTCAAAGAAGGATTACCTGTTGAGTTTGAACTTGTATCCTTAGGCGATCTGTTTTTACGAAACAAAAATTTGCTGATTAACCCTCATCGTACGGATTTTTATCACATCCTCTGGTTTCAAAAAGGTAATCCTACTCATTGGGTTGATTTCGAACCGGTAAAGATCAAATCAAATTCAATACTCTTCGTTGGTAAGGATAAAGTACATTCGTTTGATAAGTCCGGTAATTTTGACGGCAGAGCAATTCTATTTACAGCAAATTTCTTTTGCCAGAGCGAAGCGGACAGAAAATTTCTTCAGAGCACAATACTGTATAACGATTTATTAAACGTAACTAACATTGTTCTTGGAAAATCTGCCGCAGTATATTCAGGCATTTTTGATGCTATCGGCGAAGAGGTTAATAAACCTGCCGATGAGAATCAGCAATATATATTAAAGAATTACCTGCACAATCTTATGCTGCTTGCCGAAAGGGAAAGACAAAAACAAACTATTACAAAAATCATAAGGAGTTCCGATCTCGACATTGTACTTCTTTTTAAGGATATTGTTGATAAACAATTCAAGTCAATAAAATCAGTAAGTGAATATTCAAAACAGCTTCACATTTATGAGAAGCGTTTGAACATTGCAACCACCAACGTACTCGGCAAACCGCCTAAAGAAATTATTGATGAAAGAATTTTGCTTGAGGCAAAAAGACTGCTTGTTTATAGCGACTATAGTATAAAAGAAATCAGCATTGAGTTGGGATTTGATGAACCGACAAATTTTATCAAATATTTTCGTAAGCATACAGCCGCAACTCCATTGGAATTTCGGGAAAATCATCAGTACTAAACCGCCTTCCTAAAAGTATCATTCACTTTCATATATATACCTTTAAGTCAAATCTTTCCAACAGTATAATTGCCCTGAAGAATTTATAACAATTAGGAGAAAGTATGGAACTCTCAAACAAGCAAAAAGTTGCAGCTTTACTAAAAAGCATTGAAACCGGTGAAACAGAACCGGTAGGATTTATCAATCCGGATAAATACATTCAACATAATCTTGGCGTAGCTGATGGATTAACAGGCTTTGGCGCATTACTGCAACAGCTTCCTCCGAAATCAGCAAGAGTTAATACCATTAGAGTATTCCAGGATGGAAATTATGTGTTCACTCATACCGATTATAATTTTTTCGGTCCTAAAATAGGGTTCGACATTTTCCGTTTTGAAGACGAAAAGATTGTTGAACATTGGGACAATCTTCAAGAGAATGCAAAACAAAATCCAAGCGGTCATACAATGATTGATGGAACGGTTGAAATTAAAGACCTCGACAAAACCGAAACCAATGAAGCTCTGGTAAGAAATTTTGTAGAAGATGTTCTTGTAAACGGGAGGATGGAAAAATTAACCGGATATTTTAATGGTGATAATTATATTCAGCATAATCCGCTAATAGCCGATCAACTT
>JAKBMG010000208.1 GCA_021831685.1 Bacteroidota bacterium | reverse complement strand
TAAGCTTAGCTTCTTTTATTAAACCGGCAACGCGCTCTGCTTGCAATATAAAAGTTTCGAGACGGGCTTCGATAACTTGTGGGTAAACATTACCATCAGTTTCAATAGTTAAAAAAGGGATATTCATTTTACCGTTAAAAACTTCGGGCAGCTTATAATTTTTGTTTATTAGTCTTTCTGCAAATATTTTATTTTCAACTTTCATTTCCATTGCAGCAAGTGATTCGGTAAACCTGGTGGGCATACATCCGAAGGGACCCAGGTTTATGACGCCGCAGTATTTATCAATTGTCTCATGCAATGCTACTCCAAGTGTAATTCCGGGTTCTCCTTTGTATTCCAGAGGAAGAATATGGCTGCTTCGTTTAAGTAACGATTCTACTTTTGTTAACGAGAATTTATAATAGCCGGTTCTTGCCAGGATTTTTTTAATTTTGTACTCGGCTATTCTCATATACAAAACCCTTATAAGCCTTTCCAGCTTTTTCCGGTAGGAAGTTTCAGGTTCTAAAAGTTTTTGCTTTAAAAGATAATCTATATAATAGACCCATTCACTTATATAAGAATCTTTCAGAATAAATCCCTTTTGTGCAAAATGTTTGTTCAGCCATTTATGGGAAAAGTGATCACGCCTTACATAAATCTCACCGCAAAGAGCAATATATTTAGCCTGGCTTATTGGAACTCGAGACGGTATTTTATTTTTAATAACCCCGGCGAATCTTTTTAAGGTGTTATATATTTTACTTGGATTCTTTTCAAAAACAAGGTTCATCTTATCAAATTCTTCAGAAAATATTTTTAATCCATCATCAGGATTTATTGCGTGTGTCATAATACCAGAACGGACATCATCTAGGACATCACTTATAAAAATAGATTGCATACCCCTCATTGCAAAGTTAGGTCCCAAGCCTGCAAAGCCGTCGTCATTCATCAAGATTAAAGTCGCAACATTCTTTAGTCTTTTTCTTTTAATAATTTCGCGGATAAAAACCGGGTATTGTCCAAGCCTGCAATTACCTGCTCCCTGAACAATGAAAAACGCAACATATTGTTTCCCATCCCATTTATTTTCTAAATAATCGAGCAAAGAGCCAACACATAATAGCAGAGGCAGACATTCTTTCCCGCTTGAGACGGATCTGCCCAGTTTTAATATTTCCGCATTCCCTTCCGGCATAGAAAGCGCATTGAATCCCTGGCTCCTTAATCCTGCTGCAAACATCGGAGCTGCCAGATCGCCCATCGAAGGAATTAATAAATCAATTTTGGGATCGGACAAAGGAATTTTTTCTCCGCTTGAAGAAATGAAGTATCCCTGTTCGGAATCAAATATTATTTTCGCGGGAATAAAATCACTAAAATCCGGATCGCTTATTTTATATTGAACCCTCCTATAGTTTTTAATTATATCAAGCGCGGCATCGATTCTTGTATTTATACCCGCATCTGCAGTATGTCCGTCAAGCTCAAGAGTCAATGACGGTTTAGTACCCATAATTGAACGGAATGTAGTTAAGAGCATGGAATCGGGACCGCATGAAAAATTTGATATATAAGTTGCAAACAACTGCGGATTACTTTTAATGATCTGAGCGGTTTTTAATATCTTCTTACCCCCTTCCCAGTATTGGTTATCATCTACAACCTGTCCGCGGTAGTCAAACATATCGAACGGAATGACATAAACACCTCTTGACGCAAATTTTTTAGGAATACCTTTGTTTGCAAGTTCAGTAAAAGAACTGTACGGTCTGCCGACAAGAACAATAGCCATCTCCTCAGGATTCTGTTTCAAAAACTTGGTGAATTCTTCTCCCATTGCAAAAAGTTCATTCTGACAATCATCCTGCATTTTCAGGGCATATTGAAAAGCATTTTTTATTTTATTTTCGTCTTCAATTCCCAATCGTTTAGCGACATCGATAAATTTATTTTCCTCTTGATCAAATCCGTTAGCAAAATTAAAAAGAGGGGAGATTAATTTATCTTTAGAAATTAGATCTTTGAAACCCTGCTTTAAGAAAAACGGTTCACCGCTGACGAATACACAAGTACTGTTGAAATCGATTCTATGATGAACTGTTCCGTCATTACCCGGAACGGAATGACTATCATCCGGAGCAGCAGGTTCAACATACATCTCAAGAACTTCGGGAATAAAATAATAGTCGGGATTTTTCTCAATTAGATCCGCAAATAAACCCAAGGACAGTTGAGCAGGGTAGCAAAAAGAAGTATGCTCCCTTTCCAAACCCTTCTCATCAACCTTATCCGAAAGAACAATCCTGAAGCCAAGGCTGGTAAAGAAATTATAGTATAACGGGTATATTGTGTGTGTATTGAAAGATTGATTTATCCCCACAGTTTTTGCATCTCCTGGAAGTTTAACTTCAGGGACATATTTTTCAAAAATCAGGTACTGCCGTTTTTTAATAAAATCAAATTTATTACTATCGACTTTGGTTTTATTAATTAAATTATAATACTTGTTACAAGCACCTCCGAAAGGATAGGTCTTACCGAGAGCTTCAATAAGGTTTATAGAACAAGCGAGGTCACACTTCTCTTTACCTCCGAAACATGTAAAAGATTTTTTATATGTGACTTCCCTTTCAGCAAGCTCTTTCAGTGAAAATTCGCCGGGTTTCATTAAGCTTAAATCAATTTTTTCTTTTACTTCTAAAGCAACGCCGAACGCGCCCATTAAACCGGGATCGGGAGGGACAATTATTTCCTTGCCTGTTAAAGCAGCCATGGCTATAGGAATAGCTTTATTATAGCAGACCCCGCCCTGCATAAATATTTTTTTCCCGACAGGCCTATTTCCCTTAACGCGGTTTACGTAGTTCATGCAGATAGAATAAACCAGCCCGGCGACAATATTCTCCTTTTTTATATTTTCCTGCTGAGCGGTTTTAATATCAGAGCTTATAAAAGCAGCGCATTGGTCGCTAAAATTCGGAGGCATATCTCCATTCATGGCGATGGGTTCAATATCCATCACTTTTATACCGAGAGACTCATAGGCAGATTCCTCGATAAAAGAACCGGTGCCGGCTGAGCAGGCTTCATTCATCGCATAGTCAGCAGGAACTTTATTTACTATATAAGTGTACTTAGCATCCTGACCGCCGATTTCAAAGATAGTATCGACTTCCGGATCGAAATAAACAGCAGCAGCCGCATGAGCAACAATTTCATTTATCACTCCTTCAGTCAAGGCGTGGAGACCGGCTATCTGTCTGCCTGAGCCGGTAGTCCCGACACCAATGATATTTATTTTTTCAGGTATTTGCCTAAGCAGCTCAGCATAACATTTTCTGGAAGCTTCGACCGGATTACCGTGGGTATATAGATATACGGAGCCAAGCACCATATTATCTGATTTTCTAATCACAACAGCTTTTGTAGTAGTAGAACCGACATCGAGACCAAGGATACAAGAATCGCCGTCTTTAGCTTTACCACGATCAATTGATTTGAAGTGAACTTTTTCTTTAGAATTTTCAAGAGGTTCGTGAAAAACAAAAGAGCTATCTCTATGAATAAAAATATCATTAAAGTCTTCGACCACATTCACTTCATTTTCAAATCCGTAAAGAGCGGCTCCCAGGGCTTCAAAATAAGGCGCTTCCTGAGGAATAAAAATTTCCTGTCCGCCGTGAGAGGATTTTCTTAGAAAATCGATCACCACAGAATTTTTTGTTACGCCACCTACAACCATAATCTTTCGGGGACTATTCTGATTCGACAGTCGAGTCGAGTTGGGCTTAACTTTTTTAAGTAAATCCTCCACTTTTTCAGCCATCATGGACGATAAACCGGCAGCAACTTCAGCCTTTCCAATTCCTTTATTCAAAGCATGGGTGCAGTCAGATTTGCAAAACACGGAACATCTGCCGGTAACTTTAAAAGGTTCAGCATCTTTAGCAATGCTGACAACTTCTTCGATTCCAAGATTCATTCTTTTGATTTGCTGGAGGAAAAATTCTCCCGTACCTGAAGCGCATTGATTTTTAGTTATAACATTTGAGACTTTACCTTCTTCGTCAATTGTATAGACAATAAAAGTTTCACCGCCCAGAGAAGCAATAGCAGAGTAGTTTTCATTATTTTTATTGATATATGTAAAGGCATATTCAGTTGCTTCCGGTTCCGAGATATTTGTAAACTTAACGAGCTTTCTGAATTTTCTTCCGGTTACAACTACAGGAATTATTCCGGGATAAGATATGTCTTTCGTTAGACCTTGGTTATTCGTAGTAGCGAATTGTACTAATTGTTCCTGAAAGACTTTTCGGGGATTTCCATTGTGTGGTAAAGTAAATGTATCTTCTATACTTATTAGCTTGTTGTCTCTTCTTAATTTTACAAAAGAGATGGTAGATGCGCCTAAACAAGCTCCGATTATTTTTCCCATATTCTTTTAAGCCAGAGGTTTAGTTCTCTATATAGTGATAAAATATAATTCAAATATTGGGTACCCTAATAACTCCTCTGCCAAACAAAGTGGAACGTTAAGGAATTTTCCACAATTCCATTCTTCCACCATCATTCCTGTTTTTAGAGGTTCACTATATAAGCTTTTATTCCGTTTGATTCAACCCCTTCTACATTTATTTCGCCATTCATCATTTCAACAAGAAAGATATTTAATTATTTCAAGTTTGTTAACTGAAGACTAAGCTCCCATAAACGTTTTCGGGCTTGTTCGTCATATGCCTGCGCAAGAGCTTTTGCTTCAGTTTTTACATTGAAGTACTTGCCGGTTACACCATCAAGAGACTTTGAAACTGCCAGAAACACTTCCGCCTCTGCACCGCTTTCAGGTTCTCCCCACGGAGCAATATTTGAACTGCGAACCATGTTGGTATTCAAATAAGTTCCCGGATGCAAAGAATTAACAGTAATATTTTCATCTTTTAATAGCTCAGCCAGATCAATCGTAAACATGATAAGAGCAAGCTTGCTTTGGCGGTATGCCTTAACGGCATCAAAATCCTTTTCGAACATTATATCATCAAAATTAACTGGGTACTGACCGGCTGAACTTACATTTACAATACGCGAGGAAGCGGCGTTTCTTAAAACAGGAAGTAATAAACTTGTAAGAAGAAAAGGCGCCAAATAGTTAACTGCAAATCGTAGCTCATAACCGTCTTTACTTAGACTTGGGTCGCTCATACCAGCACCGGCATTATTTATAAGTACATCCAGGGCTGGATATTTTGTCAATACTTCTTCAGCCAGGTACCGTACTTCTGCTAATGATGAGAAATCAGCTACAAATCCCGCAATATTTTTATTCCCTGATACAGATTTTAATTCATTGACAACATTGGTTGTTTTTTCTTTATTCCTTCCGTGAATCAATACATGAGCATTTTGTTTTGCAAGTTGCAAAGCAGTCAGTTTACCGATTCCATCTGTTGATCCCGTAATTAAGATAATTTGTTCATATATAGGTTTCATTTTAAATCCATGGCGCACTAAAGAGCAAGTTTAAGTTTAAGAAAAAAGTAAAGAAAATATTTTGACACATAAAACAAAAACAATAATACTATAAGATAATATGAAAGTTATCGCTATTCAGGGGATTTCTCCCTCCCTGCCGGTCGTCAATGACAACAATTTTTTTCTTGTCATATCGAAGGAGCCTTGCGACTGAGATATCCCATCTTTAACTCGTGTATCTGAGCTATGCGCGGGATTTCTCACCGGCTTAAGCCGGATTCGAAATGACATCTATTTTTTCTTGTCATATCGAAGGAGTCCTACGACTGAGATATCCCATGTTTAACTCGTGTATCTCGGATATATATGGGATTTCTCCCTCCGGTCGAAATGACAACAATTTTAGAGAATTTTTCACACCGGTCAAAGAGCAAGTTTAAGTCCAAGTTTAAGAAAAAAACAAAGAAAATATTTTTCCGTTTATATTTAGCTAATAATATGAATCTTCATGTTTAAGCTAAAATAGCTAAGACATTATCCCTTTTCTATCCAAGGTTTAGGATATCTTCATATAAGCCAGATTATATTTTTAATAGCCTTGTATTAATGAAACATTAAGGATAACATACATTTTAATTATCTTTGAAAAATGTAAATTCTTTTACAGCCTACATTTATTTTCTTTCATTAACCCGGAAAAAACATTATGCATAAACTTCTTTTAGTAGAAGACGACCCCGTCAGTTCATCAAATATAAATAAATTATTATCAGGATTTTGCCAGATACACACAACAAGCACTACAGACATAGGAATACACCTTGCAAATGCAAATAAATACAGTCTTGTCATGATAGATGTTAACCTGCGTTCAACTAGTACCGGAATAGGCACTGCAAATTCTATTAAGAATATTAGCGGTTATGATTCAATTCCAATAGTTGCGTTTGTAATAACAAAACTAGACGAGAGTAAAGAATTTTTATTAGCGCGAGGTTATACACATTTAATCACGGAACCATATAATTCAAGAAATTTTGCGCAGCAGATAAAATTCATTTTAAGCTCAAAACAAAATACGAACGACCCGACAATTATGCAGGTAGGAAAAAATTCAGTCGCTAAAATTGAATATTAAAGCTTTATTACTTTTCAAAGTCTAAATTAACCGGTTCGTCAGCTTTCGGCGCATTATTCATTAAATTAGTTGTCGGAACATCTTTATCTACAACTTCATATTTTAGCTCACTAATCCAAACCTCACCGGTTCCAGACAGTAGTAAACCAAAATTAATTAGATTACTATTAGAGGGGATATCAAGGACGATATCATATTTTTTCCATTCTGTCGTTCCTTTGATAGGGCGGTTAGCCATATTATCAAAACTCAGAGGTTTCGAAGGATTATCCTTTCCATCAATCCTCATCCATAGACCAGCTGATTCAGCCACATCTTTTGATTTTATGTAACCCGATAATCTTACTCTTTTATTTAAATATTTTTCCGCTGAAAAATATTTCATCGTATAATTGCTCAAACGAAATATTTAGTATTTCTTTTTCCAAAAATTATTTTTCCCGTCTATTAAATAGACACATTACCTAAAAAAAATCATCTATTGAATTTAAATTTATACGTTTTAAATATCATATTATTTAAATTAGAAAATTTCTAAATCAGTCAAAAATTATCAAGGCTTTAAAGTTCAATATCTGAACGATGACAGCTAACGGATATGAATGACTTATGCATTTTATTTTACATACTCTTTGTATTGTTATGGAAAAAGTTTTCTCCAAAGAATTTGATCAATCAAACACCTACAGATCAAATAACTACAAAGGAAATCACAAGTATTGTCCTGCGTAACAGAATTACAAGTAACGATAAACCTCATCCTTACGAGTATTGTCCAACAGATAAATTATTCATAAAATTTCAGTTATTGTAGATTCTACTAAGAAATCATAATTAAATATGAAATAACTAACCTGGACAACTTTTAAGAAAAGGAGATAGCAAGAAATTAGAACCATTTTATTTTGAAATTTTTTGCTGCAGAATAATATGAAAAAGAAAATAATAATTTACGGTTTAATTGCCGCCGCAGTATTGATTATAGCTTATCTCTTATTTTTTAGGAATAATGCCCAAATTGAGAAGTTTAAATTCACTCAGATTAAAAGAGGAAATATAATTACAATGATATCAAGCACCGGGACAATGGAAGCTGTTTCGACTGTTGATGTTGGCACACAAGTTTCCGGCAAGATTGCAAAGATATTCGTAGATTTTAATTCCCATGTCAGAAAGGGGCAGCTTTTAGCCATTATTGATACAACCGCTTTATCGCAGCAAGTTCAGAATGCGAAGGCGGCACTTCTAAAGGCAAAAGCACAATACATACTTGCAAAGGCACAATACGCACAGAATGTGATATTAAATCATAAAGGATTTTTATCAGATTTGGATCTTATTACTTCAAAATCAACTCTTGTATCTGATTCTGCAGATGTTGAATCAGCTAATGGAGCCTTATTGCAGGCAAAGACAAATCTTGGATATGCATATATCTATTCTCCGATAAGCGGAATTATTATTAATAAAAACGTATTGGAAGGAAATACTGTTGCCGCAAGTTTGCAGGCACCCGTTCTGTTTTCCATTGCTGAGGATCTTTCCAAGATGCAGATATTAGCCTCTGTTGATGAGAGCGATATTGGACAAATTAAGAATGGGCAAACTACCGATTTTTCCGTAGAGGCTTACCCCGATAAAAAGTTTATGGGCAAAGTCGTACAGATAAGATTGAACTCTCAGGTTGTTTCAAACGTAGTTGAATATACTGTAGTTATTAATGCCGACAATAAAGACAACCTGCTTTTACCCGGCATGACTGCCACTGTTGATTTTTATATCGCTCAAAAAGATAGTGTCCTTATGATTCCCAACGAGGCTCTCGGTTTTCTGCCTGATCAACAAACGCTTGCGAAATATAAGGTAACAATGCAGAAAAATAACGGAACTTATCTGGGCACATCCAAAAATAATTCTCAACAAAAAACCGGGGTACTATCACAGAATGATTCAGTAAAACGACACGCAAATAATTTGAACGTCGGGAAAGTTTGGTCGATTGATGACAAAGGAAACCTTAAACAAAATTTTCTCGTGCTAGGCATTACCGACGGGAAGAATACGGAAATAGTTAAAAGCAAGAATTTAAAAGAAGGGATGAATGTTATTATAGGTACGGCAACAGCTACCAATGGAAACAATGCTAATTCAAATGCACCGGGCAAAGGTATGCCAAGAGGTATTGGAAGAGGCTTATAATAATGGCTAAGACAATAATAAAGACCATTAACCTGACAAAGACATACAAAGTCGGTGATATGGAAGTTCGTGCGTTAAAGTCTGCTAATCTTTCAATTGAAGAAGGAGAGTTTGTTGCGATTATGGGAGCTTCCGGATCAGGCAAATCGACTTTAATGAACATTCTAGGTTGCCTTGACAGCCCCACTTCCGGAGAATACTTCCTTGATGGAATTAACACAAGCAAGCTGACAAAGAACGAATACTCAACGATACGAAATCAAAAAATCGGGTTTGTCTTTCAGGGATTTAACTTACTTCACCGTACTACAGCTCTGGAAAACGTTGAGCTACCTTTAATGTATGATAGAAGCAGCAGAATAAAAGATCCTACGGCAAAATCTATTCAATCTCTTGAACGAGTAGGGTTAAAAGAGAGAATGCAACATCAACCTAATCAGATGTCCGGCGGTCAACAGCAAAGAGTTGCAATAGCAAGAGCCCTGGTAAATGAACCTGCATTAATTTTAGCGGATGAGCCAACTGGGAACCTTGACAGTAAAACTTCAGTCGAAGTATTTGAATTATTTCAGGAATTAAATGATGAAGGAATTACTGTTGTATTAGTAACACATGAAAGAGACTTTGCAAATTTTGCCCGACGCATAGTTGAGCTTAAAGACGGAGCTATTGTTCGCGACTACCAGATTGAGGCGCGATTAAATGCAAAAGAAGAGCTCGTTAAGATAAGAGATGAAGAGCTAAGTAATGCATAGCGCGGCAAGCCGCAATTTTGAATTATGAATCCGCCGCGGCGGATGAATTTTGAATGAAACGCAATGAAATTTATCATAAAAATATCTTGACATATAGAAATTCAGAAAGCACTAATTATGAAAATTAAAAAAATCTTGAAGGCGGCAATTAAGAGTATCTTAAAATCTCGTATGAGAAGCCTTCTAACTGCGCTTGGAATTATTATTGGTGTTGCTGCGGTAGTTGTGATGGTGGCAATAGGTGACGGCGCACAGCAGCAAGTTGAACAACAGATAGCCGCGCTCGGTACCAACATGATAATTATTTTTCCAGGCTCAAGCAGTTCGGGAGGAATAAATAGAGGAGCAGGCAGTATAAACAGGTTTACCATGGATGACGTTCAAAAAATAAAAGATGGTGCGCCTCTTATTCAATACGTTTCCCCTGTAGTCAGAACAAGCGCACAAATAATCGGAGGCGCTGGCAACTGGAGCACACAAATACTTGGTGTTGCAACAAACTATTTAAATATACGGGACTGGCCATTATCATCCGGCTCATTTTTCAACGATAGAGATGTACTCTCAAGAGCCAAGGTAGCTGTTCTCGGACAAACTGTAGTAAACAATTTATTTCCAAACCAAGACCCGGTTGGGCAACAGATTAGAATTCGCAATGTTCCTTTTATAGTTATTGGTGTATTGTCTCCCAAAGGACAAAGCGCAATGGGAAGCGATAACGATGATGTTGTTTTGGCCCCTTCAACAACTGTCCTCGATAGGCTCGTGGGTGGAAGGTATATCAGTTACATTCAAGCAAGCGCATTTTCAACTGATCAAATTGATCAAGCACAAAAGCAATTGACTGCTGTAATGCGCCAAGCTCATCATATTAAACCCGGTGAAGACGACGACTTCACAGTTCGTAACCAAGCTGATATTACTGCTGCAGCCACCGCAACTTCTGCTGTACTGACAATCCTTTTAGGTTCGGTTGCGGGAGTATCTTTAATTGTCGGCGGTATTGGTATCATGAATATCATGCTCGTCTCAGTTACCGAAAGGACAAGAGAGATCGGGATACGTTTGTCTATCGGGGCAAGGACATCTGACATACTCGTGCAATTTTTAACCGAAGCATTGGTTTTAAGTTTAGCAGGAGGTTTGATAGGCATTCTTTTATCATTCGGAATTACTTATATACTTAACACTTATACAAGCCAGGCAGCTTATATAAAACCACAAATAGTTTTACTTGCATTCAGCTTTGCTGGAATAATAGGGGTATTTTTTGGATTTTATCCTGCACGAAAAGCAGCTAAGTTAAATCCTATTGATGCCCTTAGATATGAGTGACCTTATTTTAATAAAAAGTGACAACTTCAATTAAACTTTAGTAACTATTTCCTTAGGAGTCAAAGAGTGTGAACTTTCTACTATAAAAATTCTAAATAACCTAATTCAACTTTCAAATTAATTTATAGTGGAGTGTGTAATGACTTGGAACCTATCAGATAAAAATAATTATTTAACAGGGATGTTGGTTCTGATTTGCAAAGACAGGAATATTGACAGTACAGATAAAAAAATGATCCGCCTAATGGCTGATGATTTAGGTTTTAATCACTATTTTGTTGACCAATCTATCGATGAAATAAAGGAACGTAAATTTATTATTGAGGAGCCGCCGGAATTTTCAAGCTTAGAAATTGCCGAAGCTTTCATAAGAGATGCCATCCGGTTTGCCTTTATAGACCACGCACTTCATCTATATGAATTGGAGTGGTTATCTTCAATTGCAGCAAAAAATAAATTATCCGTACAATGGTTCTTTTTGGAGATTGAATACTTCCTTAAGAATAACAATTATGATCAAGACAGAATATTCGAAATTAGAAAGTATGTTGAGCCGGTGTTTCATTAAAAGATAACATGGAATTGGATAAATCAAATTCTTACATGTCTTTTGTAAGAATTTGATTTATGAAATCCTTCTCTATATGTTAATTCCGGAACTCTGATCTTAAAAAATTATACGTGATGAATAAGTCATTATAACCATGTTTTTAAGATTATGCTCCGCTGATAAATACTATTTTAACAAGACTAACTTTTTAACCTGGCTAAATCCTCCCACAGAAAGCCTATAGAAATAAACGCCGCTTGCAAGATTGCCTGCATTAAATTTCACATTGTAATTACCGGCATTCTGTTCTTTATTAACAAGTGTCGCGACTTTTCTGCCGAGCAAATCATAAACTCTCAAAATAACTTTACTGCTAATTGGTAATTGATAATTGATAATTGTAGACGGATTAAAGGGATTTGGATAATTCTGGCTCAAAGAATATTCCTTGGGGAAAATAAATTTAGATTTGACCACCGATGTAAAAAGGTCAGTCATTCTTGCCAAATTTGAAGACATGTAATTTGAAACTCTTGTAAAACTGCCGCCAAAATAGACTGTGGCATTGGAAAAAGAGAGCGCAATTGAATTAACTGAGTTATCCGGATTTGGATTCCAGCTTGTCGCAGCGCCTGTTGTTGCATCAAGCGCAGCAATTCCATTTCTCATCTGTCCGCCGATGCTGTTGATGCCGGCAAAGGCTCCTCCCGCATACACCACCGAGCCTGAAACAGCAAGCGCATTAACCCACCCGCCCTTTGCATTAGGATTCCAGCTTGTAGCAGCCCCGCTTGTTGCGTCAAGTGCAGCAATGTAGTTTCGTGCTGAATCTCCGATGCTTGTGAACGATCCGCCAGCATAAACAGTCGAACCGGAACCGGAAACAGCAAGTGCAGTAACATCGCTGTTTACATCCGGGTTCCAACTTGTTGCAAGACCACTAGAGGCATCAAGTGCCGCGATGTAATTTCTTGTCTGTCCGCCGATGCTTGTGAACACTCCGCAAGTATATACCGTCGAGCCTGAAACGACAAGTGCAGTAACACCGTTGTTTGCATCCGGATTCCACAGCGTAGGGTTGCCTGTAGTTGCATCGATTGCCGCGATATAATTTCTCGTCTGTCCACCGATGTTTGTGAATGATCCACCAGCATAAACCGTAGAATCCGAAACGGCAAGAGTAGTAACTGTGCTGTTAGCGTTTGGATTCCAGCTTGTGGCAAAACCATTAGAAGCATTAAGTGCCGCTATGCCATTCCTCGACTGACCACCGATATTAGTGAACTCACCGCCAGCGTAAATCGTAGAGCCTGAAACTGCTAGTGCCGTTATACTTCCGTTTGCACCCGGATTCCAACTTGTGGCAGCCCCTGTTGTTGCGTCTAGTGCTGCAATGTAGCTTCTGGCGGAATCTCCGATACTTGTGAACTCACCGCCAGCATATATAGCTGAACCCGAAACAGCAAGGACGTCAACATTGTAATTTGCGTTGGGATTCCAACTTGTAGCTGAACCTGTTGATGTATCTAGCCCAGCCAAGAAATTTCTGTTTTGCCCACCAATATTGCTGAATAAACCACCGGCATAGACTACCGAACCCGAGACTGCAATAGATTGAACATCGTTCAACCCTATAACTTCCTTTGTGTTAGGATTCCATTGTGTAGCAAGCCCCGTTGATGTATCAAGAGCTGCGATATAGTATCTTGTTTGCCCGCCAATGTTTGTGAAATGACCACCGGCGTATATTGTTGAACCCGAAATAGCAATAGCGTAAACAGAACTGCTCGCATTCGGATTCCAGCTTGTGGCAGTCCCTGTCGTTGTATCGAGCGCCGCGATGTTATTTCTTATCTGTCCGCCGATGCTTGTAAAAAGTCCACCGACATATAACCTTGAACCAGAAACGACAAGTGCAGTAACACCGAAGTTTGCATCCGGATTCCACGGCTTAGGGTTGCCAGTAGATGCATCAAGCGCCGCAATGTTGTTTCTTGGCTGTCCGCCGATTCTTGTGAAATTTCCGCCAACATATACCGTCGAATCTGAAACAGAAAGCGCATTAACGACCCCCGCATTAACTATTCCGCCGTTTCCATTAGGATCCCAAGCTGTAAGTAAGCCCGTCGATGCGTCAAGAGCCGCGATTGAATATCTTGTATGTCCGCCGATGTTTGTAAAATTCCCACCGACATATACCGTTGAACCAGAAACGGCAATTGCGTAAACAAATCCGTCTGCATCAGGATTCCAGCTTGCGTCAAGGGTCTTATCAGACTTGATGTGAGCGATGTTATTCCTTGCAATGCCTCCGACATAAGTAAAAATACCCCCAATATACCATCCGCCCGATCCGTCAGGTGCGACAGCATAAATGATTCCATTTACATTTGGGAAACCCGTATCAACAGTACCGCTTGCAGCGTCGATTACTCCTCCCCCTCCAGTCGGTGGACCAACAAGGGTAAAATTACCGCCGATGTAAATTGTATTTGTGGCATCGTTAACAACAACTGATTCAACACCACTATTAGTTACCCAAAGATTATCCAATGAATTCTGTGTATTATTAGAATTAATAACAGTAAAACTTTCATATGCTTTATCATTAGATAAATTACTCTGATTTGCTATATTGTTTACATCCAATATTACCCAAACATAATAAGTTCCCGGACTTAAATTATTTGGTATGGCTACAGATTGAGTCACCTGATTTGATCCTCCGGCTGCTATACTTGGCGTATTTATCTGAGCTAATAACGGATCAGATGTAGTAACACTGCTGTTTGATGTCGATATTCTTATATCGGTAGTAGAAGCATTTGCTATCCCAATGCCTTGATTATATATGGTAAAGCTTACGGAAGCATTGCTTCCGGCTAAACCGCTGGTTGGATTTACTGTTAAATTCTGTGGAACTAAATCCGATTGCTGTACAACATTGTTAATTGTAAAGCTTGCATATGCTTTATCGTTTGTTAAATTACTCTGGTTTGCCGTATTGTTTACATCCAATATTACCCAAATATAATATGTGCCTGGACTAAGATTATTTGGTATCAGTACTGACTGAGTAACCGGGTAAGTTGTGTCCACAGGCAGGCTCGGTATGTTTATACTAGCTAATAACGGATCGGATGTAGTAATATTACTATTCGATGTTGTTATTCTTATATCGGCAGTAGAGGCATTTGCTATCCCGCTGCCTTGATTGTAAATATAAAAACTTACGGAAGCACCGCTTCCAGCTTGCCCGTTAGTTGGATTTACTTTTAGATCTAGTGGGATTAAATCAGATTGAAAATTTTGCGCAAATAAAAATGATGAACAATAAATTAACAAGGCAATCGTAAAGGCAAATGGTAAAACTTTAGTTTTCATTCTATTTCCTATTTGATATAATAATTATCGCCAAAGTGTTTCGTAACAGCCTGGTTACTGATTAAGTTACATTAGGCAGAACCTGTAATAATGGGAAAAAACCGCTCAATTCCACTACTCAATTATTCCATTATTCCATCACTCCACTACCCCATCACTCCATTATTCCATCAACCCATCTTAACAAACTCAACCCTCCTGTTATTAGCTCTACCTTCCGGAGTGCTGTTTGTATCAATAGGCTTTGTGCTGCCGAATCCTTTGCTTGCAAGCCTTGACGCATCAATGCCCATAATTACAAGCTGCGCTTTTACGGCATCTGCTCTTTGCTGTGAAAGACTTAAATTATTTTGTTCATTCCCGGTACTGTCTGTAAATCCGTCAATTTCAAATTTTAATGAAGGATCTTTTTTAAGAAGATTGTAAATCTCATTTATGGTGCCCATAGATTGTGGTTTTATTGTTGCTTTATTTACATCAAATAAAATCCCGTGCGTGATAATTTTGCTAGTGGTAGTCACTTCTTTATAAACATTAGTCCCGCCTTCAGCTATGCGTATATTTTTAATAAAGGAATTATAGTATTGCCCTACATTAAAAATAATTGATTGTGCGTTGCCGGTAAGGTTATTTGCATATACTACCCTGAATTGATCAATATAAATTTTACCGACGTTTTTGTTAATTGCTATTGCAACATGATGCCACGTCATCGGATCATTGTAACCTATATGAAGACCCGATGGATAATCCACAGTTCCTGTTGTCCAATTTATGGCATTCCGCTCTTGAAAGTTAATTCTCCGGATTATATTGTCTCCATCTCCAAAATGAATATCAAGATCTGCTACTCCATATCTTTGATCTTTAAAATCAAATTCTACAGTAAATTGATCCGGTAGATAATTAGGGACGGACATTCTTGGTGTAAAATCAGCCCCCGAACCTTTATCAATACGAATTACATTTTCACCGTTATCATTTTCAACTTCCATTTGTCCTTGCTGTAAAGTGAACTGCGATGGTATCTCACCGACTGTTTCATCTGCTAATTGCGACTCAAAAATTATTTTATTCCCGGGGACAAAATCATAATTCCGATAAGTCATTATACTTGCAGACTGGTTTGAATTTCCAGTTGAGTTATTATTGGTAACATTTGTGCTGTCGTTTTGATTCTTATTTGATTTGTCGATTGAGTTCTCAATCTTATTGACGGCTTTATCCTTTGCTTTTTGCAACAAGTTGCCGAGCTGCGCATTTGCTGAAACCGCCGCAAAGAAAAAGATTATTAATATAATAGTTGATCTCTTATTCATGATTGTCTCCGTCATGTTTTATAGTTATTAATTTTACAATTTATAATCTTGTAAACGCACAAAATATATTTCGTTTCCCTTTTTAGGTATTAACGTTTTATCGATTCATCAATTTTACTATCAATCTATTTTAGAAGAACTAATTTCTTAACCTGGATAAATCCCCCGGCAACAAGTCGATAGAAATAAATCCCGCTTGACAGACTACCAGCATTAAATTTTACACTATAATTACCTGCATGCTGCCTATCATCAACTAATGTAGCCACCTCTCTGCCAAGCAAATCATAAATTTTCAAAACGACTTTACTGCTAACCGGTAATTGATAACTGATAATTGTCGAAGGATTAAATGGATTAGGATAATTCTGATAAAGTGTATATTCCATAGGAACTAACGATTCAGCAGGTACTGCAGTTGGAATACCAGGCAAAAATCTGGCAAGTGCAAAAGCCCATCCTATAGAACCAAGATAAGGCGGCGTGCCCTCTGAGTATCCGGCAGCAACTATCTTTCCATCGGATTGTATGACCACCGCATTCGCTTCGTCATCGGAGCTGTCTCCTCCAGAAATATTTGCCACCATGGAACCGTTCGTACCGAAATTTTTGTCCAGTGATCCATCACTATTAAAACAGGCAATCGCAAATGCATCATTTGAGTTCTGTCCTGGCAATGAAGACCGCCCGGCGAGGACTATCTTTCCGTCTGTTCCAACAGCCATTGAATGTGCCTCATCATCAGTGCCATCACTTCCAGATATAAATGTAGTAGCAGCTCCCATAACACCGAAAGTGTCGTCAATCGTTCCGTTGCTATCAAATCTTACTACTGTAAATCCTAAGTCATTAGAATACCCGCCTGCAAGTATTTTGCTGTCCGGTAATACCACCACCGAATATGCAAGTCCTACTTCATTTGGGTTACCTGGATCCGGAACAGCTACTCTAACCGTTCCTTCAAATCCAAAAGTACTGTCAATAGTGCCATCAATATTGTAACGTGCAAGAGCGAATGCATTTGGTGTCGCAGAATATGGATTAACAGAATATCCGGCAGCGACTATCTTTCCATCAGATTGTATTGAAACGGCATGGGCTTCATCATCAGAAGAATCTGATCCGGCGATGTAATTTCTTGTGGTACCATTCTTACCAAAGGTTTTGTCAACTGTACCATCACTATTGAAACGAGCAAGAGCAAAAGCGGTCTTGCCGGAATCTTGAGACAATCCTGCAACCACAATCTTACCATCAGGCTGTATTGCAACAGAATATCCCTTGTCCCAGGTAGAGTCTCCTCCTATAATAGATTTATTAATTTCGCCAGCTTTACCGAACGAGTTATCCAGCGTACCATTACTATTGAATCGATACAGCCCAAATTCGTAAGTATTGTTGGAAGCATACGCTGAGGGTGATAAATCAGCGCTTCCTGCAACAACTATTTTACCATCAATCTGAATAGCCATCGATGTAGCATGCCAGTCGTCACTTCCTGCTATTACCATGCCGCCTGTTCCAAACGTTTTGTCCAGCGTACCGTTAGTGTCGTACCTTACAACCGCAAATGCATTATTTGGAACCGACTTCGCGAGTGTTATACCGGTGACAACTATTTTCCCGTCTGGCTGAATTGCTATTGCACGTGCGAAGTCGGACGTTGAATCTCCGCCCAGAATATAATTTCTTACTGTTCCGTCTGTTCCGAAAGTATTATCAAGCATATCTGATTGGCTGTGAAGAAATATTGGAGACACAAAGAGCATTACAGGCAATACAGGAAATAGTCTAAATATATTCATTTTATATTTTTCCTTTCTATCTTGTTCGGTTTGGCATATCCGCATTAGAAATTTCAACGTTATAATGTCTATTTTCAACTGAACGAATGTACAGTTTTTATTGCCTGACTAAATTGAGAGTAATCATTCCTGCTCAAAATAATTTTAACATTTGAGCAAAAAACAATTCATTGGGAGCAGAAACGGAATTACATTCCCCTTCTTGATTCACATTTTACTATTTAATATGTTTGACATTGTCAAACACTAATTCTTTTTCTGCACATCTTAGAACTTTATAGCTGATACCTTTCAATTCTTCCAATGCCATTCAAAAAAGGAAAAAGCAAATCATAATTCACCTCCAAAACATTATGAATGCACTCTGAATGCACTCTGAATGCGTATCAACAAGCCTTCTAATAGCTTTATCTTGTGCATATCTCACACCAGCCCTCAATTTTACCCATAATCAAACCATTTAGTAACAAAGAAAGAAATGTGACTTAGACACATTCCACATCTGCTGGGAAGCAGTGGTAACCATTAGGATTGTTACATAGATCTTTGCTTTTTCCTTGAACTTAAACTTTATTCTGAAAATTTGAGTAATGGGAAATTGGACTACTGTAGTAAAGGAAATCCCATGGAAGGTAATTTAATAAGTCACCTTACGAAAAGGTTATTATTACATAATGAGAAACCTCCGAGGTTTTCCTAAACCTCGGAGGTTTTGTACTTCACTTCATTTATATTTGAAATTGTCTGCGTGACATGACTTAATAATTTACTTTTATTGCTTTTTTGATTGCTTCAGCGCGTGATTTTACATGCAGTTTACCGTATATATTATGAACATGAAACCGGATTGTATGCGAACTTAAAAAGAGTTTTTCTGCTATTGCTTTGTAGGTATGACCTTCTATTAATCCATCCAAAACTTCGATTTCACGGGAAGAAAGCTTTGCTGTTACAATATCATCTTTAGGCTGCTGGAAGTAACTAAGAACTTTTCTTGCAATTTCTCCGGACATCGGTGCCCCACCGTGATAAGCATCCCCGATTGCATCTAATAATTTTTCCGAAGAACTACTTTTCAAAATATATCCTACAGCTCCGGCTCTAATTGATTGAAATATTTTTTCTTCATCACTGTAAACAGTCAACATTAATATTTGAATTCCCGGGTACAAATCTTTAATTATCCTAACACATTCAATTCCGGACTTATCCGGAAGTCCGATATCCATTAGAATTACATGAGGCGGGTTTGATTCTATATTTTTTATTGCCTCACCGCAGTTCTTCCAGGTTGCCGAACAAAAAAAGTTGGGCGACTGGTTTATTATCCAGCATAAAGAACGCCTTAATTCTTCGTCGTCGTCAACGACAGCAATACGTATCTTCTCATTATTTAATGATTCAGGTGATATAGAATTCTTTTCCATTTATGCTTCACTAAGTATTATTATATCTAATTATTCAAAAAAGTAATATATATATTATTTAATAACAACAGAACAAATGTACTGTTTGAATATCATGAAATAATTTACCTTGGGATAGAAAGATAAATTGCCGTTCCCTTCCCCACTGCCGATTTTATTTCAATTATTCCTTTAACTTTAGATGCCCGGTTTTGCATATTAACAAGCCCGTTCCCATCTGCATTTGAACTAATTTCAAAACCGCAGCCGTTATCTTTAATAGATAAATGAATCGCTTTTTTATCAGAATCTATTCTAATTTCTGCTTCAGTACAGTGAGAATGCTTTACGATATTGGTTAACGCTTCTTTAGTTATTAATAAAATACTTCTTAAAATTTCCGGTGAATGTGAAGCCGGAAGTATTATTTTCTCAACCGATTCAGAAGATTCAAAAGTTAAAGATATGCCCAAATTATCGCAAACTTCGTGTGAGTAAGCTTTAATCTTTTGAATAAGACTAATAATTGAATCGTGATTTGGATTGATAGACCAAACAACATCGCCCATTGCTTCGACTAAATCGCGGGCGATACTCCCGACTCTATGTAAAGAAGGTGCTATCTCTAATTCGCTGAAATTATTTTCTTCTGCAGTAACGATATTCGATTTTGTTTTCTTACTTATTATCTCGGAAAGAAATGCAATACGAGTCAAACCGGAACCTATTTCATCATGTAGGTCAGTAGCAATCCGCGAACGGATACGCTCTATTTCGACTATCCTTTTTATTCTGAACTTCAGAAGAATAAAAGCAGTACTTCCGATTAGCAATAGTGAAAAAATAATGAACCACCATTCACGCCAAAACGGAGGAATTATTGTAAATGAAAGAATCGCTGGTTCAACGGAAGCCTCACCTTCATCATTTATTGCTTTAACTTCAAATGTATACACTCCCGGATCAAGATGAGCATAAGTCACCGCGTGTTGATCTGACGGAGAACTCCACTGATCGTCTAATCCTTCTAGACGATATTGATAGGTTATATCTTTTCCATCTTTCAAACTAATACCGGCAAAATTCAAATTTATATTATTCTGATTATAAGAAAGAAGGATTGATTTACCGGCAGATTTCTCGACACCGTTCACAAAGAGATGAGAAATATAAACCGGTGCCGGTTTAGTATGATTGGAAGAATTAAGATCAAGGATTTTCAACCCTGATAATGCATAAGCCCAACAGATATTTCCTTTAGTAACACCGCATGAGAAAATTGTCGATCCAATCTGCCAATTATATCTATTTAGCACAGTAAAGTTATCTTGCATTATATCCATTAAACCGGATTCAGTGCCGAGCCAAACCCTTCCTGAATCATCTTTTGCCTCAGCCCAAATTGCATTACTGAGTAAACCTGATTGAACATCAAGAATTTTTTCAACTGTTATAGAGATATCATTATCATTCTTAAAATTAGATTTACTATCAATTTTCAACTTTCCATTTAACCTAATAACCGCAATACCTGTATAGCGGGTTCCTATCCACAACCTTCCCAGGTCATCCTCTAAAATTGAGCGGATAGAATTACCGGGTAAGCCATTCTTTTTTGTGAAAGTAACTATCTTACCATTGATCAAATCCTTTGATGAAAGCACACCCAGTCCATTCATAAATCCGCCGAACCAAATATTGCCTTTAGAATCTTCATACAACGCTCGAACTGAATTACCGGGTAAACCATCTTTTTGTGAATATAATTTAACTAATGATTTATTTACTCGAGTATTTACCAAAGCTACACCCAAATTATCAAGGCTAATCCAGAGGGAACCTCTATCATCAACGAAAAAACAAAGAACATTTGCATTAGGAAAATCGATTCCCTTTCTGAATGTACTTATTAATTTTAAGGAAGAGGGGAAATTTTGATTCTTATTTGAAACACTAAAACTTTCAAAATCGCCATTAGAAAAACAGACCCATAAAAGTCCAGAATGATCATAATAAACCATCTCGGGAACGGCATTAAATGCAGGCTCAGCAATTGCTGGAAAATATTTGCGCCAGTTGCCCGAAGAGTCCCTCCATAATTCAAATAATTTACCGCCGGCGCATGCCCAGATTTTACCGTTTTTATCGGAAGCAGATTTTAGGTTATTATCATAAAAATGCTGGGCATGAAAAGGAAACTTATAAAAACTATTGTCTTTAAGTTCATATATTCCTTTGCCGGCATAAGAAAGCCAGAGGTCATTTTGGGAATCAAAGAAACCGTTGATAAGAAAATTATTCGGCAGACCATTTTTACTTGTTAATTTTAGATAACTGCCGGGGAATCTATCCTCATTAAACTTAATTAAAGTATTTCCGGCGGAACCAATCCATAAATTTCCATTTTTGTCTTCGCCTATAAAGTTGATAGCACTGCCGGGAGCAGAAAAGCGGGAAATGATTTGGGAACCATTGATTTTAAAGACATCGCCTCCCCCCGTTCCAGCCCAAATAATATTATTATTTGAATTATACAAGCGGGATACATAGAAATTGAGGTCTTCCGGTTTATATTTTACTCCGGCATATTCTTGTATCGAAATTAAAGAATCAATTGACATTTGATATTCATAAATAACCCCGTTGCCCCCAATGTACATATCATGATTTTTTGATTCTGTAAGTGCGCCAACGCTTCCTATGATTTTTGAAGGATAGAAAGAAGATACAGAATCGCCCGTTAAGATGAAGACGCCATTGTCCGTACCGCACCAAACCCTTCCCTTAAAATCCTGAGAGATTGCGTTGACTCTATTGGTCTTATCGCTGCTGCCGATTTTATAAGTAGAAAATTTACCATCGTAATATTTACTAATTCCCCCTCCGTTAGTTGCTATCCACATAACGCCGGGATTAAAACGGTCTTCAATAATTTGGTTAATGTAATTTAGTGCTAAACCTGAAGATGGATTATAATTAGTAAATTTAATCCCGTTGAAAACGCTTATACCTTCTGCACAGCCTATCCATAGATAGCCGCGCTTATCCTGACAAAATGTATTCGCATTATTGGAGATAAGTCCTTCCCTAACACTATAATTTTTCAGAGGCAGAATTTGGCAATGGAGAGAAATGCATTCTGTTAATACCAGCAGGATACAAAAAGAAAATATTCGTCTAAATAAATCAATGTGCATTTTCTAATAAAGAAAAATAAAATTTGATAATAATGAAAATATAATATGAAAATAATTATTAAAGAACATTGCCAGCTACAATATTTTAAGAAAGATCATTTCCAAAGAATTTACAAATAGATGGAAATTATAACGCCATTTTTTATTAACTAAAAAAAATTATAGTCAAAGTAAATGAGTTTTCTTTGACTAACGATATTCTTTAGTAAAGGGACTCGGAATAAGTTGATTTATTACTTCGATAGACAAATAATTATTGATGGAAAATATCTTGGTCCTAGTCAATGTAACTGAGCAGTTGTTTCGCTATAACATTAATTTTCTATAATGATGACAAAAAAAACAACTACAACGACAATGGGATTTTCCTTTCACGAATTGGCTGAAATGCTCATCGGGGGCAAAACGAAGTAAAGAGGAACTAAAATTACAGTTATTATCGTCAACTTTGAAAATTTAAAAATCTTCGCCGCGTACCGAAAAATGAAGACTGGGAAAAAGGTTTTTTGGACTATGCATTTTAAAATACATATTGATAATTTATAATTCACCTATTTAATTCCTTCAATAAAAGCTTGCCGTTATCTGTAATAGCATACTTTTGTTTAGAGCTTTTTGGCTTACCAGGAATAGTCATTGCAATTAGATTTAATTCCAGCATTGGATTGATAAATTTCTGTCTAAACTTAGTTCTATTTGACCAACCGAATTCATGCATTAATACTGTAATAGTAATAGAAGCTTCAGATAAATTAAGCATCTTTTTAGCTTGGTCCCAACTTAGTCCCAACTTAGTCCCGACTTGATCCCAACTTAGTCCCAAGCCCGATAAAATCGAGATAGGCTTATTGCCAACTTGTTGCTCATCCGTAATTTCGCCGGATATGTTTGGTTCCGGTTTATAATTTTTCTTGATAAATTGAACTTGAAATGCAAGACCCGGCTCGTTGAATTTTATTTCTATTTCGGGATATTCTTTAAGTCCGTCTGAAAGCTTTTGAAAGCCGGTTCCCTATTGTTCGATGAGCTGAAGTTCCTTAAAGATTGGGCCGAGAGTTTTATTGCGAATTTCTGACTGACCTGATGTAAGATTGTTTAAGTCGATGCTGGGCGGAATTGTGCCGGGACTGGTAATCTCCAGTATATCATCAAATATTGCGATTTTAATATCTTTACCTTGAAGAGAATAATCTCTGTGTATTACAGCGTTAATAATTATTTCTCTTATTGCAGTCATTGGATATTCCCAGCGTTCTTCGCGATAGACTCTACCGATTTTTGATCCTTTTTTAATGTTACGTTCTATAAAGGCAACTGCTGAATCCGGTTGAAGGCAAATGGAATCGTTTATCGTCATGGAATCTATAGTTGTATCAGTTTTAGTTCCTTTGAAGCGGGCACATTCTATTTTTGCATATGGAAAATGAGGCGATTTAACATCATTACCGGATAATAGAATTGCTGAAACAGTTGGATATTGTTTTTCGTTTTCGGTTTTTAATAGACCAAGCTTAGTGAAAGAAGCTTTCGTTATCT
>JAKBMG010000086.1:6005-24448 GCA_021831685.1 Bacteroidota bacterium | reverse complement strand
TCGACCGAAGGGAGAAATCCCACGAGTAGCTTAGATATCCGAGTTGAGCATGGGATATCTCAGTCGATGATTTATCCCGTATGCGGGACTCCTTCGATATGACATGGAGAAGTAGTTGTCATTGACCAGAGGAAGAAATCTCACGAGTAGCTTAGGTACACGAGTTGACCATGAGATATCTCAGCCGAAGACCTGCCTGCCGGTAGGCAAAATTCGACATTCAAAATTCAAAATTCCTTAACCTTCAAAATTGTTTTGGGAAGGGGAAAGAGAAGGGGGTTGATTTATTTAGACAATTATTTTATTTTGTAGCACAAATGTGAAACAAATGGAAATAAAATATGGCAACAAAAACAGCAATTGTTAGGGCAAGGTTAGAACCGAAGTTAAAGAAAAAAGCAGAAAAAATCTTTGAAATTGTTGGCTTAACCGAATCCGAAGCGGTGAGATTATTTTATAAAAATGTTGTATTAACCCGTGGATTACCTTTTACTCTTTCTATCCCAAATCAAGAAACTAAATTAGCAATTGAAGATGCGAGAAGAGGGGAGTTTTCAATAAAGCATGATTCGATTGATAGTTTATTTTTGGATTTGAAATCTTGACATTAAGCGTTGTCTTTACAAAGAGATTTAAGAAGGATTTTAAGAAAGTAGAGAAGCTTGAAAAGAAATTGCTCCAATTAAAAGAAGCTATTATTTCAATTTCCAATGGGAAACTATTAAATAAAAGACTTCTCGATCATCCGTTAAAAGGAGATTATAAAGATTGCAGGGAATGCCATTTAGCGCCGGATTTTTTGTTAATATATAAGATTGAAGGTGAAACATTAATTCTTGTCCGCTGCGGTTCTCATGCAGATCTTTTTGAATAAAATAATTCACCGTATGGTTCAGAGGTTGGGTTAAAATTAAAAATTCCTTCAAGTTCAACATTCCTTAAAGTTCAAAATTCAACATTCAAAATTCCTTCAAGCGGTGAAACATTAGTAGCAGTTAAACAGAAAAAAACATTAAAGCTCCGGAGGAGCGACATATAACCATTGAGAACAAGATTATTGTTCTTTATGTCAAACCATTTCGCCCGATGACGCAGTCAAGCCGGGAGGGAGTAGAAATCCCCAGTACATACAAGCAGTTGTCATTTCGACCGAAGGGCCTGCCCCGTTTGCGGGGTTTGCGGGAAGAAATCCCCAGTACATACAAATAGTTGTCATTTCGACCGAAGGGAGAAATCCCACGAGTAGCTTAGATATCCGAGTTGAACATGGGATATCTCAGTCGCTGATTTATCCCGTATGCGGGACTCCTTCGATATGACAAGGAGAAACGACATTGATACTGTAACCAAACATTGTTACAATTATCACTATATGAGAAACCTCCGAGGTTTTCCTAAACCTCGGAGGTTTTGCACTTCACTTCCTTTATATTTGAAATTGTCTGAGTAACATGAGTTAATAAAATAAGTGAAATACGAATATGGCTGTTAGAACAATTGAAGATGCAAGAAGACTAGCTCATGAATATTACCTAATGTTATTGAAAGCAGGTCTCCCTGTAGAAAAAGTTATCCTTTTTGGTTCCTATTCCCGTAATGAACAAAAAGAATTCAGCGACATTGATCTTGCAGTTGTTATGAAAGAATATTATAAGGACAGGTTTGATACCCGTTTAGAACTAATGAAATATGCTAGAGAATTTGAAGAAGTAATAGAACCGCATCCTTTCTTAGCTTCGGAATTTGATGAGACTGAACCATTTGCATCTGAAATATTGCACTCCGGTATTGGTATTTATTGAAACTTAAAATACAGCGGTGGAATTCAGGAAGAAACCACTTATCTTGGAATCCCATGTGTTACATTAAGAACCACAACTGAAAGACCTGTAACAGTTGAAACCGGTACAAATTATTTAGTAGGGGAAGATACACAAGCTGCAGAGATAGTCTGTCTTGATATTCTAAATAATAATTTTAAAAAGGGACAAATCCCGGAATTTTGGGATGGTCATGCTGCGGAAAGGATTGTTGAGGTGTTGGTTGATAAAGTGAATGGGGAATTTGTGAATGGTGAATAGTAAATCTAATCTTTAATCATTGGTACTTAATCTTTGTTTCGCCACTCTGTGGCTCTTTTATTTTTTTTTGTATGATTTTCTACTAATATGCCGCACCGCTGATGCTTTTCCCTCAAAGTGAATCACTTATATTTAGTTAAGTGAATAAAACATCGTAGATGTTTAACCTGCTTGCCGAATGAATTTATTCAGCAGGCAAGTTATTGTAGCAAAAATATTAACCCAACAATTCCCGATCCTCGTAGAGGATCAAATGAGTTTAAATCAGAAATATTTATTAGCAAAAAACATTGTAGATGTTTTATTATTGTAGCAAATAAATAAATCTCAAAAACCAGATCCTCGTAGCCAAAATTATTGACCTCGTAGAGGTCTCATTATTGTAGCAAAAATATCAACCCAACAATTCCCGATCCTCGTAGAGGATCAATTGCGATTCTGTCCCGTATCTTGCCCGTCCTCTGGCGGGAATGTTTTTTTATTTAACGGGATTTCACGGGATCATCCATTGCGTCATACAGCCGCAGAGCGGTAACACATTAGTAGCAGTTAAACAGAAGAAAAACATTAAAGCTCCGGAGGAGCGACATATAACCATTGAGAACAAGATTATTGTTTTATGTCAAACCCTTTCGCTGCAGATTATTATCTCCCTCTTTTAATATTAAAATAAATAGTGATCATTTGTAAGAAATCTATTAAAAAGCAAAACAGCAGCCCACGAATTCATTCGTGGGTAAAATGATAAAAAGTCTACCTTCGAACCAATACATCGGTTACCCAAAAAGAAAATTATTCAAAAAGCATATATTATTAGTAAATCAAATAAAGGCAATAAAAGCAGCCCACGAATTCATTCGTGGGTAAAAGAAATGAAAGAATACCTTTTAACCGATTCATCGGTTTCTGAATTTCCGGGGCAAACGTATCATGCCACGCAAAAGGCTCAGAACCGCAGCGCGGTGACATATCAGTAGAAAAGATGGAAAAAAACATTAAAGCTCCGGAGGAGCGACATATAACCATTGAAAACAAGATTATTGTTTTTATGTCGAACCCTTTCGCTGTATCTTATTCTCTTCCCCTTTAATTTCTATTTTTAATTTCCTAAACAGTTAAGTTAAAATTAAGATTTCAAAATTTAACGTTCGATACATTCAATCAATTTACCTTCTACATCATAAGTTTTTTCTATTTGTGGTTTGCTCTCATCATGCATCCATTTTCCGTCTTCATCTTTTTTCATTGGAATGTGATATTCTTTACCTAATCTTCCCGGATCATCTTTACCATTGACAACACGTACTTGCATGATAATTAATTCTTCGTCATCCTCTTTTTCTTGATAATCCTTTACGGCGATGTTCAACGCTGCCGTTTCTTCTTTTAATCTGTGTTCCAAACGAATTATCATTGATAGCAAATCCCGTTTTGATAAATTGTCGTAATCTTTTTGCTCATAAGTTTCCCATGCATGTGACAGTTCCTTTGCCAATCGCGCTATTCGGTCCTCTTGGGTTAATTTATATTTCTCAAGTATGTTTTCGAACCTTGACCACTTTAATTCATCGATTTCCCCTTTATATTTCTTTTCCCAGGCAATTAATGTCGGCTTAGATACCTTTATTAATTTCGCAATTTTATCAAATGATTTTCCCTCAGCTCTTAATTGGATAAATTTTTCTATGGTTTCCATCTCTTTCATAATAAACCTTTTTACTATTAAATCAAATATAATAAAAATAGTAATATTTTAGTAAACTTTTAGATAAGTTTGTATAGACAAGGCAATTTTTTGTCATAAATACATCAAAGACTGTCCTTGCCAAATCCAACGTTTTAACGTAGGGAAAGATTCTCCGCGGTTGTAAGTAACGCATAAAACCGTCTGATTTATTCCGTTCAACAAAAGCAGCCCAAGACTTCAAGTCGTGGGTTCCAAAAACATAAAACCTAATAAAACCGTCAGATTTATACCGTTCAACCAAAGCAGCCCACGACTTCGAGTCGTGGGTTCCAAAAACATAAAACCTTAATTTTTAACCGTTTCAACGGTTTTAATATCTAAAAAAAACTATCGATCAACCTGAGCAAGCTAACTTATAGTATAGTGCTTTAATTTGTGTTTTTGTGTCAAGCCTGTCTGGAGCGGGATATTTCATTTTTTCCCCCATATTCCATACTCCATACTCCATTACTGTTCATCATTTATGCTGGGGTCAAAATTTATACGACCATACCATATACTTTTCTTTGATATTATCCGATGGCATCGTATATTTACTGTAAATAATAAGGCGATTTATGGAAGAGCTATTTTACAGATATAATCCATGGTGGGAAGAAAATTTTTCCTTAGCTGAGATGATTAACCGCCCTGATGAAATACAAATATTAGAAAAATATTTAGATCAAAAATCAATTGTATTTTTAACCGGACTGCGGAGGGTAGGTAAAACAACTCTGATGAAAATGCTTATTAAAAAAATGATTGATGAGCATTATATTGATCCGATTCATATTTTCTATATAAGTCTTGATGATTATAATTTATCGAAGAAAACAATATTAGAAATAGTTGAGGAATACAGAACAATACACAAGATTGCCTTCAAACAGAAAAGCTATCTCTTCTTTGACGAAGTTACTTATCACACGGATTACGAATTACAGTTAAAAAATTTATATGACGTTCAAAACGTTAAGATATTCGCGTCATCCTCGAGCGCTTCTATTCTAAAAAGTAAAAAGCCTTTTTTAACCGGAAGAAATAATTTAATTGAAATATTACCGCTGAATTTTCGTGAGTATTTAAATTTCAAACAAATAAAAATTGCGCGCAGCGATAGTCACCTTGTTGATAAATATTTTGAAGATTATTTGAATACCGGCGGCATACCGGAATACGTATTAAAAAATGATGTTGAATATCTTAAAGAATTAGTTGATGATATAATTAAAAAAGATATCGCTTCATTTTACAATGTAAAAAACACACAGATTCTCCAGGATTTTTTTTTACTGCTAATGGAAAGGGCTGGAAAAAATCTTAGCATCAACAAAGCGGCAAACATTTTAAGTATCTCACCGGATTCAGCTAAACGTTATTTGCAGATGTTTGCGGATAGTTATTTAATTTATTTACTCCCTAGATATGGAAAAACAAACGAAACTCTTCTTTCACCTAAAAAAATATATGCGCCTGATTTAGGAATTAGAACATTATTTACCGGCTTCAGAGACAAAGGAAGTCTTTTTGAAAATTATGTTTATTTGAATATAAAGAATTTAGAGCCGTCATATATTTACACGAATACAATTGAACTAGATTTTATGACCAAAGGGAAAGAGTTAATAGAAGTTAAGTACCATAGTGAAATGACAGAAAGACAAAAAGATTTATTTGAAACTACACCGGCAAAGAAAAAACATTTGATAAAAAATTACTCCGATTTAGAGTTGCTACTTGATGCTTGGGGTAAATGAATGATATGATTAGGAGAGAAGGCTTTTCCGTTATTTTGTAGGTCTTTTTTCGTTGTTTGTAATATGATGAAAAATTAATTAAATTAATAATTATTTTATGCCTGAAATTTGCAGATTCTATAGTATTGGAAATTATATTTTTGTTTTTTATGTCAAATTTTTTTTGTTAAATTTTCTCAATTTCATTGCGTTTCATTCAAAATTCAACATTCATAATTCAAAATTGCGGCTTGCCGTGCTATGGAATTAGAATTACTATTTACTGGGAGAGAAATACCCAGCATCGCTCTCCACATTTTCATGTTATCTATAACGAATTTGATTGCAAGTATGAGATTCCTACTCTAAATGTACTTGAAGGAGTATTACCTAATAAAGCTCATAGAATGGTAATTGATTGGGCACAGAAACATATTAAAGAATTAGAGGCTAACTGGAAATTAGCAATACTGTAGGAGCGGTTATGAAAAGAGTAATGGAAGCAGAGTATCTGCAAGATTATAAAATACTTATTACTTTCAATAATGGTGTGAAGAAAATCGTTGACCTGAAACTTGACTTATGGGGAGTAATGTTTGAACCGTTAAAAGATAAAAACCTATTTAAACAATTCAGGATTGACGAGGATATTTGTACAATTGTATGGCCTAACGGCGCTGATTTTTCGCCGGATAGCCTTTATGAAATAGGAAAATCAATTACAAGAAAAACTAGTAAAAAAGGAAAACTTACTAGTCATGATGTCTCTAAATAGGGGACATTACAGAGTTTTGATAGTATAAATTCGTGAACAAATGCTTGAATAAACTCAAGTTTCCCGCAGTTGAATATAACCCGTTAAAACCGTCTGATTTATTCCGTTTAGAAAAAGCAGCCCACGACTTCAAGTCGTGGGTTCCATTATCCTTCAACCTGAGTAAGTTAACTTATAGTATTGGTACTTAAATCTTTGCCTGCCTGCCGTTAGAGAGTGTTGCAGAACTCTCCTATTTAGTCTCGAACGTAAAGAGAGGTCTCAAAACTGTCTAAAATGGGATTTCTCCCTCCGGTCGAAATGACATTTTGGAGTTGTGCAACAGTCTCGTTAGGTAGGTTTTTGTGTCAAGCCTGTCCGGGACGGGATATTTTTTGTGATAAATCTTCTCAATTTCATTGTGTTTCATTCAAAACTCAACATTCATAATTCAAAATTGCGGCTTGCCGCGCTATGATACAGATTGAACAAATAAAGGAATATTTTCCGCCATATTTAAGAGAAAATTTTTCGTTTCAGAAGTACATGGTAAAGGAATATATTCAATTACAAATACTCGATTATCTTTCTGCTTCAAAATGGGTTAAGAAGTTGTCGTTTATTGGAGGTACAAATCTAAGACTTGTAAAAGGTATAGACCGTTTTTCGGAAGATATTGATTTTGACTGCAAGGAATTCTCCGGTGAAGAATTTGTGAGAATGACGGATGATATTTTATTTTATCTCCAAAGGTTCGGGTTGAAAGTGGAAATAAGAGAAAAAGTAAATAGTAAATTGTCTGCGTTTAGAAGGAGTTATTATTTCCCGGGGTTTTTGTTTGATTTTGGTCTATTCGAAAATATTATTATTCGGAGAATTTGTAAAAGAATTGTAAATATAGGGAGAAGTAGGTAGTAGGTGTCTTGTCCTGAATTAGGTTTACATCGTTACATAGGCTAGTAGGAAATAGCCAGTAGGACTTTCAGCCGTAGAGTTGCGAAATATTAGTAGCAGTTAAACTGAAAAAATATTAAAGCTCCGGAAGAGCGACATGTGACCATAGCGCGGCAAGCCTGCCTGCCGAGTCTGTTGCACAACTTCCAGATGTCGAAGGAGCTTGCCGGCAGGCACATAGGCGTCAACTTAAGAATCTGTTACATTACAATATTGAGGATAATATTATAATAGAATAGCGCAAATACAGGGGAATTTGTTAATCCTCTACGAGGATTTGCCAATGTAAAATAAACCTTTTCCTACAATAATTTGACCTCTACGAGGTCTAAAAACATCGTGGATGTTTGATTATTGTAGAAACAAATTACTCCAACAAATAAACTATCCTCGTAGAGGATAAATAAATACTCATGAATATTACCTAATGTTATTGAAAGCAGGTCTCCCTGTAGAAAAAGTTATCCTTTTTGGTTCCTATTCCCGCAATCAACAAAAAGAATTCAGCGACATTGATATTGCAGTTGTTTTGAAAGAATATTATAAAGACAGGTTTGATACCCGTTTAGAACTAATGAAATATGCTAGAGAATTCGAAGAAGTAATAGAACCGCATCCTTTCTTAGCTTCGGAATTTGATGAGACTGAACCATTTGCATCTGAAATATTGCACTCCGGTATTGGTATTTATTGAAACTTAAAATAAAGGACAGTTCTAAAAACTTCAATACCTGCCTGCCGGTAGAGTCTGTTGCACAACTTCCAGATGTCATTTCGAAGGAGTCTTCGACTGAGAAATCCCATTTTAGACAGTTTTGAGACCTCTCTTTACGTTCGAGACTAAATAGGAGAGTTCTGCAACGCTCTCGGTAGGTAGGTTCTCTGCGTTAAATTTTTATAAAAGATAGTTTTTAGAACTGCCCTAAAGTAAAACTAATAATGCATTCCTTTCGTTTTCATTCTGGCTTTTTACTTTAATCTTTTCCCTTTACTGCCTTGTCACTCGTTACTCGTCACTAATTCCGTGTCTAAAAAATATCTTACAATTATGGAATGAGATTCCATTTTTGTAATTTTGTATCATGATAAAACGAAAAGCAGAAACAGCGCTTTTGCAATTAGCAAAAGAATTCAAGTGTGTTGCGGTTATAGGCCCCAGACAATCCGGTAAAACGACATTAGTAAAAAAGGTGTTTCCGAAAAAACCTTATGTTAGTTTAGAGAATCCCGATATCAGGAAGTTTGCTTCTGAAGATACGAGAGGGTTTTTAAGCGGATATTCCGAGGGCGCTATACTTGATGAGGCGCAGAGAGTCCCGGAACTTTTTTCATATCTACAACAAATCTTAGATGATAAGGATGAAGCGGGGCAATTTATCCTTACCGGCTCGAATAATTTTTTACTTCAAGAAAATATTGCTCAAAGTCTTGCCGGGCGAATCGGGTTAATTACTTTACTCCCTTTTTCGATGATGGAAGCAGGAATAACAAAGTCAACTTCAATAAATAAGTTACTTTATAAGGGGCTCTATCCTTCGCTGTACGATAAAAAGTTTGATCCCGCTGCCTGGTATTCAAATTACATCATGACTTATGTTGAACGGGATGTCAGGTTAATAAAAAATATTACCAACTTTACTGCTTTCGAAAAATTCATAAAACTATGTGCAGGAAGATGTGGACAGTTGTTGAATATGCATAATTTGGCAATAGAAACGGGTGTTGACAGTAAAACTGTAGCATCCTGGATTGGAATTTTGGAAATGAGTTTTATCATTTTCAGGTTAAATCCGCACCATGCAAATTTTAATAAGCGGCTTGTAAAAATGCCGAAAATTTATTTTTACGATACCGGATTAGCTGCTTCATTATTAGGTATTGAACATGCAGAACAATTAAGCTTCCATCCGTTTAGAGGCAGTCTTTTTGAAAACTTATTAGTAGTGGAACTCCTAAAACAAAGGTTTAACCGTGGATTAAGAAGCAATCTATCTTTTTGGAGAGATAATGTTGGTAATGAGATAGATGTGTTGATGCAAAATGGGGATAAACTTACTCCGGTCGAGATAAAGTCAGGTCAAACGATTACTGATGAATATTTCAAGGGCATAAAATTTTGGCAAAAGATGAATCCGGGCTCTAATGGATATATTATTTACGGAGGGGATAGCAAACAAAAAAGAAGTAACGGGATTGAGGTTTTACCTTTTTATTCTATTGAGGGATTGAATGGGAAGGGGGAAATAAGATAAAAGATATCACCGCATAGCGCATAGGCGTCAACCTAACAATTATTTTTATAAAGATTTTTTGTCGTTAATTCATTAAAAGACCGTAACTTAGAAATCACTCCGACTCTTGTTAATCCTCTACGAGGATTCGGAATTATTGGATTGACATTATCTCTACAACAATAAGACCTCTACGAGGTCAATAATTTAGTTGACATCGTAGATGTCAGATTATTGTAGCTATATTATAACAAAAATGCTTAGAAATCCTCGTAGAGGATTTACAAATTTCTGTGTTTCTGTACCATTTCCCAATCATTTTCAATTTGCAACATAAGATTTCTAAAATATTAAGTTGACACCTATGCGGTAGGCAGGGTCGAAATGACAGGTGGAAGTTGTGCAACACTCTCGGCAGGCAAGCTTTCGGGATTTTCCTTTTATCTATTCTCGAATATACGTTATTATGGTAGAGGTAACTGCCCATCTTCATATTTCGTGAACAATGTCGCCGGTTCATCCGGTGTTCTCCTCCCAAATTCACCGTACTCAAAAAGGACTAAAATTATTGCTTTACATGTCGATAAAAATCGCGGATCGTTTTCCTTTCCCCTGGGAATTATCAGATGTGCCAACTCTTCAAAATAATCCGGGTCATTAACGGGAAAGTTAACTATCCGTTTGTGGTTGCAGGGCAGTTTCTTAAAATAGTAACGGATTTTTTCCAGCATTGCATATAGCTGACTTTCATATTTATCAAAATTTTGTGTTATAAAAAACTCGGCACATTCCTTGTTTACCCAGTTGACGATAAAAATATTTCTGACTTCCGTATAGTTGTCTTTAATAAAATTGGCTTTGATCTTAAGATTAAAGCTGCCAAATTTCTTTTCAAATGGTACTACGGCAACAACGTTTTTCGCTTCGGAATTTAGAAAGTGAAATATCTCTTTAATTACTGAGTGATCTATTCCGGCAAGATGGCAGATGAAGTGGTGCATCGGTGTTTAATTAGAAAAACAAATCCTTTTTCTATAATAGTTAAATAATTTACATAGAACTAATTTATTTTTACGGAAAAAAAATAATGATTTTGTTTTTTATCTCAAAATTTTAATGGAGTGAACAAATGGGAATCTATTCATGGGCAAAGGGATCAACTTTTGATTTTATCCGCGAAGAAATAATGGAATATTGCAGCGAACTGCCCTCAATAGAGGATCAGATAGGATATTTAGCCTTTGTCCTGAAAGAATGGAAAAATAATCCTCCCGAATTAGATCAAAATATTAGACGAATACCTGCCTTCGAAATCTTTATCCAAAATGAAATCGAATTTAGAAAGTTGCTGTTAGAAACGGATAATATGCTTACTCCGGGTGTTGTAAAAATAACCGGTAGAGTCCCGGAGGTTGTTAGAATATTTGAAGCTATGAAATCTTCTGAAATAATCTCTCTGAAAACCGAAGCTTCTCAAATCGGCAAAATATTCTTTAGCGAAAAGTTTGATGTCAAAACTTTCGCCGCTAAATATAATGCAAGGAAAAAGGATTTAATTGCGGAAGAAAGAAGTACGAGAAGCGAGACTCTGCTAAAGTTTCTAAAGGGCTTGATTGAAATAAGTTATAAGGGTAATCCGGAAATGTTAGATAAGATTTCCGAACACATCGAAAGGGTAAGAAAGCAATAGTATATACGATAAATACGATTGTTTTTTAATTGCCTTCCTTAAATTTACATTAATCTTTTTTGCCTACCTACTGGTAGGCAGGTCTTCGAAGGAGAAATCCCATAAATTGTTCAGGACTCATAGTAACCATGGGATATCTCAGTCGTGGAACTCCTTCGATATGACACGAAAATAAATGTCATTTCGACTGAGTCAGCGAAGGAGAAATCCCACGAATAGTTCAGGACTCATAGCAACCATGGGATATCTCAGTCGTGGAACTCCTTCGATATGACATGCTCTATTTTGGAGATCGTTTTCACCGAAGGCGGATCCTTCGATATGACACGAAAATAAATGTCATTTCGACGAACGACTGTGAGGAGAAATCCCATAAATAGTTCAGGACTCATAGTAACCATGGGATATCTCCCCGCAAACCCCGCAAACGGGGTAAACGGGGCAGGCAGTCGGGTCCGCCGCGGCGGATCCTTCGATATGACACGAAAATAAATGTCATTTCGACTGAGTCAGCGAAGGAGAAATCCCACGAATAGTTCTAGTGATCAAATTGAACATGGGATATCTCAGTCGTGGGACTCCTTCGATAGTACATGCTCTATTGTGGAGGGCGGTTTCACCGAAGGCGGATCCTTCGATATGACACAACTCTTAGTGAGGAGAAATCTCCTGTATAGCTTTGTATAAACCAAAACATAGGAGCATTAACAATGTGGAAATCTATGCCTACAGAACAAGACCTTCAAAACGATGAAGTCCTCAAAAAACTTCAACGAATCGAAAACCTTCTCGATGAAAACAAAAGCAATCTGCTAAACTTCAATCAAGCCGCTCAGTATTTAAGTATATCACATTCACATCTTTATAAATTAACAAGCATGCATAAAATCCCCTTCCATAAACCTATGGGAAAGTATCTTTATTTTTTTAAGAGTGAACTGGACAAATGGATCATAGGAAGATGGGACATGGAAGATGGAATATGGAGTATGGAAAATGGGAAAAAACTAAAACGGAAATAGTATAATGAACTTTAAAGAAATTGCTAAGGATTATTCCGGCGCATTCGGATTTAACTTATTACCGCTCGAAAATAAAGTACCGAAAATTTCTTCCGGAGGCGGATGGGAAAAATACCAATCAAAGCAAATGTTATTGGACGAAATTGATATGCTGGGATGGCACCCGCCAATTAACGGCATCGGCGCTATATCCGGTATCAATAAGCTTAGATGCCTCGACTTTGATAACGTGCCTGACTATAATTTCATTAAAAGTTTTTTAATTAATCTCGGCTTTCCTCTTGAATATTTATGGACTGTGAAAAGCGGAAGCGGCAAAGGTTATCATATCTGGTTCTATTGCGATGATGCATCATTCTTGTTCTATGCTTTAGGCGGAGAAAAATCATACTATAAACTGCGAACGTTCGATAGCTCTCTTTGCGACCATATTGAATTGCGCTGGAAAAATTGTCAGACTGTCTTGCCTCCTTCATATCATCCTTCAGGTAAGCAATATGAATTTATAAACGTTCGTGACGGAATACCTTCATCCCCTCCGCAAAATATCGGCGCGGGAAAGCTCGTTGATACGATTAAGCATTTTTGCGCTCTTAATACCTCTGCCGCAAATACTAATCCTGAACTCCGAGAAAATAAAAATCGTCCGGGAGGGATTTACACTGAGCAAAAGGAAAGTGTTGAATGTGAAAGTAATCTAACTATGGTAAAAAAGGCTGCTGCATTTCTTAGCGGCGGCATAAATAACTATGATGACTTTTTAAGAATCGGTTTTGCTTTAGCCTCCATCGGTGAGCAAGGAAGGGAATTTTTCTTGATGATCGGTAAGGATAATCCTAAATATCCCGGCGACACTCAAGTTGCCCTTAATAAAAAGTTTGACGGCTTGCTTAAAGACTATCGCGGAGATGTTACGCTCGGTTCTTTTTTTGATATTGCAAAAAAATATGGTTTCACATTTCCTAAAGAAAACATGCCGCGCAGGAATGGTGAATTTTGGCGCATTAAGGACGGCAAAGCTGTTATTATCCGCAATCAATTAATCGGATTCCTCGAAACTCGCGGCTTTGCTAAGATGTTCCTTGGTACCGATTATATCTTTGTCAGGATAACTCATAACATCGTTAAAGAAGTTACCCCCGTTTTGATCAAAGACTTCATCCTTGATTATATAAATACCAATCTGGAAGAACATATTAAAAAATTACTCATTGAAAGCTTGATAGTAAATGCCCGAAGCTTCTTCTGCACCGATTCTCTTGAATTCTTGAAAACTACGGACGTTAATTTTATCGAAGATACCAAAGATAAAGCAATGTTCTTTTTCAATAATTGTCTTATTGAAGTGATGAAAGATTCTGTAGAAATAAAAAATTATAATCAGTTGAATGGATACATCTGGGAGGAACAATTGAATAAAAGAGATTTCTCTTCCTCTTCATCAGTTTCGGATTTTGAAACGTGCATAAATAATATTTGCCTTAATAACGGACAAAGAATTATTTCTCTTAAAACTGCTATCGGCTATTTGCTGCATTCTTATAAAGATCCTTCATGCGCAAAGGCAATTATTTTCATCGACGAAAAATTAAGCGATAGCGCATTCGGCAGATCGGGCAAAGGTCTTATTTCTAAGGGCATATCTCAAGTTAAAAATATGCTTAGATTCGACGGTAAGAATTTTAAATTTGATAAGAGCTTTCCATTTCAATCAGTCAATCCGGATACGCAAATAATTTTCTTTGATGATGTAGCTAAGAAATTCGGCTTTGAAAAATTGTTCTCTATAATAACTGAAGGGCTTACAATCGAAAAGAAAAATAGAAATGAATATTCTATACCATTCGAGAAAGCGCCGAAGCTGTTGATTACAACTAATCATTCTATCACAGGAAGCGATGATTCATCCAAAGACCGCCAGTTTGTTATTGAGTTTTCAGATTTCTACAATGCGAAGCATAAACCAAAAGATGATTTTGGAAATCTGTTTTTCTCTGATTGGAATAAAGACCAGTGGAGCGCCTTTGATAATTTTATGATCGATTGCTGCCGGCTGTACTTAAGTAAAGGACTTACAGAATATTGCTATATCAACCTTGGCAGGAAAAAGCTAATTGATGAAACCTCGCCGGAGTTTGAAGAGTTTATCAAAGAAATCCCTCTTGATGTTGAGCATAATAAAAAAGAATTGTTCGAACGCTTCAAAAAAGAGTATGAAGACTTTGGACAAATCAAGCAAAATACTTTAACTAAATGGACAAAGGTTTATGCACAATTATATGAGTTAAGGATAGAGGAAAGAAAATCCGGCGTAGACAGGTTTATTATTTTCCAAAACAAATTAAAATTAGGACAAATGGATAAACACAGGGCAAAAGCCAATGATGATTTTTTCCAAGAAATAATTTGATAACTTCTCAATATCAAAAGAATGGACAAAAGGACAAATTAATACTTAACATTTTAATTAATAAATTAATATAGGGGGAGATATTAGCTAAAGAATAAGAGGAAAATATATTGTCCGTTTGTCCAAACAATTGTCATTTCGACCGGAGAGAGAAATCCCACGAATAGTTCAGGATTCACAGTAGCCATGGGATATCTCCCCGCAAACCCCGCAAACGGGGCATACGGGGCAGGCACTCGATGATTTATCCCGTATGCGGGACTTCTTCGATATGACACGAGAACACTTGTCATTTCGACTGAGTCATCGAAGGAGAAATCCCATGAATAGTTCTAGTGATCGAATTGAACATGGGATATCTCAGTCGCATCCGCCGCGGCGGATCCTTCGATATGACACACTATCTTGGAGATCATTTTCACCGAAGGCGGATCCTTTGATATGACATGAAAATAATTGTCATTGCCTTTATTTATTAAAAGAATGACCTCTCTTGTTGAGTAAACTAAAATGCTCTGTATTTTAAGTTTATTGTGCGAAAAATATTCAGCGAGCGAAATATATTCATATCTATAAACAGTTCTTAAAGCCATCTTTCTTAAAAAAAGCTCTTTTTCTCCGTGGCACTTAAATTGGATTTTACCGGATAGAATTTATGTTTAAAAATATTAGGAGCTGGAAATGAAAATAAAAATATCCCGAGAGATCTTGAATGATAATATGCTAAGAAAATTATTATCATTTTTTGCGATCATTTTTGCAATTGCCCTATTGTCTGGTTGCTCAAAAAGCAGCCCGACCGGGCCCAATGGCTCGCCTGCCACAGTAGAGGGCAGGGTAACCGGAAGCAGCTCTTCTGCGGGCAAAATGCAAAAGTCATCTTCAACGCAAACCGGCGTACAAGGTGCAACTGTAATTCTTGCTATGATAAAAGCAGATGGTTCTCTTCAAACAGTTTCCAATGCTGCTGTTCAAACTGATGCTAACGGTAAGTTTGATGTTGAAACTAATCTTAGCGGTATTTCAAACTTAGTTGTCGTTGCAACGCAAGGAGCCAGCCAATGGAAAGCAGTGATTACCTCCCAAGTACAATCGGGACTTAAAGTTTATGCCGAACCACTTGACGATCAAACAACTATTAAAACCAATATCTTTATTAAAGCAAAAGAAAATAACGACGGAAATGTTACTTATTCAGAAATAGGAAATTATATTTCTTCCGGTATTGCTGCAGAAATTGAAAGTGATACGACAATGGAGAATGAGGTAGAAGCTTCCATTAACGCCGAAGCAAACGCTAAAGCTACGGCAGCATCTAATTCATCGATCGGAATAACACAAGCACAATGGCAGTCACTTATCAGCGGTGAGGCGGATGCTGAGGCATCGCTTGAAAGAAACTTATATTATGCAAATAATCAGAGTGACGCTGATGCAGCGAAAGGTTCTTATTTTCAGGGGATGGTTAATGCATACACTAATGCAGGTCTATCTGCCGGTACTTATGTTAAGCTTATGGAAATTTCTGAAAGAGTGTTTATCAACAATACAACCAACTTAAATACTCAGGTTGCATTTTCATTCGAACAAAGATCCGAAGAGTTTAAAGCAATGGCAATGAGCTATGCTATCCAATCAAGCTTTACAGCACTCGGCGCTTCTCAATCCCAAATGTCTGATGCAATTACAGCAGGTACTAATTTAGCTGTTTCAATTAAAAGCGCCCTTACAATTTCCGATATTGATAATGATTATGAAACTTATCGATCTGCAATAGAAGCAGATATGTCGGTATTACTCGGAATGGATTCTAATATGATGACAAACATGGATGCAAATCTTTCCGGCTATAGAGCTACGCTTGAAGCTGCTGTCTCGACAAACGTATCCGTAGACGCTATAGTAAATGCTTATTCTGTTTTTTATTCAAGTGTTAAAACCGAGATGTCATCGGTTATGGGCACTACCAACGGTACGCACCTTAATGCAGCAGCAGAAACCATGATGATCCTTTATGCAAACTTTTAATCTCTTAATGATATTATAAGAAACTATTATTCAATATTCAGGAGTCATAGAAATGAAAAAGTTAAGCAGGTCACTGGTTTTAAGGGGCGAAAATATACATTATATGCTTATTATAATTGTTGCATTAATTCTATCAGGTGCATCAAGTACACTGTACGCACAAGTACACCTCAGCATCCACTTCAACTTAGGAAGTCAGCCAACGTGGGGACCTGCAGGATACGATTACGTCGAATATTATTACCTGCCCGGAATTGATGTTTATTACAGTGTTCCCCTACACTGCTATTACTATAATGATGGAGGACTCTGGGTACGAAGTGAGTACTTACCTCCGAGATATCGTAATTATGATGTCTATAACTCTTATAAAGTCGTTTTGAATGAGCGAGATCCATGGAGAAATGATAGGGTATATCGAGAAAGATATTACTCATATAGAGATCGTCATGATCAACGTGATATCCGCGATAGCCATGATGCAAATTATAATCATAACGATCATCAGCAATGGAATGACAGACAGAGGCATGACAATGGTAATCACAGGGGGTGGTACAAAAACAAAGAAAAACACGATAGAGGTCATGAAGATGATCATGGAAACCATGACCATTAAAAGAGAAAAAAACGATTGTATGTTCAACAAGGCATGTATAAACTTATAGGAGAACAGTTATGTTTAAGAAAGCGCATATAATATTATTCATATTCTTTGGAGCTTCAGTTCTGATCAAAGCTCAATCTGCATCCTATCTCGGTCCTCAAGTCGGATGGTACAAATCTGCAGATGCTGATAACAGTAAATTCATGATTGGCGGTGCATTTAGAACAAAATTGTCGACAGGCTTTGGGCTTGAGGGATCAATCAACTACAGGCAGGAACAATACAACAACGGTGATGTTACAGTAACAAGCTGGCCTGTAATGGTAACTGCGCTTCTATATCCGATTGATTTTCTTTATGGCGCAGTCGGGGTAGGCTGGTATAATACAGCATTTGATTATAGACCTACAATATTTGACCTCAACGGAAGTTCTGAAACTGAACAAAAATTCGGATGGCATTTCGGAGCTGGTGTTCAATTCCCTTTAAGCGGTAGTACAGATAACCCAAACACAATCCTAACGGCAGATTTAAGATACGTCTTTCTAAATTATGACTTCCAGCAAATGCCAGGCGCATCAAACCTTAAAAGCGACTTTGTCGTACTTAATATCGGATTACTATTCCATTTATAAACTCATAACGCGGCAAGCTTGCCTACCGGTAGGCAGGCTGCAATGGAATATGGAATATGTATGATGGAATATGTAAAATCATTTCCAATATCCTGGCATAAAAAACAATCCGCCTATGACGGATAAACGGCAATACTATAAAAGGTTGCCGCCCGGGTACTCTCCTGTGCGGCAGCATCTTCACGGATAAAATGGATACTCATTTATATTCTAGAAAAAAAATTTTATTTACTCATGTTACTCAGACAATTTCAAATATAATGGAAGTGAATTGCAAAACCTCCGAGGTTTAGGAAAACCTCGGAGGTTTCTCATTATGCAATAATAACCTTTTGCGTAAGGTGACTTATTTATTCAACTACAAATGGAGCTACTATGAAAAAACTCTTGTTAGGAATGTTTTTATTTGTGACTGTGACCTGCAATTTATTCGCCCAATCCCCTGGTAGAAAAAATTTGGGCTTTGGAATCATTCTTGGGGAACCAACCGGAGTTACTGTTAAATATTGGACGGATTACGACAATGCATTTGTCTTTGACCTTGGCTCTTCATATTTCGGAAGCCC
>JAKBMG010000086.1:0-5995 GCA_021831685.1 Bacteroidota bacterium | reverse complement strand
GCAAATTTATATGCCGGTCCCGGACTTGCATTAGGCTTTGGAGAAGGACATGGCTTTTGGGATAAAACATTCAGAGAAAACAGTGGAACTGCACTTGGTCTCCGGGGAGTTTTTGGAGTAGACATTCTTCCACGCCGTACCCCGCTTGAAATATTCGGTGAAATAGGAGTGCTTGTAGGTTTAACGCCTGATTTCGGTTCTGGAATTGACGGTGCTATCGGTATAAGATTTTATCCTTAAATTAAATTTAAAGAATAACTGATATTACGCAAAGGGTTATTATTACCTAATGAGAAACCTCCGAGGTTTAGGAAAACCTCGGAGGTTAAGCTTCACTACCATTATATTTGAAATTGTTTGCGTAACATGAGTGAATAACTAATAGGCGAAAACCTAGGTAAAGAAATGTGAATTAGTTTTTCTATTTGCACTAAAACTTAAGATGCAAGTTCTTAAATAAGAAAAACCTGCTGGCAGACAGAACTGCCGGCAGGTGAGATATTATTATAGAAAATTATTTCCAAAACGAAATCAAGCCTATCACTTCTTCGGAGTTTTAATTTTTCGTTTGTCTTGCTTGCTATAATAATGTCATCCCTGTGGGATTTTCCTTTTATTTTTTCTTGAATTGTAGGCTTTAATATTAGATATCAACCCCGGAAGAATTTGTTAATCCTCTACGAGGATTTGCCAATGTAAAATAAACCTTTTCCTACAATAATTTGACCTCTACGAGGTCTAAAAACATCGTAGATGTTTGATTATTGTAGAAACAAATTAATCCAACAAATAAACTATCCTCGTAGAGGATAAATAAATATTTTTAGTACGTTAAGTGATTACAAAGGTTAGGGAGTTTGGGAGAAATATTAAGTTGACGCCTATGCGGCAGGCAGGGGTGGCAGTATTATAGAATTTAATCAAAAAAGTATACTTCTTTTTTTCATCCCTTTGGTCTATTGAATTTTACAATAATTCTCATTATAATATTTGATAGAGGTTTAAGTATCAATGCGGAAATAGATACAAATGTTAGAAATATGAGGGTGTCATGTCAAAGAGCAAATTAAAAACGATTGATGCAGTCAGTGAATTCGCCGAAAATATACTCAACACTGTGCGGGAACCTTTGCTTGTATTGGATAAAGAGTTAAGAGTAATTAAGGCCAATCATTCATTCTTTGATTTCTTCAAAGTAACTTCCAATGAAACAATCGGAACGCTTATATATGACCTGGGAAACCGCCAATGGAATATTCCTAAACTGAAAGAACTCCTCGAGACAATCCTTCCCGAAAAATCAACTTTCGACGATTATGAAGTTGAGCATGATTTTCCCACAATCGGCAGACGAATAATGCTTTTGAATGCCCGGCAAATTGAAAGAGCCTTTGGAAAAGAGAAGATAATTCTGTTAGCAATAGAAGATATCACCGAGCGGAAAAAAATGGAAATTAATTTATCATCAGCGACAGAAATTGCAAAACTTGGTTATTGGGAATATTATGTCGATTCAGGGAATTTTATTTTTAACGACCAGTATTACAGGCTCATACATGGCTCATCTACGGAAAAACAAGGCGGTAATATTATGAGCGCTGAAGAATTTGCCAGAAGACTTGTCTATCCCGATGATTCAAAACTTATAGGAAAAGTTTTGCAATCGGCGATAGAGTCGCCGGATCCGGATTATTTCGGAATGGTAGAGTCAAGAGTATTAAGAGACAATGGAGATGTAGCGAATGTCTCCGTCCAATTTAAAGTGATTAAAGATCGTTCGGGACGAACCTATAAGGTCTTTGGCATAAATCAGGACATTACCGACGAAAAACGTGCCCGGAAAGAATTGATTCAAGCAAAAGAAAAAGCGGAAGAAATGAACAGACTCAAGTCAAATTTTCTTGCTAATATGAGCCACGAGCTCAGGACACCCTTAATTGGAATTTTAGGATATGCTGAATTTTTAGAGAATGAGTTAAAGGATGAAAATTTAAATCAGATGGTAAAAATTATAAAAAACAGCGGGCAAAGGTTGGATAAAACTTTGAATAACATACTTGATATTTCCAAAATTGAATCTGAAAAACAGCACATTAATCTAAAAGAACAGGATTTATTAATATGTTTAAGTGAGCAGATAAAATTATTCAAAGCAGTGACTGAAGCAAAAGGATTGTCACTTAAATTTGAATCCGAGGAAGAAATATTAAATGCATATATAGACGAAGAATTGTTCACATCAATAATAAATAATCTTTTAAATAATGCAATTAAATATACAGAGATAGGCGGAATAACTTTAACTGCAAAACGGGATGAATATAATGCCTATTATGAATGAAACAAGAGAAAATAATAGTCACCTAAAACCAAAATTGTTATTTGTTGAAGATGACAAAATCGCAACAGACCTGGTTATAAGGTTATTAAAGGAGAAATATGATATTGAAAGTGTAACAACCGGGGAAGAAGCTATAAAAAAGGCGGAAGAAAATGATTATGATGCATTTTTAATGGATATTGGACTTCCCGGAAAATATAACGGGATTCAAACAACAATAGAGCTGAAGAAAATAAAAAACAATAAAGATAAGCCTTATATTGCCATAACTGCATTTGGTATGGCTGGTGATAGAGAATATTTTCTTTCTGAAGGATTAACCCATTATGTTTCCAAGCCTTTTGAATTCATTAAGTTTATAGAGATAATTGAGAAAGCGTTAAAGAAAACAAAAGAGCCGATATAAAAAATTTTCTGTCACTCCTTCGGAGTTTTAGTTTATTGTTTGTCGTGTTTGCTATAATAATGTCAGGCCTGCCTGTTCGGCTTTATTTTGAAACCATAATAACGGTGTAATCTTTTGTCTATGGTTTGCGAAATTCAATTGCCACGAAACACCGAATCTATCATTGAACCATACGAACTTTTTACTGAATTGAATTCGTTGTAGTAACTGAAATGATCCGCATTACTAATTTATTGATTCAAATATATTTCGGCTATGCCAAAATCGTCAGGTGTGATTACGGCAATATCACTGCCATAGACGGCGATTAGATAATAGGTTGTCTATATTAATGTTTAGCCACGTTGAACATGGGATATCTCCCCGCAAACCCCGCATACGGGGCAAGCACTCGCTGTCGTTCGTCGAAATGACATTTATTTTTGTGTCATATCGAAGGATCCGCCGCGGCGGATCCTTCGATATGACAGGTGGAAGTTGTGCAACAGTCTCTTACAGCATTAAGTATAAAAAAACGATACACTATTTCATTTTTGAGACTTACCAGAGTTAATTTTGCGTTAAATAACATTATATTTTGGGTACAATTTATGATATATATTCCGTATTATTAAATATAGCATAAATCATCTTAGATGAAGTTTCTCTGCGGGATAATGAATTAGCGGAATAAACTTTCATTTCCAATATTACATTATTCCAATTTTCCAGAGTTGCATAAGGTAAGTCACTTAACGTAAACACGCTAACAATAAATGAACACCGGTCAAAGTTTAATTACGATAGCTGCAATGATGCTGCTCTCAGTTTTGGTCTTAAGGATCAATAGTACAATTTTAAATACTGATCAAGTAGTGCAAGATTCAAAATTTGGGCTCCTCGCAACCTCAATGGCTACTTCTATGATTGAAGAAGCTACCAATAAAGCTTTTGATGCGAATACAGACTCTCAAAATGTAACAAGTTTAAGTCAATTAACACCACCATCCAAATTAGGACCTGACAGCGGCGAGATTTATCCAGACTTTGATGATGTTGATGATTACAATGGGTATTCAAGAATAGATTCATCAATGCCATCGGCAGTTTTTAAAATATCTTGCAGTGTTGCTTATGTTTCTTCAGCATCTCCCAATACTGTTTCAACCACTGCTACATGGAACAAAAAAATCACAGTTACTATATCAAGCATTTCAATGCAGGATACGGTTCGTATGTCCACAATTTTCAGCTATTGGTATTTTAGGTAAACAATGGGTTACGCTACAATTTTAGATATTATCGGTTCAATTATTGCGGGAGGTTTTCTCCTTCTTATTTTAGCGCGCACAAATGCTTCAGCAATACAGAACACCTATAATAATAATTCAGATCTTATTACCCAGCAAAATCTTTCCACTGTTGTCCTGCTATTAGAAAATGATTTTAGAAAGATCGGATATATGGGAGATTGGTCAAAAGCCGGGCAAATAGATCCTACAAAAGCAATCTTGTATGCTGATTCTACAAGCATAAAATTTATTGGGGATATTGATAATGACGGCGTTATGGATACTGTTTATTATTACGTTGGACCAACCAGTGAATTATCCGGTACGCCAAATCCAAACGATAGAATATTATATAGATCTGTAAGTGGAACTCTTACAAAAAGCGGTAGCATGGGTATTACACAATTTAGTTTAGCTTATTTTGATGACTTTGGAAACCAGCTTAGTTTCCCTATTAGCGCTCCGGGTGCTATTGAAGAAATACAAATAACTCTTCAAGTACAAAACACAGAGGCATATAACGGTCAATATGTTACTTCGTATTGGAGACAAATTAGATTAGCAGCAAGAAATTTGAAAAACAGATAGGAGGCATGAAATATGGGCGGTAAAGCAATTTTATTTGTAGTAATCGGCTTTGGCATCATATTCGCGCTAATGGGATTAAAGTTTGGAAGTGTATCAACAAGCTCTGTTCAAAATTTTGTGCAATATTACTCTGCAACTAAGGCGCATAATATTGCCATTAGCGGAGCTAACCTTGCTGCTAATGCTATCTTCCTTGATTCAACATGGACTACCGGATATAACAACTTAAGCTTTGACGGAGGCACCATAAATGTTTCTGTGCAAATCCTTGACCCGGTTAAAAATATTAGACAAATTACATCCACATCAACTTATAACGGCAATTCATCAGTAGTAAAAGTAGTTCTACAGCCAAGCCAATTTTCAAAGTTTGCTTACTATTCTATTTATGAAAATGGAGTTTATTTTGTTACCGGAGATACAATTTGGGGACCCTTGCATACCCAGGATTATTTAAATGTCTCCGGTAGTCCGGTATTCAACGGAAAAGTTACAACGTTAAAAGGAATAAAGAAATATAATCGATGGGACACGCCCATCTTTAATGGGGGATACCAGCAAGGGGTTAGCTTGAAAATACCACCTACAAGCGTTTCAACATTGGAAACAAATGCTAATAACGGCGGGTTTACTTTTACCAACCATGATACTGTATATTTAACATTTGCCAATGATAGTGTGCGATATAAATATACTTACAACGGGACGCAAACTACCGCAAAAACATCAACCCTTGCTCCTAACGGTACCATTTTTGCGGATAATGCAGTGTTAAGAATTCAGGGTACAGTTCAAGGACAAGTTACTGTTGGGGCAAGCTCAAGCAGCTCAAGCGGGAAAGGTACTGTTTATCTTGACGGCAATATTGTTTATAAAACAGACCCGGTAACAAATCCAAATTCAACTGATTTGCTTGGCATTGTTGCACAAAATAATGTCTACGTCACACATAATACTGCTAACAATGATGGTATTACTATCGACGCTGCTATCTTTGCACAAAATGGCGGATTTGGCGCACAAGATTATGATTCATGGTATACTGATGGATCATACATTCATTTGCTTGGCGGAATAACCCAGAAAAACAGATTGGCAGTTGGTACTTTTGGCGGATGGTATGGTATGACAGGATTTTATAAAGACTACAGATATGATAATCGTTTCATGTCTGTTGCGCCGCCAAACTACCCGGCTACCGGCGGTTTTGAAATTGTCTCCTGGTACGAGTAAATTTTTCTACTAATATGCCGCCCCGATGGGGTAATGGTACAAGGACAAGTTGATATATTAGGAAATAGTAATAAATTCTTATAAATTGTAACCGAGAAATAATGAGGTTACAAGATGAATTATATAGCCAAAAAAATCAAAGCCTTTGTTAAACAT
>JAKBMG010000170.1 GCA_021831685.1 Bacteroidota bacterium | reverse complement strand
ACCCCTTAATCGGCATTAGAAAGGGGGGAGCGGAGGGTATTCCAACCTTATCCGCGTTATTTTTTATCTCGGCTTTTAGTAATATTACTTTTGTGTATAATTCACTTAACTCATTATTGATTGATTGCAATTCAGATAACCGACGTTCGTCCAGTCTTTTGATATTAACTTTTATTTCCTCTATCTTGGCTCGAGCTATTTTATCTTTCATGATTTCTTCCTTTTTATGTTTATTTAATTAAGTAATTTTTTTTAAATTCAATCACCCAAACCCAAGGATTTTTATTCCATCCAAAGCCTCTTTCCACATTGATAGAATTCCATAATGCTTTGAAGTCTTCCTGTAGCGTTATTCCCTCTTTTAATACATCCTCATCGGTAATTTTTTGTAATCTCTCAACACGTAATTGCGTTATTTCAAGTACTAACCTTGATGCCCATCTTGGCATAAAAATAGCTGGTTTCCATCGTGTTCTATCGTCAGAACCATCCCGTAGGTTATCTGGGATAATATGAGGCTCTGGTTCCGTCGCTCTGTAATGCGGAATTCGATATTGTGTTCCATCCTCTTTACTATAACTCATTTTAACTGGTCTATCTTCAGGGATGACAATATCACTGGTGTATTCTCTTGGATCTTCCAGAACAAATGTTTCTCTTACCCAAAGTCTATCTCCTATTTTCCCATAAGGACAATATTCTAATACCCCTCCCTTAAACTGCTCTTCCGTGCATGGATATACGTGGTTTTTATATTGGAAGGAGTTAATATTTATAGTCGGTTGCGGCTTTATTACCCTTCTCGACATAGTCTTTTTACCGCTTAAAATTGCCCTTACCATTCCTGTGCTAAATAAAATAGGTCTCTCTTTCATGATTTAATTACTCCTACTACATTCTGATACCCGGCCAATACTTGCTCATATAAGAGAAGTTTGATAGGAAGGTTTAATGATTTTGCTATTTCAATCTCTGCGCGTACTCCCGTGCTTTTATCCCATCCGTCAATATCAAGCACGTACAATTCATTAGAATTTTCCAAAAACACGCGATCAAACTTTTCCCAAAAATCCCACTCCTTTGGTAGGTTTGCTATTTTCGCAATCGGATGCATATGCGAAATAGGACTAAAAACAACATGTCCTAAACTCATCAAATAAGCTGCAGCAATATTCGCTTTATTAAATCTTTCTTCCCTAACCTTTTCTTCCTGATGAGAGAAGGGGCAAGCTAAATAAATAAATTTGTTTTTCTTTTCCATAAGTTATTTTACCTCCGGATATTCTTTGCATTCTTTTCCATCTAACAAACTACCTGCTTTCTTTTTACCGATTCTTAGAGTGATAAGGTCACCCGAATATTTATCGGGATTAGTCCCAAAATTGTCTCGTTCATAATCTCTGTTTGAACCATATATCTCACCGTTATCACATCGTTTGTATGAAGTCCCGATCCTTTCTCCGGGCAACCATTCTCCCCATTGTTTAAAGAAAAACGGTATATCATATTCTTTACATTGATCTCTGATACTTCTTACCCATTCTGGGTGCATCGGTCTTGCGTGTGCTCCAGATTCACCCCCAACAACCACCCAATCAATCTTGTTATTGTTTTTAATTATATTATAAATCTCAATAGGTAAAAAGTGATTGTCATATTCATCCTTCCAACCACTTAAGAAATGAGTTATGTTGATTTTACCTAACATAGGCTCAATACTTAGCCATCTTACAGCCGCCGGAACTTGTAATAGTATTGGAATCCTTTCGTTTGCCGTCTCTTGGTCTTCCACTGAAACACCGAGCCAAATATTACGAGGTAGAGGGCAGCCCTTTCTTTTTTCTCTGTACCAATGAGCAAATTCCAATGCCCTTTCTGGTCTTTTTGTAAGTATTTGAAAAATATGCTGAGGCGAAAATTCAATAGTATTTATTACTTCATAAATAAATTCAAATGAGACTTTCGCGTGAAAAAGATCACTCATAGAATTAATAAATATCATTGAAGGTTTTTTAATATGTAGTGGTTGTTCAAGTCTATCTTCATGACACCGAACATCTGTAAATTTTCTATCACCCCAAAAACGATTAGCTATTGTCTCAGCATAGCAATTTTTACAACCTTGAGAAACCTTAGTGCAACCCGTGACAGGATTCCAAACTCTATCCGTCCATTCTATTTTTGATTTTGCCAAATTCAAACTCCTTAATGTTGGGCGACACAAACGCCGCCCAATTGCTTAAAATTATTCTATTTTCTTTTCTGTTTTCCTTATGCTTTTATGTTCTCAAAAAACTCACCTCCTTTACTGACATTATCTGAGAGTGCTAGTCTCGTTTCTTACCGTAACCTTTCCATCTTCTAAAATGATCTGCTGTGGTATTAGTTCCAGCAGTTCCTGTCTGTGCGTTATCAAGAAGGTATTATAAACGCCTATCCTCTGATGTGCATTTTCTATCATCTCTATGAAGTGTTTTGCATTACCAGCGCTCAGCGCGCCATCACGCTCATCCAAAAATATTGCAGGGATATTAACTCCTCTCTCTTTTTGATAGAAGATTAAAGCAAGCTGTAGGGCTGTTTCTACCCAAATCTGCTCACCTCCACTTTTCTTACGTATATCCGCTGATCGACTTGGACCTATTACATTAATGTCAAATACTTCCTTTAATTTCTTTCTGTCTTCCGTCCATTCAACTGTTTGCATAGCAATGCGAAATTTGTTTTCAAAGAATTCTAAGAATTCATTTGCCGTCTTCGTAATAGGTACACCAGCATTTTCAAGCTTCAGTACCGGGATGCCGGTCTTATCAAAGGCGCGAATTAAAAAGTTCCTATCAGAGATCTCTCTTTGCACAAGTTTTTGTTCTGCTTCCTTTGCCACAAGCGTGTCCTTACTGAATTGTAGTCTGTTAAATGTTGCCTGTTTCTCTGCAATATTCTTCTGTAAGGTTAAAATTTCATTGCGCGAAGTGTTTATCTGATTGGTGAGGTTAGTTAAGTCTACTTCCTTTATATAAATGCTGCTTCGAATTGAAGAAATAGTATCAGCAATCGCCTCATCAAACTTGTCTTGAAGTGTTGAAATTTCTTCTATTAAGGAATTTATCTTAGGAGCATATTTAGCTTTAATATTAGAAACCCTATCCTCATAAGTCTTTTGAATAACTCCTCTCTCTCTCTGCATTAACTCTTTAGCATTATCGCTTTGTGTGTGAATAAATAACAACTTTTCAGATAAAGCCTTTTGTATGTTAATAATCTTAATATCGTGTTGTCTTGCGCTTTCACGTTTCTCTTCTAATAACTTATCTGAGTTAATAATGTTATTTCTCAATACGTAAAGCTCTTGCTCCGCTTTTTCTGCCTCTATTTTTAACTCTTCCCACTTGCTTTTATTTATTTCAGCAAGTTTACCAGCTATTTCCTTGATGTTGAGAGTTAATTCTTCCCGATCACTTTTTAGTTTCGAAAAGCTGCCATTATATCTATGAGCAATTTCCCGCTCTTTGTTATCAACTTGCGCCTGAGCCTCAATATATTTTTTGTTAAATTGTCCGTGTATTCTTATTAAATCCTCAATGTGAGAGTCCAGGCTGGCTTCTTCTTCCTCAAACTTCTTCATTACTGATTCTTTAACTCGCTCGTTTTCGTATGCCTTTCTAAGAAACATACATTGATTACCTATCTCCGGTGTACACGGTACCTTAGTGATAGTGGCGATCGCTTCATTGATGGTTTCCATCGTTTGATTGTGATAGCGGACTAGGTTTTCCCTCTCCTTTAATGCAACATCCCAGTTGCTCTTTGCTTGCGCTGTTTCCTTGGCTAGATGAGTAGCCGTATCCTGTAATTGTTTGAGCTCTTCCTTTTCCTTCTTTTCACTTTGCTGTAATTCCGTAACTTGCTGTAATAGTCCTCTTTCTTTTTCAAGCTTTAAATTAATCTCATCTGTAAGGGTTTTCTTCTGGGTTAATTTCTGCTCTATTAATGATTTGTTATTTAATATCTTTTCATACCGAGCGACGAGTACAATGTTTTTGGTTTTATCTTCTTCTACTTCCTTTATTCCAAGTTCTATTTTTTCCTTTTCAACCCAGGCTGTACTGGTTTGCAGTTTCTCCGCCTTAAGTTCTCGTTCTTCCTCCACGGAGAGTTCACTTATTTTCTTTGCATATTCATTGTTCTTTTCAAACTCATTAACACGGATCTGTTCTTCCGTCTCTATGCTTTGTAGTTCTTCTGCCTGCTCCTTTTCAATATTAAATTTTAATACTTTCTTTTCGTCTATAGAAAGGCTCACGCTTTGATTGTTTTTTTCTATTTCTTCCGCTTTGGAGAGTTCAATCTTTTTATCCTGAATCCCTCTGCGCGTGCTCTCAAGCGCTGCCTCGGTTTGGTCAATGGTAAACTTCAGCTTTTGCTCTTCTAGCCGTTTCTCGTTGATCTCTGCCTCTGTATTGGCAAAACTATCAACATCATCTTTGATAATTCTTATCTCACCCTCAAGAGTAGCTAGCTTCCTTTCCTCTTCCTTGCAAATATCCTTCTGCTGCCTGCAAAGTTTCTCATATTTAATATACCGCAGTAACTCATAAAATATTGCCCGGCGGTCTGTCCATTTTAGCTTTGCAAATCCCGAGCTCTTTTGTCCTGCAAAGACCGTATTAAAATATAGATCCTCGCTACCAAATAATTTTATAATCTCTTTATCATAAGGACCTTTCTTTCCATCAATGTCCTTGCTAAGAATTCTGCCGTTTTTATAGATGTATGGTTCACTGTTTCCAGAAAGCCCATCGATAAGTATCTTAAATTCATAGATGTCCCCATCTATTTCTTTTTTAATTATTCTCCATGAATCTTTTAGGTAAAATGCATCTTCCAGTTTGCCCTCATAGGAAACCATTCGTCGATATTCGTGCAGGTTCTCTATTAAAGTCGACTTCCCGCGCCCATTATCACCTACAATCGCAACTAATCCCGGCTGGAAGCTGGACATATCAACATCAACCTGCTCCGCCCCTATTCCCTCCTGGATCCCTATAGCGCCTCTCAAACTAAATGAAAGATATCTTTGCATTTTAACTCCTTATAATTGAATTTGTTTTTTTATTCCTTTTGAGAAACAATTTAAATGAACGTAATGACTTTTTGTCGATTATAAAGTGCATTATTTTTTCAGCGAAATTTACCTTCATTTTCGCCTCAATAAGTTTTATTTCTAAATCTTTTATTTCCTTCTTATAAATCAGCTCCCTAACATTAACCAAATCAATTTGCTGTTTTAGGAGCCATATGATATTTGCTCTAACATTCTTCCTCATTTTATAGTTACTGTTTTCGTAAGTGACGGCATCTTCCAAAATTTTAATCAAATCTCGATTAATCGAATCCGTCGTATTATCCTTTTGGTGACGTTCATATATCTCGGGATGCAATGCTGTATATTCGTAACGAATACCGGTAAAGCCATAGAATGGTGCTTCTTTTTTCACAATCGCTCCTTAAAATTTTTATCCTAAAAGCCTATTTATTTTTTCCCCTTCTTCTTTTACCTCCGTTACGCGAACATAATCAATCTCGCCATCCCCCGTGTCTATATCTTCTAATGCAATCTCCCTAGCCTCTTCACCATCTACTGCGTCCACGTTTATGGTCGCCGAACCGCTCCAATCAACCCTCACCCTAAATTTTTTCTTTTGTCGATCTTCTTTTGCGACATCTTCTTCTTCACATTTTCGCTGGAACGCGCGAAGAAACTTTATTTGCTCAACATTTCCAAACTCAACTTTGCCAAAAGGATTTGAAATAACATTGCCCACAATAAACCTCTTACTTGACTTTATAAGTTTTGCCTATTTGTAATTTTGAATATAAATCAGATGAACCAAATTTGAGGAATAACCAGCACAATAGAAAAGATATGGCAATGACTACACAAATCATAAACAAATTTTTCTTTAACATAGCTAACTCCTTAATTTAAAATAAAAAGAGAGTCATCCTCACATTATTAATCGCGTGACCAACCCAACTGGGTAAGTAGTGAGTATGCCGACTTCATGTATGACTCTCCTTAAATAATTTTATTTTATTTCTTTTCCAATAATCTTTAATTGCTTTTTCTAAAACGACGCCGGATTTTTTGGAAGATGGCTCTCCCTCATCTATTCTCTTTATCTGTGCACCAGCAGCATTTATAGATACTCCCACCATTCCGCTAAATCTCTTGGGGCAAATTCCCTTTCGCATCAAAACAAAATCATCCTCAGTTAATTTTGCTTCCCATCCAAAAGCCTGCCATAATGGACAATTAGTTCCCCACGAGTCTGTACACCCACTACAATTATCAGTAAAGCCCCCAATTTGAGCATGTTCGGCGCAGAAGCCATCTTCAACATAAATGGCATCACAATGAATTTTCCACCCTTCTGGTAATTCTATTTTTGTTTTATATTTTTTTGGGCACATGCAGCAAACGATTTCTAATTCAATTTTCATTTCTAACTCCTATAAAATAAAAAGTCCGGCAAGTGCGAAAACATAAGAATAAAGGCAGGGGGAAACCTTTATTTTGTTTTTTCTTACCGGACTATTAAATAATTTCATTTTATCTCTTATGTTTTCGCTATGCAAAGCTATAAAACTTTTCTGATAGATACAATAGTATGTTAATACTTTTTATAACATTTTTAAATAAATATCTTTTCTACATTTTAACTCTGTTAAATTTTCCACTTCTATGCTTCTTCCGCCGGCCTCAGCGTATTTCTTATGAGCATAACTCCAATCAATCTCTGCTCCCCTTGCGTTCTTTTTTGCGATCATCTTTGAGAGATTATTTATTTCATCTCTTAGCATTCGCTTTTGAACAAACAAGGGTAATTCTTTATTTTCTACTTTAGCAGCTGCCGTTTCCGCTATCCTGTTCGCAAATAAGGCTGGTAAGTTAAACATTCCGTCAACCTTACTTCCAAAGCTTAATTCAATTTGTCCCTTCTCGGTAACTTGGCTGCTAATGGCTTCAAATTCTTTTTTGTTCTCTATTGGTGCATGTTCAATAGCTTCTTTTTTATATTTGTTAAGATAGCTTAAGGCATGTCTAGTTTCTTCTTCCATCTTTCTGGTAATACTTACTATTCTTTGATCAGCAGGAATAAATAAATAAGCATCTTGCTGTTCTAAGTATTTCAGCATTCTTGTAAATCTCCCTACTGCCTGCCTAAAGAACTTCTCCTTCGTTATGTTGGTTGCGAATACTCCAACTCGCAGTCTTGGAATATCTACTCCCTCCGACACCATTTTGACTGAGATTAACCACTTAGTAGAACTGTCTCTAAATTCTTTAATTTTTCTACTACTTTCTTTATCGTCACTTATTACCACTTCCGGACTCTCTCCGGTAATACCCCTAATCATACTTGCAATTGCTCTAGCGTGTTCCTGATCTATTGCGAATACTAATCCTCCTGCATCACTATGCCATTCATCTTTTCGAATCGATAATAGTCTGTTGTGTGCATCAATAATAATATGTTTTAAGAACTCTCCTTGCGGATCTAGTGCCGTCTTTAGTCTCTCGCTTGCTCTTGCTTCATCTACCTGATCACGGAAGGCGTAATTGTAAGTAATATTATTCGTCTGCCATTTCATTATTCCGTCATAAATCGGGAAGTTAACCGGTCTGCACACTTTATCCACTATAGCTTGCTTATATGAATAGCTGAAGTCGCTAAGGCTTACTCCATCTGTATATGTAACAAAAGGGATAGGGTTGTCATCATGCCTGAAAGGTGTTCCTGACAAAGCAAGTCTAAATCCCGTTCCCTCATAAGCAGTCAATAAAGCGTCTCCCCATGTAAGTCCATCTCCGGCATGATGAATTTCATCAAAAATTACAAACGTCTTTCTATCGGCCTGTAGTTGGTGAACTCTCGGGTTTATTCCAACCTGAGCATAAGTAAGGACAGCTCCATGAAATTCACCACTCTCTCTTCCTTGCCCATTGTCAAGGTTGGGATCTAAGTCAATCTTATATTGGAATGCGTCTTCCGCCCATTGCTTTTTTAGATGCTCTGTTGGTACTACTACAATAATTCTGTTACTGTAGCCCATCTGTAAGAATTTATGAGCAACTCTTAAGGCGAACCTAGTCTTTCCTCCTCCGGGAGTAGCTTCACATAAGAAATCAACTTTCCCGCTGTCATATTTTCTCATAACAGCTTGATAAGCTTTTTCTTGCCATTCCCTCTGGGGGTGTACCCATATATTAAGTGTTTTCATTTAGCCTATTTAATTGTTGATAATTGTTATATTGCTAAAATGGCAATTCAGAAAAATAGAACAGTTCTTTAATTCTTCTTGATACTATCTCCGCCTTGTTTCTTATTTCCCTCGATAACAAATAACTCTTGAGATATTCCCATATAATGATTCTCTTATAAATTAAGAATAGCACAAAATTAGCCAAGCGGGAATATTTTCTGGGTAAATGAGCGACAATGCCCTCAATAATATTTATTGTTGGACGGAAATCTAATGCACCTTCAATTTTTCCCACCGGAATATGAAAAATAAACTCATTAAATTTATTTTTTTTAAGCCCTATCCACTTCTCAGTATTATAAATACCCATACCTCCGCACTTCCGACATAATTCATAATCACCAGAATCACTATAGCCTAATTCATAACCGTAATGATTCCCCGTACCATTACAAGAATAGCTTGTTTCACTTCTTACTCTTTATATTTTAATGGATACATCCAAGCCGCGAATGTCTCTGGGGGATAATAAACTCCCTCTTTTACAAAAGAAGCCTCACCTATATATCTCACATTAGTAATTCTTATTGATGGGTTATTATTTGTACCATTTATCCATATATCAACAAGCGTATCTATGTCTGGCATTTTTTCTTCCGGTGTAACCCATCCCTCACCAATGTACCGAGTCTCTTTCGTACTTTCCTTCATGGCACTTTCTTCAAGCCTGCGGATAATTTCATCTGTAATATCTTGCGTCTCTTTAATAAAATCACCAAAAGTATGCGCATGTGAAATGAGTTGCCCTATCAAATTTCTATTATCCAGATTTCGAATTTCTTCTTTTGTCATTTTATGCTCCTTATCTGAGTTTAATTCCCATTGCTTTCGCCATTTCTTCTATATTTCCGGTTCTCATTATCTTACTGTAGGACTCTTGCGATATTTTTTCTTGCTTCCGCTTATTTTCACGTTCAAGAAATTTCATATATCGCTTTTTCTTTTTGCTCCCGTAATCTTTCATATTCCCTCAACATCCTGTATTTCAGCTATCTTCTTTTCAATACTGCGGGTAATTTCTTCTCCCGTTACCTTTGCATATTCCCTAACTTCATCTAACGTAGTCCTTGCACTCATAATATCCTCACTCCTGCTCTCTCGCTGGACCGGTATTACCGTGGGGTCAATTCTGACATCATCCCCAAACGCTTTTTTTAATTCCGCTTCCTGCTCGTCTGTGATGAGATTTTTTTCGTTTTCTATTATGGTATATTTAAATCTTACCTCTGCATTTTTAGGGATGTGATTTTCATAGATAAACTTACCGTCTTTAAATTCACCTATAACCTCAACCATTGGGCGTGCCGCAATAAGCGGGATGTGCTCAGTTGTTATCAATCCATTCTCAAGATTAAGTACGGTAAAATATTTCTGATCTGTCTCTCCCCAACTCATATTCCAGGGACATCCTACATATCTCATTGTGGGGGTAATATCCTGCGCTAAATGAATATGCCCTAGGGGATAATAATCCGCCCTTGCCTTCATTAACGAAAGTGGAGAGATGATAATATCATGGCCCTTGACAGATTGCCCGGTGCTTATTCTTGCGCCATTGACGTTTCCATGAAATCCCAAGATCTTGGGGCAATGATATTTATCGTTAATCAGCCCGAATACATCCATTAGACCTTCGAATACCGCTCCATAATCAAAATTATTTTCATCAATACTCTGATCTTTCACTAACATAGCCTTATTTGGATATGGCATCATTCCAATTATTACTTCAGGTGGTATTCCCTCTAAAAGATTTTCTGCATTTTCTCTAAGTAGGTCCACATATCGCGTATGCGGTGTCCCCTTGTAAATGCCTGTCTCATAAAAAGCCAAGTTTACCGGATCTTCGTATGCTAGGATATTTGGCTCTAATTTATGAAGGAGTGATACCGAACCGGTTGCATCGTGTTCTCTATTTCCCTTTGTGATGACAACAAATTTTGATAATGATGCAAGCTTTCTTAGATAACCATGCATCATCTCTACACCGGTACCTTCTCGATACGCCTGTAATGAGTCCCAAATATCTCCCGAAATGGGAAAATAGTCTATTTTTATTTCCTGAGCATACTCAATTATTTGATCCAGTGATCTTCTTAGTTTGTCTTGATGTTTTGTCGCGCTGCTTGCATGTATATCTGCCAAAGGTAAAATTCGCATGGTAACATTAACTCCTTTTCCATTTTATCTATATTGTTTTTTTGTCTTTAAGTTGTTGAACGTAATCTATTTTTGGCGTTTTACCTAGCAATTTAGCATATTCCATTTCAAGCCTAACAGAAGAAAGTATTTTCCCTGTCGCATTAGAAATAGCATTTACGTTAGCGGCAATTGTTTTTCCATTTCTAATTTTATCTATTTCTTCGGAAAGAATTTTGCGCAAATCAACAAGTGTTTTTGTCTGGCTTTTCATTTAATAACCTCTTAATTTTAATTTGTAATCGTTTTAATTCAATTAACTCTTTTGGGATGTCCGCATAAGACAGGATACTCTTCTGAGTTAATATTTGTTTTATATAACAATCTCCGAGCTCTCGAATATATTTTTTATGCAATTTTTGTTGTAACAGTTGCAGTTGTTCTTGGTGGGTAAGACGATATAGCGAATTCTTTTTTTTAATTTCATTCTTGTGATTAGATCTATATAACCTACTTATCTCGTTGATTTTATCCCCATTGCGAATCCTATATTGTCTAGCCCTTTCTCTGCATTTATCTTTGTGGTTGTGGTAATATTCTCTTGATTTTCTAATGAGCTCATCTTTGTGTATAAGCGAATATTTTTTATACCATTCCTTTCGCAGCTCCTGAGAGTCCATGACATATTGTTTTCTCTTCTCGAGGATTTTTTCTTTATTAGAAAGGTAATATTGTCTGCGCCGTTCAACATTCTTCTTGCTATTTATGTTTGCTTGAGTACGGTAACATTCTTTGCAGGTTCCCCGATGTTTATAAAATTCTGTGACCGGTTTTTCCATTTTGCATTTCGTGCAAATTTTCACGACTCCTCCTTTACCGGCTGCATACATCTCAAGTTAAAGATCAATTCAATTTGTCTTGCCACGGGATACTCTGCAATTGGAGTATTATTCATGCGTTTATAATTTCTACTCTTAATTAACTTCTCGATTGCGGTAGTCCGTTCTTTTTGAGGTACGTCCCTAAATGCTTCCGCCTGTATTCGGTGCCACTCTTCGGGATTAAAGTCTTTTGGCATATCTGGATCTATCCATACTTCTGATTTTGGCTTTTCCAGTTCCTTTTGCTGCGTTAAGTCCTTATTTTGATCAACATAGTTGGCATCTATGATGTTTTTGCTTGGTTCATCCTTACTTGCAGGTAATAAATTAACATTCGCTGCAGGCAATTGATTTTCAGTTGGGGCTTCGAGCATCGGAATTGGTTGATCCGGAAATATCTTATTAAAACTTCCTATTAACCCCGAATAATATTGATAGGCCAATTGTTGCTGTATCTCCTTTGGAGCTGTTTTGATAATATCAGGAATGTTTATCTTCGCTTCGGCAACAATAAAGGGTTTTCTTAAATCACTAAGCGTGTAAGCAAGGGCAAGTTTAGGAATTGCCTTGTTAATAATTCTCGATAAACAATTAGTTCTCGCAAGTTGATCGGCAACTTTCCTTTTCATTGCTACTTGGTCTTTTCCCTTTTCAACATCCTGCCCGTTAACTTTGACCGTTTTTATCAACGTTGCACAATCTTCATAATAGTCATATTTTCCTATTTCACTTCCCACAATTGAGGTACCGTTGGCACTTAAAAGAGTATAATTAAGATAATGTCCAATGAAAACAACCCTGCCATCATCACCGACTTTTCTATCTTGTTTGTCACCCCAAGTCCTCATTCCAACCGCATCCCGGAATTCTGTTAGTTTCTTTAGTTTAAAGCCATATAGTCCCTGGGGGGTTTTGTAAATGTCGTTATTAATATAATCTTTACTTATCGTTGTATCTACGGTTATTACGGTAATATGGAGTCTTATTCCGGCTTCAATATTCAAAGTGTTCGGTAGCAGAATGTGATAGGTCTGCCTCAATTGCTCTGACGTTTTTAGTAAATCATCAATATTGTCAATAACATTCTTAATCGTATCATTGGTGCTATTCGTCTTACTCATGTTCTACCGCCTCCTCTTCCTGCATTTGACCCATAAAGAAAGCTTCATTTAAATCTTTTGGGAATAAATTTTCTCGTTCTATTTTAATCTCCCTCAATCGCTGAGTTATTGCCTCTGCGTCATCCAAACTAACCTCTGTGTCATTATCATCCAGAACCTTCTGTAATATAATTCTATCGGATTCAAGTCTTCTCATAATCCTTATACGTCTTTGAAGGTTTACTTTGATATTATTGCAGTCCGGACAATCGCTCTGACTTTTCCAGCTAACAAAGGCTTCTTTGTGGATTTTACCTATGAACTGACTTGTCAAATCACCATTCTCTCGGACAAAGTCCGCTAAGGCTTTTAGGGGTGCTCCACAAACCGCTTTCCCGTTACCGTTATTAAAATGCTTCATTTCTAACTCCTTGTGTGAAATATTAATTAATTTGATTAAAACTTTTATGTAACTTTTTTGACGCCAAATGAGGGAACAATCTCAAAACCCAATGTGTATAGCATTCGTGTGCATCAGGATGTCTGTTAATTAGGTTTTGCTTAAGCCTTTTTGGGCACCTCTGACCATTTTCAACATGCTCACATTGAATTGCGCTCAATATTCTAAAATCAACCTTTTTCATTTTCATCCTTTATAAATGAATTATAATTTTATTTTTTCTTCCTGCATTGCCGCAAGTTCCACCAAGCCAATTCTTTTTCTTATCATCCCTATCTTTGCGAGCTTATTTAGTTTAACAAGGTTAATAATTAGGGTTTCGTGATCATCTTTGTAGATATCTAAAACTTCATTTGCTTCCTCAACTCTGAGTAATAAGCAAGCTGCTAGAAAGGGACAGAATTCCGAGATGTATCGAATTAGCTCCATTTTATGCTCCTATTATGCTTTTTATGTAATTTGAATTATCAGTTTCTTTTGTCTTTTCAAGAATAGCCTCAACTTCCTTGATATTGTAAACCGGATATTTTTTGCCGGGCAGTTTACTCGGCTTAATTAAGCCCGTGTCCACGCAATTAACCCTAAAGCGTTTTGCGTTTTTATAATCAAGCATTCTTGCCGCTCCAGTTTCGGAGATAACTATTTTTTCTATATTTGCCATTAACAGTAGATCCTTAAAGCTGCCTGTGTTAAGTTTTTAGTACCAAGTTTATTTCTAAGGTTTGCAAATTCTTTTTTTATAGTATGCACCGATCTAAATTCTTTTTCTGCAATTTCCTTTGGCTTTATTATTCCAAGCTTTAAATATCTAATCAATTTTATTTCTGTAGCAGTAAGTTTCTCGCCATCATCTTTAACTATTCTCTTAACGAGATATTGAGGCATATCAAGGGGTATTTCACTTAAAACAGCCTTAATTCTCTCAAGTATATGCTCTGGCTTTTCTGGTCCCTTTAATAGATAATCATCAACACTCTGCAAAAGTTTATCAATTAGATGTTTTTCTTCGTGACATGTTAGAACAATAATTTTTATTTTTTCATCTTCGTGCCTAATGATTGCTATTGCCTCTTCCCCATTTACCTCAGGCATCTCTAAATCAGTTATAATCATATCCGGTCTTTCATTCCTAAATCTCTCTAAAAGCTCTTTGCCGGTTCTTGCCTCAATCACATCATATCCCTCAGAAGAAAGATCTCTCTTCAAATAATTTCTAAGCATCCCATCATCATCTGCGATTAAAATCTTTTTCATTTTTGTGCAATCCTATCTAATTTTTTGTCCATTTCATCCAAGAGTTCGCCAATAAGATTTTTCTTAAAAGCTTCATTCTTAAGATCATGAATTGTACTTCTAAGGTGATATATATAAACACCTGCCAAAACTATTCCCGCGCAAATCAGTATCGATATTATAATAAATATTACTGCTGTCTCGATGGACATTCCTTCGCTCCTATGCCTAAAGCTATCGCGAAAAACAAGTTTATCAACAAACTAGTTGCAGCATAAATTATATATCCTGCAAATAGATTACTAAACATTAGAAGCGTACTTGTTAATGAGATCAGCGCATACATTAATATTGTTAATGAAATTAAGAACTTATAATTAATGAGTGGAAACTTTAAATTTGAACGATAAATTTCAATGATTGTAGGAATGGCGGCGATGATAAGAAGGACATATTCTATTATGCTTGCGAGTATTTCAGTAGACTCAAAGCCGCTGAATCCCAAATCTACACTCTGACAAACCAGCCATATTAAAATGCCTGCAGCCAAGGCTTTATTTTTGTCAATTTGATAGAGCATGAAGTAAGATAAAAATGCGCCTTCAATTGGGGTATAGAGGTGACATAACCACAAATTATTATCAAAGAATATCTCAGATAACATTTGTAGGCAAGTAAAACAACTGGCAATAAAAATAAATAGAACGAATGACGAGAAGTCTTTTTCAACTCTCTTTTGTATCTTCAAATAAATTGCCATAATCAAAGTTATTGTAATACTAAGGTCGCTAATTAATTTCAGGCGCATCATATTATTTAGCCCTCATCTCTTCGTTATTGTTCCATAGCAAAAAGGAGGGCACATAGCCTTCTCTAGTCCGTATGCACCTACAACATTTTTGTCTTTGTCGAGTCCTGTCAGAATTCTCACTACCGTTCCGTCATCCAATGCCCCGGGACTATCATTACAGTATTGTACGCCTGGTTGAGATAACATCTGGACTACAAGTTCTGCATTCCATCGTTCATCAACATTCATAACGTTGAGGGTTTTGTTCTTTTGGTGGTTTATGAAGTTCGCCCGAAGCTGATTTATTTCAGCCATTGTTACCACATGTTTGTCAACCGCTTTGGTTGTCTTTTTGGCAGTTGAAAACGATATAACAGCAAATGCTAGTGCGACAACAGCCAAAAGGAAGACTGGGGTTGTTGCGTGTGTTTTCATATTACTCCTTATGTTTTTTTAAGATTTCCACTTAATGTGGAGCTTGATTTACGAATTTTTATAAGCCTTGTCCATCTGTATCTGGAAGAGATTCTCTTTTCTCAAGATTTGAAACTAGATCTCCGGTTGCGCTTGGCCATCCGTCAATGCTATCCGGCCTATATACTTCTTCTAGTATTCCTATTGGAATTTTTTTTCACATATATCTTTTAGCAACTGAAATTCTGTGGAGTTCTGGTGTCTTAAAAGTAATTTAATGTTACCATCATCTATTAAAAGCGCAATTTTCATTACTACTCCTTTTGTGTTACTCTTTTACTTCTTTTGGATTATTTACATCCAGAATTTCTTTGTTTATGTTTGGTGTAGCTTTTGGTTGGATTATAAGAGAATCAATTCCATCGATATTGCCTCTGAAAATCTGAACCGGATACCCAAACTTAATGTCGTTATCGTTGGCAAATACTCTGGGAATCGTGAGGGAAACTCCTCGCTGTCCATATTGTCTAAGTTTGTACTCTGATATCTTTTGCATGTGATCCTATTAATTTTTATAAATACTTATGCAAAGATAATTAAGTTTTTCTAAATGTCAAGCATTATTTTATAGTTTTTTATAAAAATGTATTAAGCTATTGATTTACAATGAGATAAAATTATATTAAATTGCATAGAAATGAATTGGAAAGATTTTATATCAACCTTATCGCGGGATTTTAGGCTCTCAGAAAACGAGATTGCACAAAAATGCAATATTAATCAGCCAACAATCAACCGGATGGCGCGCGGTGAAACCAACCGCCCTTATCCGTCTACCATCCAGCTTCTTGAAGAGGGGCTTAAGATAAAAATTGATGATTCGAATCCCAATAACATTTCTTATATTAGATTGGATGCTGAAAAAGATTATGGACATAAAATACTTTTTTTTAAATATCCCATATTAACTAATATACATGCGGGGCCTTCTATGTCGTTTGTTCGGGAAAATGGAGCAGAATATATTTCGCTTCCTTATCCAAAGGAAGAAAATTGTTTTGCGTTACGCGTACAGGATAATTCAATGGGTCAATTTATTACTACGGGGGACATTATTCTTGCAGATATGGATAAGAGTGTGGTGAGTGGTAATGTTGTAGTCGCTAGGTTGAAAGACGGTAGACAGTTCATTAGAAGATTTAGGGAACTTTCCCATAATGTGATAATGCTATATTCAGATAATGGAGAATATGAACCAATAACCATTATCAACAGCGAAATTGAGGCTATGTTTTCAATCGTTGGAATCTGGAAAAAATTATAAAATCTCACTTTGTTTTTTAAGGAAGTGACTATTATCATTGATTGAGTTTGTCTTTTTTAATTAAATTAACATATTGAATATTTCATATTATAATATTTAGGAGTTAACAATGGATAATTACGTAAGAAATGTAGGAGGCGTCCCTCCTTATGGTTATTCTTGGAATACAGGCGTATTAGAAATAAACAAGTGGGAACGTAATATTCTCCTCTTGGTTTTCAAATATGCACTCAACGATAATCTATCACCACATAAGATATCTCAGTTGCTAAATGAATATAAACTGAACTCGTCTCGGAAAGGAAAGATGTGGACCTACAAAACCGTAAGTTATTTATTTGCGCCTAAAAGAATCGAATTCTATTCGGGCTATGCTGATAATAAAAGGGGCAATTGGGAGCCTATTATTACAACAGAAATGGCAGCTGAACTTATACGCAAAAAGATAGTGACAACCAGCGGCAAACGTCCACACTTACATAAATATTTACTGACCGGCATTGGTCGAACAATTTGCGGATACTGTGGAGGTAATATTACTTCCGTTCTTGATAAAACCAAACATGGCGTAAATCGTTATTATTATTGTTCTACTCGGAGCACCTACGGCATTAATCATTGCAGTGAAAGTAAAACTTTTCCAATGGCAAGGATAGACGAAATAATTCTCAATACCATAGATGCGCAAATCAGAAACATAACCGAAATCAAAAAGTGGACGTCTGTGTTTTATAAGAAAAGAGATAAGCAGATCAAACTAAAGCTCGATATTCTAGACAAGAAAATTAATACATCATTAAAGGATACAACTAATGCAAAGTCGTCATCCTCTTCTATAAAAAGTAGAAATAAAATTAGCGATCTCATAGCGCAAAAAGAGAAGCTTGTTGATGAGAAGTTAGATTATTATAATTTTGCCCAACTGACCGGATCTCAAATTGAAAGATTGTCATTAAACAAACAAAAGGAATTGGTGATTGCATGTATTGAGCATATACAATTATTTAATGATAAAATAATTATAGACTTCCCTTTTGTGATTGATAATGCAGGAAGATCATCTATCACAAAAGCATATTAAGCGAGGTTTATATGTCATCTCTCTACATACGTAAGAATTCACAATATATTTGGATTAAATGGTACGACAAGAATACTCATAAGAATTGCTATGCCTCTACAAAGATTATAGATAATCCCTCCGGTAGAATTAAAGCAAAAGCTTTTAAAAGAGAATTCGACTCGGAAGTTATAATCCGACATAGAAAACAGCAGACCGGAATAGCGGGCAACCAAACTCTTGACAATGCCTTTCACCATTATCTTAAGAACAATGCAGGCAAAAATCCGTTTACACTATATGAATATGAAAACTTCTTTAATAAGTTTACGCTAAAATTCTCCCGCGAATTAAATACAAACAAAATTAATAAGCTTGACATTGAATCATTTCTTAACCAGGTTAAGACATTTAAAATTCAACAAAACACGAAATACAATATTTGCAAAAACACAAAGAAGTTTTTGAATTTCCTTTTTGAATATGGATATACGGCTGCATTCGTCATCAACAAAGATGTTATAACTGGACCGGAAGTAAAGAAAAAAATCATATTCACTGAAGGCGACTATAAGCTGATTCTGGAAAACTTGTCAGAAAAAAACAATAACTTTAAAGTCATGGTTCAATTACTAACATATACTGGGTTACGTCCCTCTGATATATTAAATATTACTGGAGAGGATATTGATCCCATCCATGAAACTCTTAATTACTTCTCCCAAAAACTCGGGAAGCATAGAACTGTTCCCATTCATAGTTCCCTATTACCCATACTTATAGACCGTAGCGCTGAGGTTAATGCAAGTAGACTAATAACTTACAAATCCATATCGCAAATGGGCTTGGCAATGCGCCGTTATCTCAAGCACCTAAAACTTGACAAGAAAGGATATAACCTCCGGACTTTTCGCAAAACCTTTGATAGTTATGGATATGAGAATAATATGGAACCAATGTCAGCCGCCGAACTACTCGGGCATTCTGCCGCAATTGCGCAAAAGCATTACCGGGAAATATCCATGAAGAGAATGAAGAATGAGCTAGAAAAGTTCCAACCATTCTCAAAACCGGTGACATTAGTGGTGACACAAGAGGGGCAACTCATTAATTCGGATAAATAAAAGCCTCAATTCATTAAAAATTAAGGCTTTTTTAAGTGGGCGCTAGTGGATTCGAACCACTGACCTCCTGCGTGTGAGGCAAGCGCTCTAACCAGCTGAGCCAAGCGCCCAAATATTTATTTTATCAAATTAAAAATAAGGATAAAATTCAAGAAATTAAATTATTATTGATTATTCATAAACTTAAGTTTAGTTTAAATTTGAGTCAAAAACAAAGATAAGCTTTTGTAAATTTTGGACCTACGTGAAGAGAGCGTTAAAACAACTAATGTTATTATCATTTCAACTTCCTTAGAATCAGGATTAGCTCGTTCCCAAGATTGATTTGAATTATTTAGCTAATGATTTATAGCTTAGGGTAAAGCTAAAATAGATTTTCCTTTTAACACATTGATTTCCATTGAAGCATCTTTCAAACCAGCGGATTTTGCTATTAACTTTATTTACCGGGTTTATTTGTCGATTGGACAATAGCAAGACAGAGTCCGTTAAATGCTTTCCGATAATCTGCCTTGAATGAATCATGATCAATCGGATTACCGTTGTCAACTCCTATCAGCGTTCCTTCCCCTTCAATAAAAAATTTAACAAGATTATTGGCTGTGGGGACAATATTACCGGCTGAATCAACTATTTCAATTTTAATATCCGCTGCATCCTGTTCATTTGCAAAAATAGTATCTCTGTCGGAACTTAATCGAATCGAAGCAGGCGTACTGGTAGTATGTATTTCTTCAGTGCAGACAATTTTGCCGTCTTTTTTTCCTATTGCTTTCATAACACCTGGTTCATAGGGAACGTCCCATTCAAGGTGAAGATCGGCTGTTGTAGGATGAACTTCCGGTTTGGCGTACTTGTCCCATGCCCCGGAGTGTCCTTGTCTTGGAAATTCAAGTCGCTTTTCACCATAAGATTTCCCATTTATAAACAATTCAACGGCATCGCAGTTAGTATAACAAAGAACCGGAATTACTTGCCCTTCTCTTCCCTTCCAGTTCCAATGTGGGAAAAGGTGTATCATTGGTTTCTTAGTCCATTGGCTTTGATAAAAATAATAGCCATCTTTCGGAAAGCCGCAAAGATCAAGTGCGCCGAAAGACCAATTTTTATAGGGCCAGGAAGCTTCGCCAAGATAATCTATCCCTGTCCACATAAAATCGCCTATAACATAATCGCGTGTATCGACAAACTTCCAAAGCTGCTCTGCATCTATCATTTCATAGTTATAATTGGGGTGTACTGCCGATGAATCTATGCCTAAAGAATAATCACCTCGAATTCCGCCGCTATTAGAAGTACTTTCCGTTCCAATCATTTTCCAATCAGGATGATCATGACGATCAATACTGTAATATAATTCTCTACGTTCATGCCAGCGGTCAACGTAGTTGTATCCGACTATATCAAGTCCTTTAAGAAATGAAAGAGTTGTAGCTCCGCCGTCTGCGGCGATATTATCGCAAGCAGAAGTAACTGGCCTTGTTGGGTCTTCACTATGACAGAGCGAAACGAGCGAATGCAGCAGTTTCGCACCCTTTTCAATTTTCTGTTCTGGAATTTCGTTACCGACACTCCAAAGAACTATAGAGGGATGGTTCCGATCGCGTTGAATCATTGAAGTAAGATCACGTTTCCACCATTTATCGAAATAGTCTTGATAACCATATTTTCTTTTCCCGATTTCCCATTGATCAAAAGCTTCATCCATAACCAGAAAGCCCATCTCATCGCACAAGTCAAGGAATTCAGGTGCAGGAGGATTGTGCGAAGTTCGAATAGCGTTACATCCCATCTCTTTTAATTTTTCAAGACGGCGTCTCCAAACTTGTATAGGGACAGCAGCACCGACGCATCCCCCGTCATGGTGGAGACAAACTCCGTTCATCTTTATATGTTCTCCGTTAAGGAAAAATCCTTTGTTAACGTCATACACAATCTTGCGAAGCCCGACATTAGTAATTACGTTATCAATTTTATTTTTCCCCTCAAGAATAATAGAATGAAGTTTATATAATGTCGGTGAATCGATTGACCAAAGTTTTGGAGAAATAACTTCAAGCTGCTGGGTTAACTCAATATTCTTTCCCGGGTTTAACGAAAACCGTTTTTCTGAACGCGCAATTTCTTTTCCATCATTATTGAAAAGAACTGATTGCAGTATTCCACTTCTTAAATTCTTAAAATTATTTTCAATTGAAGTTTTAATTTCCACAGTAGCCGATTCTTTAGATACTATTGGAGTGGTAATATAAACTCCCCAGTGAGAGATATGAAGCGGTTCTGTTTTTACTAGCCAGACATTACGGTATATGCCGGAACCTGAATACCAGCGAGAATTGGGCTGCAATGAATTATCTACTCGAACTGCAATTATATTTTCTCCTTCCTTTAGATAAGGAGTTAGTTTATAATAGAAGCTTGTATAACCGTAAGGATGATTACCGAGATGATGGCCGTTTAACCAAACATCGCTGTTCATGTAAACACCGTTGAATTCGATCCAAATATTTTTTTGCAGGTCTTCTTTTGTAATTTGAAAATGTTTCCGGTACCAGCCTATCCCGGTTGGCAGATAAGCGCCGTTGCCTCCGGCAGGCGCATCTTTGCTGAATTTGCCTTCGATACTCCAATCGTGAGGAAGATTTATCGTCCTCCAACTGTCGTCATTATAAGATACTTTGTCCGCTCCCTTATTATCGCCGAGTTGAAACTTCCAATTGAAATCCATCAAGTAATTCTGACGGTTTTGGGAAATGTTCTGTGATAGGGCTTTGTTGCCGAATATTAATAATAAGATTAATGAAGTCAGAATAAAATTAATATATTTGTTTGAAGCGCTCATAATTTCAACTCTTTTATTTTTTATTCAACTAAGCTACATGCTGTAACCCTAGCATTCATGCTGGGGTTCGGATATAACCAAATACTTGGGCTTTAGCCCACAACAGACTAATTTTTATGTTAAAAACCATAATTTATATTCTTGTTTACTCCACATTCCAAAGGAAGAGGTTATTAAATCGCAATTTTTCCGTAATATGACTTAATAAATATTTTCTTTCATTATAACACTTTGATTTTGTCCTTAGCGAGATATACAGATTCAATCTCAAAACCAGTTTCCCACTTATTATTTATTTTCTTTGCGTTCGATTTGTCGCAAATAATTTGGAAAAATCCAAGATCATTTAAGTTTATTGTTCCCTCTTTTGAATTATCAAGAGGGCTCCATATTTTCGATAGGAAGTGAGGATAAGAAAAAGGTAAAATCAACGAACTGTTTTTTTTAAGTGATGAGACCGGAATTTCAACATCCTGCCAGTTATTACTAAGTATCACAGTTGTTCCGAAACTTTTACCGTCGAGCATTAAAAATCTAAGACCTATTGAAGCGCTTGAATCCTTTGTAGAACGCGCTCTTACGACAATATATTTATAATTATCCAAGTTATTATCGAAAGTTTTCGACATCCAAGACTCATCTAACTGAAAGCCAAAAGGAATTTCATTCTCTCCGCTAAATGTAATATTGAGAGATAAGGATATTTTATCGGCGGAAGTACCGCTTATATAATCCGGGAAAAACTTAGTTGAGGGACTCCATTGCGGATAGTCTATTTTATCACGGTCTCTTCCGGCATTAAAAATAGCGACCGGTTCACCGGGAATTATTATTCTGACATGCCAAAATTTATTTGAATAAAAATCCCACTTATCAGGAGAATTTGGAACTCCCCCGGGAAATGTAAAATCTTTATCGCCTGTTTTAATCGCGACACAATACTCAAACTCGCCCGGCGTTAGCATTTTTGAAGAATCTACAAACGTATAGTCAAAGCCACTGGTGCGGGTAAGAGGATATTTTTCAAATCTTCGCCAGCTAATTCTTTTTATGAAAAGAGCCGCATCGGTTATTTTTTTATCTGCTGCAATTTTAAAGTTCAATTTTAGCGGCTTCTTTTCCAATGAATAAGATTGAGTTTGATTAACAACGTAAATTGAGGGAGATTCAGTAGGAGGAGTATAAAGTCCGTCAAGAAATTTTTCTTTTTTAATAAAATATTTATTGATCCTATTATTCTGGATTGCTTTTGATGAGAGAAGATAAATTCCCGGTTTTACAGAAAATTCATTTTTGATTGCTTTCGGGGATATTTCTTTGTTACCGCTTAGAGAATGTATCTCAAAATCTTCACCAAGATCCGGAATTTTCGTAATCATTTTTCTTTCATTCCAGAAAAGACGCGAAACTTGACGAGACATGCTTGTGGGTTCAAAAGGATCTCTGATCCATAACGCATCAGGATAAACTTCAAGTTTCCAGATTCCATTCCCAATTTTATCCAAGAAATAGGCGCCGGTGCCGTCATACCTTACAAGAGAAGAATTACCGCAGCCGGCAATATGCTTTATTGAAGGAATATTTTTAGGAATGTCATTTGTGCTGTTTGAATAAAAGAAAGCCGTATCAGAATTCATCTCACTTAAGTCTTCATTATAATCGACACGGAAATCTCCGAACCTGTCATTGTCCGGATAATCACCGTAAAATTTATTCATAGGCAAATCGTGAAATGCTTTTGCGGCTATCATTAGACTAATAGCTTTAGAAGGAGTATACAATAAATTTAAATAGTGTGTCGGGTATTCCGTATTGCTCCATGCAATTTGAGACGGATCATAAGCAAACATCGCTGCAAACTGCATACCCGCTTCTCTAAAGCTTCTTGCCATTGCCGGATACATATAAGAACCACCGACATCGGCAGCTTCAAATTCATAAACCATTTTCGCTTTAGTATTATATCCATTAATATTTTCCGAAGGTATGGAATAGTGATTAACATTAATAAGATAATTACCATGAAGCATCCTGTTATGTACGAGGTCTGTGGGGTACCATTGAAATGAAAGTCCCTGTATGTTTGCATCGCATACTGCCTGAGCATGCTGAGAATCATTCCAGTTTTGACTAATGTTATAAAAGAGCGGTTTTGTAAATCCTGCATTACGAATAGTTTTAACCATCTCATTTATATAATCAGTAGTTTCCTTACTATTGTCAGGATGACTTGGCTCATTGATTATTTCCATCGCAATAATCGAAGGATCGTTTTTGTAAGACAACTTTGTATAAGGGTTAATATGATTGACAAATTGCGTAAGGTAATTCCTTTCGGCCTTTCTCGCATCTTGATTAGTAATAAGCTCAGGTTTGGAATAGAATTGAGAAAATCCTTTTTCCTTTGGATCAGCTTCAGGCCATCCTGTTCCCCACCAGGCAATCGGTGTAACAATTATTTTGATACCATGAGCCTCCAATTTTGATAGCAGATAATCAAACAAATTGAGATGATCATTATCTAAAATATTTCCGTCCTTATCCGAAATCTGTCTATCCCAGACGTGGACACGGAAAGCATCCAAGCCCAGTCGAACCATCTGCGCAACATCAAGGTCAATTGCTTTTTTTAGATTTAAACCCATTTTTTTTTGGGCGCGATATGAATATGCAAAAGGGGTAGTATAGTTTACGCCGAATAAACTGACTTCTGCATTCGAACCTTCCCACCGAAGTATTCCATTTGCATCCACAAAAACATTCTTATTTGAAGCAGGCTGCTTTTGAGCAAATCCAGATGAAGCAAGAATCAATAAAAGA
>JAKBMG010000122.1 GCA_021831685.1 Bacteroidota bacterium | reverse complement strand
CATTATGATGGAAAAGAGTGGAAAATGGTTAAAGAAATAGGCGGAGGAATAAATAGTTTAGTTCAAGGCAATTCAAACGATATTTGGGCTGGTGGATATTCCAATACTATTTACTTGGGACATTATGACGGTGTAAGTTGGACAAGAGCTGACGATAAAGGTATAACTGGCGAGATACTTGACATGACAAAAGACACGGAAGGCAACATATGGGCATGCGGAAGGAACGGAGTTGTATTGAAATATGATAAAATCAAGTGGATTGCAGATACAATTAGAAGTGTTTCACCTCTCCAACAACCGCCAGTTCTCCGCAGTATCCAATACTACAAAGACAAAATCTCAATAATAGCAGGTCTAACTGATGATATTGGCAAGAGAAATTTTTACTACTACATCACGGGTGATATGAAGAATTGGAAATTGGTGGATTCAATGGTATTAGAAAATTCCAGCAGTCAGATCAGATTTGGAAATTTTGGGTTATACTTGAGTACGGATAGTGAACTATATTCATATGGCTTGGAAGGAATCTGGAGATGGAATAACTCTGCTTGGGAAAAGGTTTTTGATCTTAATGGTGAAGTATATGGGATGTGTGTTATTAATAAAGACTATATAATAACTGGAAGCGCATACAAAAAAATATTCTTCTATAACGGAGGCTCTTGGATAAGTCTAAGTTATTTGTTTAATGTAAGCGATCCCACATTTGTGTTCAAGAACTTCTGGACGAACGGATATGAAATATTTATAGCTGGATATGGAATAGTAAATGGAATTCAAAAGACGATAATCTGGCATGGGAAATAAAACAAGGAAGAATGACCAAAGCGAATTAAAACGGATTTAGAAATAAGAGACGGTGCGGCCTGCCTCGACGGCAAGGCGGGCAACACCGTCTCCGTTTGCAAACGAAAATATTAGGCTAGCTTACCTAACTATGATTGTCCCTTTGTATATGACGGGGCATCCTCATTTGCAACTGTAAAAATAATTATTTGCCTATCAAAATCAATTTAAGAGGTCATTATGCAGTTGAAAAATTTCATTAATGGGAAAGTGATTATATTTTTTTTATTCTTTGTAGCTTTTTCAAGCTTAAAAGCTCGATATGAAGTTAGTTTTCATATTGAAGATCAGAATGGGAATCCATTAGCTGGTATGTCTTTCCAAGTTTATACTCTTGCTACTGATTCTATGTCATGGAAGTTAATAGGTTCAGCAAGTAGTCTTGGAACCCCTTTTTGGACTTTGAATGGGAAATTTGTAAATGCCGCTATATCTATTTATGCATATGATGGTCAAGTATTTGTTCCGGCTAGCCAAGCACAAACAATTGCCATTAAAATTGGAAGTCAAATCATCCGTATGGATTATGGAGGAGAATTGTATGGCGATGCTTTAATTACTATTCCATACTCAGGTGCATGGAGTATTGATCAGGGCAATAGCAGTTACACATTTACTGGTCCCCAAGCATGGCATAATAATCAAATCAATCTTTCAAATAGTATGGGCGGCGACGCTGGCCCTAATGTACAAGGAGCTATTCATTTTAATTCATTGACCGATACTGTAGGAACTACGCCTGTATCTTATTTAAGAGAAAGCACCACTTTCTTGGATGGGGGGCACAATGTTAGAGGAGAGGACAATCAGCTTGTTGGTCAGTATTATAGAAAATGGCGAAAATTTTCTGAGGAAACAGGTTCGTCCATCTCTATTTACTTATCAAATCCAAATGATTATTCACGCACTGCAACCTATGCCCGTCAATTTAACATTACTTACCAAAATTATTTTAATTCTTCAGATAATGGCGGTACAATTAAATTGAAAGGCACTTCAAAAAGCAGTCCTTATTCAACAAATTTTTATGAGGACTCAACCTACAATCTTGAAGCTGCCAACACAACACGTAATAACGTTTATTATACTTTTGATCATTGGGAATTTCAAGGAAGCAGCGTAGGCTCGTCTAATCCTTATAACAGTTATCCTCCAACAGGCAGTGGTACATTGCATGCAGTATTTAACCACAAACCGGTTAACTATTACCGGAACTTAACCTTTAATGATGGTGCGTATGGTGATCCGGTTGAGTTAACATGGCATAAACATGATCTGGATAATTCTTTTGTAACACAGTATGCTATTCACCGCAAAGTAAAACATAACGGTGTAATGGGTAATGATGTACTCATTGAGACAATTACTGCAAGGGATGCTAATCATTATAGCTCACAAAATGAAACCTATACATTTATTGATATAGAATATGTTATAACCAACGGCTATACTGACGACTTACTTTACTACGATGTTCGTGCATATTACAATCCAAATTACTCAGATGCCGATTATGCGGCTGTGTTTGGTAAAATGGGTGATGCAAGTATGAACGAGTTAAAACAAAACGTAACGGTAGCAAGCGAACTTCCAATGGAATATTCTCTATCGAACTATCCGAATCCTTTTAATCCTTCAACAACAATAAACTATCAGTTACCCAAAAACGGATTTGTTACAATAAAAGTATTTGATCTGCTGGGCAAAGAAGTTGCAACGTTAGTAAGCGGGAATAAATCTGCTGGATATTATAGTGTTAGTTTCGATGCGAGCAAGTTAACCAGTGGAGTTTACATCTGTACAATTAATGTAAACGGTTTTGCTCAATCAAAGAAAATGCTGCTGATGAAATAATTTTTCCTGAGGGTCGAGATAACCTCGACCGTACGCCTTCGTTGTAAATATCGAAGACAATTACATTGGAAAATTTCACAACCTCGTTGGATAAGAAAACTTGATCAGTCTCGGCTTTACCAATCTCTCGAAATCTTTATACGGCATTTGGATCAGGTCGGTATGAGTGCATGCATTGAAAGCAATCTCTTCATCCTTGGCAAGAACATCGGCAACATAAACATCCAAGCCGTAAAGATTTCCGAACGGCGGCATTGCACCAACATCGCAATCGGAAAACTTGTCTTTAAATTCCACTTCGTTCGCAAGCCGGATATTTTTTGTGCCCAAAGTTTCATGCAGCTGATCGAAATTAACTTTGTAGGAAGCGGGCAAAACAAACATCGCCATCTTGCCGTCGATTTTAATGAGGACGGTCTTAGCCATTTCGGTTCCTTTGATGTGAGCCGAAGCGGCAATCTCCTGCGCAGTAAACGCCAGTGAATGTTTGATCGTAACGTACTTGATCTTGTTCTTATCCAAAAACTCTTTTAACATTTTTGAAGGCATAAGCACCTCACAATTTTAAGTGTAAAACAGTTTCCTATAATTTATCAAGCAGAATGTAGAGAATTTATTTTCCCTTTAATATCGCAAAGAAGTTCAGAAGATTTTTTTTGACCCGCTAAAATGTAGTAACTAATCTGTCATGATTCAACCGCAATATGATATGTCAGATTACTCAATGAAACTGAAGACATTACAACTTTTAAGTTCATCCTATTTTCTATATCTTAACACCCAATTTTGAGAAGCTGCAAATGGGTTTATATATTGGGATTGACGGCGGCGGAACGAAAACCAAATGTGTTCTTGCCGACGATCAATTGAAAATTCTTGCGGAAGCCGAAGCTGGTCCTACCAATCCGCTTGCCGTTGGAGTTGATAAATCTTCCGAAATCCTTTTTGGTTTGATTCAAAATGTTCTGAGAAAGACTTCCGTTAGTTTGATCGAATCCGTTGTAATCGGTTTAGCGGGCGCGGGAAGAAAAAAAATTGCCGGAGAAATTGAAAACCGTTTGAAGCTTTTGGTAAAACGGAAGAAGGTCTCGATAAAGAACATAAAAATTTTGAGCGATGTTGAAATAGCTCTCGAAGGCGCTTTTGTCGGAGCGGCGGGTATAATTTTGATTGCGGGAACGGGCTCGATTGTTCTCGGCAAAAATAAAAACGGTAAACTGTTCCGTGCCGGCGGATTCGGAAAAGTTATCGGCGACGAAGGCGGCGGTTACTCGATCGGGAAAAAAGCGCTGCAGTCCATATCAAAAGAAATTGACGGCAGAGGAAGTAAAACTTTTCTAACTACCATTCTCAGTAAGAAGTTTGGAATAAAAAACAGAGATGATTTAATTACCGCCGTCTATTCCTCCGGTTTCGACATTGCGCGTTTTGCCGAACATGTTATCGAGGCGGCTCAACTTGG
>JAKBMG010000189.1 GCA_021831685.1 Bacteroidota bacterium | reverse complement strand
TTTTTTTGGCTATATAATTCATCTTGTAACCTCATTATTTCTCGGTTACAATTTATAAGAATTTATTACTATTTCCTAATATATCAACTTGTCCTTGTACCATTACCCCGCTGGGGCTTCTTTGATATAATAATAAATTAAGGGCACTTCTAAAAACTTCAATATTCTCCGCGAACGTTGCGCGTTCTTTGCGTTAAATTTTTATAAAAGATAGTTTTTAGAAGTATCCTTAAGATGCAATATGATAATCACAATTCATTATGCGAAACACAAAATTGCAAAACATGAATATGCTCTCATAATTGTTGATTCCCCGCAAACGTGGTATGCCCGCAAAAGTGTAAGAACCGCAGAGCGGTGACATATTAGTAGAAAAAGATGAAAAAAAGGATAAAGCTCCGGAGGAGCGACATATAATTAATTTATAGAAGGACATTATCTAAAGAATGCGTTGGCCTTTGTATCAAAACTGTGTGGCTCTTAGATTCTTGCTGAGCCAAATGAGTATAGACGAAATGTGATGGATTGTTCTGTAGTGCACAATATAAAATAATAATCCCGCATAATTTCGCAGGTTATTATAAATTTCAAAATTATTTTGGACAGCAGTGACTCATGTTACGAACCTTTGGAATGCCTGCCTGCCGAGACTGTTGCATAACCACTTTGTTGTCATTTCGACCGGAGGGAGAAATCCCATGTTAGACAGTTTTAAGACTTCTCTTTACATTCGAGACTAAACAGGATAGTTCTGCACCACTCTCTGCCGGCAGATTGAAAAAATGGAGTTATGGAATAGACTAATTTCTTCCTTTTCCCATATTCCAAATTCCATATCCCATATTCCGTATTCCGTATTCTGTATCCCATAATCCATATCCCATATTCCATATTCCATATCCCATTTCCCCCTATCGGCCATTTTGTCATACCTAAAATCTTTTTCCCCTATGTTTTTCCAAAATCTACCAGGCCTCTGCTAGGCATCTGCCAAGCCTAAAACATGCCTTTAATTCTTATTAAATTATTCCAGAAAAAAACCGGCCAAATTGTCACACTCATCCACATATATTGGTGTGACAGGAAAAAAGTACTTACCATTTTCTATCCATCATATTCCATCTCCCGCTTTACTTGATTTGCGCAAAATCTTCATGCTCTTTTTTGAATCGTTCGAACAATTTCTTAATTTAATCCTTCTAAAATTGTAAGAGCATTACAACAATCTCTTGTTCCCAAAGGAATCAAGATTTTGTAAAAATGAATTTGTTAACTTTCTATGAGCATTTATCAACGTAAGATGATTCAAAAGCTCAAATTGCTTTAATGTTTAAACATTAAACCAAGCAAAAATAATAAGGTGGAAATATGAAAAATAGAGTATGGCAGATTATTAGTATTTTAATACCTGTTATAGCCATAATGATAATTGGATGCGGTAAAAATGGAAGCAATCCGACCCAAACAAATATGAGCGGTAATATGCAGGGAAAAGTAACCAGTCAAACAGATGGTTCTGCAATCAGCGGTGCTTCTATTCAGACTAACCCGGCGACAAGTTTAGTCTTTAGCGACCAATCAGGAAATTTCTCCATAAATGGAATAGCTGTCGGCTCCTATACTGTAAAAGCTTTAAAAACCGGATACGTTAACGATTCATTAAATGTCTCTGTTACCTCGGGGAAAACTACAGTAGTAAATTTTCAATTAGCTGAACCTGATACAATTCCTGCAGTGGTAACATTATTATCACCCGGAAATGACTCGTCTAATGTGCCGATACCACCAACATTATCCTGGATCCCAAGTAGTGGAGCATCAAGCTATTCATTACAAGTATCAATTCATTCTTCTTTTGATACTCTTATTGTGAACGGTAGCGGATTGACGAAGACAAGTTATCCTATAGGCGGTCTAAGTCTGTCTACAACCTATTACTGGCGTGTAAGCGCAACAAACCAATATGGTACTTCCAATTGGTCAGCTCCATCATGGTCTTTTACTACTTCGAATATTTATGGTATTCCTTGTCCGGGCATTCCGACTGTAACCTATGAAGGTAAAGTTTATAATACTGTGCAGATCGGCAGTCAATGCTGGCTAAGGGAAAATCTTGATGTGGGTACAATGATTTATAATTTATCAAATCAAACAAATAATAACCAAATAGAAAAATATTGCTATAATAATAATCCGGCAAATTGCGATACGTATGGAGGGTTATATCAATGGGATGAAGCGATGCAGTATGTTAATACTGAAAAGGCGCAAGGTATATGTCCAAGCGGATGGCACATTCCGACTTTATCAGAGATAAGCACTTTAAGAGCTTCAATTCATAATGACGGTAATTCATTGAAAGATGTTAGTCAGGGAAGCGGCATCGGAACCGGTACAAACACAAGCGGCTTTTCTGCACTACTTGCTGGTTCCGGTTCTAACAGTGGCTTTAGTAGTATAGGAGATAATACAAGTTTTTGGGGATCTACGCAGTATGATATTTCTACTGCACTTGCGTTATACCTAACAAGTTACGATGGAAGCATTGCTTTCAGCTACTTTAATAAAACAAGTGCTTTTAGTGTCCGCTGCGTGAAGAATTAGCCTGATAGAATATCTTACAGGTAATTTTATTAAGAGATATTGAATGAAATATATTTGTATAGTAATCATATTCTTTATCGTTAGTACTGCTTATGCCCAAACTATTGAACTTACCGTAAATGGAATACAGACAAGCAAGGCTTACATCTATTCACTTCAAGGAGAAAAAATTGATCTAGTAGATTCGGTTGAATCCACTTCAAAGGATGGATTTATTTATCACTTCAAAACAGCTAAATATCATACTGGCTTTTATCGCATAACCTTTGGAACAACCCGGTGGATAGATTTTATCTATGAAGGAAAAAATATTGAGATAAAAACAGACGCAAATAATATTTTGGATAGTTTGCATGTAGACACTTCCGGAAGCAACCGGTTATATTATTCATTTATAAAGTTTAACAAATTATATAAGACTAAAACAGAGTTGCTCCAGCTTATACTTGCGCGCTATCCAAAAGATGATGAATATTATAAGACAACTAAGTTCACACTTTCTCAAGTTCAGCAAGAATACTTAAATTTTATAAATAATACTTCTCAAGCAGATCCTGGTTCCTTTATAGCAAGGTATATCAAATCTTCTCAACTACCGGTTTTTGATGAGAGCTTGCCCCCGGATAAACAATTAGAGTTCTTAAAAACACACTCTTTAGATAATGTAGATTTTAAGGACGGCGAATTAACATATTCAGATCTATTCACGAGTAAAACTATAGAGTACTTAACATATTATCGCAATCCGCAATTGCCAAAAGAACTTCTTGAAAAAGAATTTATTATTGCCATCGATACAATATTAAATAAAGCTAAGGTTAATTATAGAGTTTATAAGCAAATTGTAGAATACTTAATAGATGGGTTTAAGAAGTTTGGATTTGAAAATGACCTTAACTATGTAATTGATAATTATGTAATAAAGGACAATTTATGCTTGGATGATGAAACTGAGAAATCAATTCAGCTTATGTTGGATCAAGATAAAATTCTTCGCATAAATTCTACTGCACCAAACATAATGATGAAAGATACTTCGGGCAATCAAATTGACCTGGGAAAAATAAAAGCGGATAATATTTTAATATTATTTTATGCAAGCTGGTGTCCTCATTGCCAGGTTATGATTCCGAAGCTGGCGGAATATCTAAAAAGCCATAAAAGAAATAATTTAAAAGTATTAGCTATTTCCTTAGATACAGATAGAAATGCTTGGATAAATTTTATTAGGAATAATAAATTAAGCTGGATAAATATATCTGATCTTAAAGGATGGAGCGGTAAATCTGCATCAGATTATTTTATTTATGCAACACCAACAATGTTTTTACTTAATCGAGATAAAAAAATAATCGGAAAACCTACGACTATAGCCGGGCTTAATAAATTATTCTAAACATCACATTCGGATATATCTGAAGGGCAAGAAATTCAAAAATTAAAGGTAAACCGAGTCACATAACTCCATCATTATATCCTGGGTGTGCGACAAAAAAATTACAAATTTTGGAAATATAGAATAAATGATTATATTCCTTCTGTAAAAACACAGAAGGAGTGCTATGAAACTAAAAGAACTA
>JAKBMG010000165.1 GCA_021831685.1 Bacteroidota bacterium | reverse complement strand
ATCCACGACCAGGCTAAATCTGATGCTAAAAAGGAAGCACAAAAAATAATTGTTCAGGCAATTCAAAGAACTGCTGCGGATCATGCAATTGAAACAACAGTATCCGTTGTACAAATTCAGAATGATGAACTAAAGGGAAGAATTATCGGTAAAGAAGGACGAAATATCCGTGCATTTGAAGCCGCCACTGGCGTTGATGTAATTGTTGATGATACTCCCGAAGCTGTTATTCTTTCTTCTTTTGATCAGTTTAGAAGAGAGGTTGCAAGGGTATCCCTTGAAAGATTAATCGCTGACGGAAGAATCCATCCCGCTCGAATTGAAGAAGTAGTTCTTAAAGTTAAACAGGAACTTGAAGAAGAAATGATTCGCGACGGAGAAAATACTATTCTTCAACTTGGATTGCATAACATGCATCCTGAATTAGTGAAACATATCGGTAGAATGAGATATCGCTCAAGCTATGGTCAAAATTTACTTCAGCATAGCGTTGAAGTGGCTTACTTAACCGGAATTATGGCTGCCGAAGTCGGGCTTGATACTACTTTGGCTAAAAGAGCCGGATTGTTGCACGACATCGGAAAAACTGTTGATAAAAGCGTTGAGGGTCCGCATGCATTGCTTGGTTATGAGCTTACTAAAAAATATAAAGAGCACCCAATCGTTGTAAATGCAGTCGGTTCTCATCATGAAGATATTGAAATGGAACATCCTATAGCACCGCTAGTTCAGGCGGCGGATGCAATAAGCGGAGCTCGCCCGGGAGCAAGGCGTGAACCTTTGGAAGGATATGTAAAACGTCTTGAAAATTTGGAGGCTCTTGCAAAATCTTTTGAAGGAGTTGCAAAAACTTACGCTATCCAAGCGGGCAGAGAAGTAAGAGTTGTTGTTGAGCATGATAAGATTGATGATCTCGTTGCCGAAAAATTAGCCCATGATATTGCCGCTAAAATTGAAACCGATATGGAATATCCAGGGCAAATTAAAGTAACGGTAATTCGCGAAGTAAGAAAAATTGGTTATGCAAGATAAAATTTGCCGGCTGAATTTTCGCTCAATATATTAAAAGAAAAATTCATGAAGCAAAAGAAATTAAAAGTTGGCGTTACCGGAAGCATCGGTTCCGGTAAATCAACCTTTTCAAAGTTTATAATCGAAAGGGGATTTAGCGTTATAAACCTTGACGATATTTCAAAAGAATTGCTGGCTGCGGACACACAGATTAAAGAAAAGATCATTCAGGAATTCGGAAAAGAATCCTATATTGGTGATGCTCTTAATAAAAAATATCTTGCCGAAAAAGTTTTTTCCAATCACGAACAAATTGCCAAGATAAATTTCATAGTACATCCGGCAGTTATTAAGAAAACTGAATTTTTACTAAAAGAGAATCTGGAAAAGAATAATCTTGTTTTTGCCGAGGCTGCTTTAATTTATGAAGCAGATATGGAAAACCTTTTTGATTATGTTATTCTGGTAACTTCGGATGAAAAGCTTAGGCTGGAAAGAAAAGTACGTTTTGAAAATTATTCCGAAGAGCAATTCTTAAAGAGAAATGAAAATCAAATTCCGGATGAAGAAAAAAAGAAACGAGCTGATTTTGTGGTAGAGAATGGCGGAACGTTAGCGGAATTGAAATTAAAATGCGGATTTATTTTAAATATTTTGCAAGGACTTTTATTAACTAATGATTAAAGTTGCTTTCCAAGGCGAATCCGGAGCGTTCAGCGAAATTGCCTCAAAGAAAATGTTCGGTGATAAGATCATTGTTTCTCCCTCTTTTTCTTTTGAGGAGGTCTTTCTTAAGGTGAAAAACAGAGATGTTAATTTTGGGATTATTCCGATCGAAAATTCTTTATATGGAAGCGTATTTGAAACGTACGATCTTCTCCTCAAGTATTCCTTGAACATCGTTGGAGAATTAAATTTACAAATCAGTCATAATTTAATCGCAAAGAAAAATTATAAGCTTTCGGAAATCCGAAAAGTTTATTCACATCCTCAGGCATTAGGGCAATGTTCAGAATTTCTCAAGAAAATGAAAAATGCCGAAGTAGTCCCCACATACGATACGGCGGGCTCCGCTTTAATATCTTTGAACAATAATGCGGAACCGACCGCAGCAATAGCTAGCAAGAATGCTTCAAAAATTTACAAGTTGAAAATTTTGAAGTCGGATATTCAAAACAACAAAGAAAATTATACAAGGTTTTATGCTATCAGCAAGAATAAAAGTAAAAAGAACCCTGAGCATCCGAAATCGTCAATTTGTTTTGAATTGAAGAATATACCAGGAGCATTATTTAAAGCCTTGAGTGTCTTTGCTTTGAAAGAAATAAATTTATTGAAGATTGAATCCAGACCGATCCCTCATAAACCTTTCCAGTATATTTTTTACATCGATTTTTCAGGTGCTTTATACGATTATAAAATTAAACAAGCGGTAAAACATCTTACCGAGTTTTCATTAAGCATAAAAATGCTCGGTACTTACGAAACCGGAAAAATATTTATCAGTTGAGCTAAACTCTGATTGATTTATAAAATTGTCAAAAGTAAATTTGTATTGACTATTGAAGGAGTATATTGTGTCGTTCTTTAACAAAATTATTGTAGCGATTGTTCGACTGATGCCAAAAGCTGTTGTTGGAATTTTTTCTCGCAAATATATTGCGGGCGAATCTCTTGAAGAAGCAGTTCAGCTTGTGAAAAATTTGAACTCAAAAGGTATTTATGCGACTATGGATGTTCTCGGAGAGTCGATTAGTGACAAAGAGGAAGCCATTGATGCAAAAGAAAAGTGTCTTGAAGTTCTTGAAACTATAAATAAAAATAATTTGAAAGCAAACCTGTCTCTAAAGCCGACTCAGATGGGTTTGAATCTCGATGAAAACTTTGCTTATGAACAGATAGAACAAATTGTTCAAAAAGCTAAGGAGATAAATAATTTTATACGGCTTGATATGGAAGATTCGCCATATACCGATAAAACATTTAATCTTCTAAAAAGGCTTAGGAAAGAATTTGATAACGTCGGTGTCGTAGTTCAGGCAAGGCTGAAACGCACTTATGATGATGTTATCGAACTAAATAAAATCGAAACTAACTATAGACTGTGTAAAGGAATTTATATAGAACCGGTTAATATTTCGTATCGTGATAAACAAATGATTCGCGATCATTATCTCAAAATATTGGAAGCTATTTTGAAAAATGGAAATTATGTCGGCATTGCAACGCACGACGAGTATTTAATAGAAAAAGCATATCAAATGATTAAAACATTAAATATCCCGAAAGATAAATTTGAATTTCAAATGCTACTCGGCGTCAGAGAAGATTTGAGGGATAAAATAAATTCAGAAGGATATAAAATTAGAATTTATGTTCCTTTCGGAAAAGATTGGTATGCTTATTCTGTCCGGCGTTTACAAGAAAATCCTCAGATAGCCGGGCATGTATTCAGAAACATTTTTTCGTTTAAGTAATGAATGTACTAGGAATTGAAAGCTCATGTGACGAAACTTCTGTTGCGGTAATTTCGGATGATAAACTAACTGCCAATCTAATTTCATCGCAGGATTTCCATTCAAAATACGGAGGAGTTGTGCCGGAGCTTTCAAGCCGGGCACATCTTCAAATTGTTATTCCGCTTTTAAAGGACGCTCTGGCAAAATCAAATCTTGAATTAAAAGATATTGATATAATTTGCGCAACAGCTGGACCAGGCTTAATCGGTGCTCTTCTTGTCGGATTAACTTTTGCTAAAGGTCTTGCATATTCTCTTAACAAAAAATTCATTGCTGTAAACCATATTGAGGGACATATTTTTTCAGGTTTTTTAATGGAAGAAAAACCTGAATTTCCTTTCCTTGCACTAGTTGTTTCTGGCGGGCATACACTACTGCTTTTAGTTAAAGACTTTATGAACATTAAAAAATTAGGTTCTACCGTTGATGACGCAGCCGGAGAGGCGTTTGATAAAGTTTCTAAAATGCTTGGACTTGGTTATCCCGGAGGACCAAAAATTCAACAATTTGCTTTAAGGGGTAACGAGGATAAGATAAATTTCCCCGTTGCCGATTTAAGAAATTCTTTTAATTTTTCTTTTAGCGGATTGAAAACTTCTGTACTTAGATATATCCAAAAAAACTTTTCCGGAGAAAAAATTCCTGAAAACGATCTTAATGATATAGCCGCTTCTTTTCAAAAAGCTGTCGTAAAAGCCTTAATTAAAAATGCAGAAAAGGCTTTGAGCGAATTTGAAGTAAAATCAATTTGCCTTGTAGGCGGAGTTGCTGCCAATAAATCTCTAAGAAATGCAGTAATTATACTCGGAGAAAGGTTTAATAAAAAAGTTGTAATCCCCGGGATGGAATTTTGCGGTGATAATGCAGCTATGATAGCCTTCCGGGGACAAAAATTATTTGAGAACGGAATTACTTCTTCTTTAGATGCTAGCCCATTCCCGGGATTAAGCGATGATATTTTTTCTTAACTTGTAGACAAAATAATTATTAATGGAAAATCTGATAGATAAAATTCAAAATGAACTAGAAAGTTTAAGTACGGAACAAAGGAATGAAATTCTTGTCAAGCTAAGAGATAATGTTGACGAAATTGATAAAGAACTCGTCCATTTAATTAGCAAAAGAACTTTACATTCAGTTTTAATTGGACGGGTGAAGCGCTCAATGAATCTTGCTACTTACAATCCTAAGCGCGAAAAAGAAATAAGCCAAAGAATTTCTTCTTTCGTTGAAGAGCCGCTTAGCAAGGAAGCTTTACTTAGGATTTATGAAAGAATTTTGGATGAATCACGCGCCATTCAGCGTGAGGAATTAAACAAAGGAAATATTTTTAACATTTCAGCGAAAAAAATGAGATTAGGTCTTAGCAAATTACTTTCACGCAAAGAGTTTTTCATAGTTGCTTTCTTCTTTTTTTTTATCCTATCTATTTTACTCTACAATTTCTTTTCCCCAAATTATTATAAAGGCAATTCTCCCATAGAATTCGTAGTGCAGAAGGGTGAAACACTTACAGAAATTTCAAACCGGCTGTATTCAAAAAAAATAATTAACGGTAAAATAAAATTTAGAATAGCCGCTTTCCTCCTCGGCGCAGAGAGAAGAATTAGGCCCGCACGATATTATATCCCAAACGGACTTAGTTATGTGGGATTGGTTGATTACTTTATGAGCGATAAAGCCGATTTCCTTAAAACCTTTTTAATCCTCAATGGTTCAAATATTCCTTCAATTGCAAGCAGACTTCAAAGCGAAACTTTAATAGATTCTGCTGCCGTTGTAAAACTTAGCAAAAATAAAAAATTTTTGGATTCACTCGGTCTGCATTCAAATTCTCTTCTGGGGTATATGCTTCCGGAAAAGTATGATATCTATGAGAGAAGCTCGCCGGAAGAAGCTTTAAGAATTATCTATAAAGGATTTCAAAAATTTTTGTCCGATTCACTAAAGTTGAGGGCCAAAAAACTTGGTTACTCAGTTCCACAAATTATAACTCTTGCTTCGATTATTGAAGGAGAGACCAATAAAAAATCGGAAATGCCGCTTATTGCTAGCGTTTATCTTAATCGCTTAAAAACAGGAATGAAATTGCAGGCCGATCCTACTATAGAATTTTTGCAACCTGGGAAATGGAAGCGGTTAAACTACAATGATCTTAAAATTAATTCTCCTTACAATACGTATGAGCGTAACGGACTTCCGCCGGGACCAATAAATAACCCCGGCAAAATTGCAATCTTAGCTGTGCTATATCCGGCACACACAAATTATTTATATTTTGTTGCCAACGGAAAAGGCGGACATAATTTTTCATCTAACTATCAAGATCATCTTCAAAATGTCGAACATTATCATTCATGGTTAAATTTATCAAAGAAAAATTAAAATATTTTGCCGTAGTTTTATTTCTCTTGATTGAATGGCGGTGCGCTAACCAGCTTCCTCCGGGCGGAGGTGGTATTGATTTAATTCCCCCAAAAATTGAAAGTGTCTATCCTCTTAACGGAACTACTGATTTTAAGGGAGAGTATTTTCAGCTTGACTTTTCCAAGTACGTACAAAAAAGAACTTTGCAAGATGCTATCTTTATTTCACCTGCTCTTGATGGTGATTTGAATTATGATTGGAGCGGCACATCCGTAAGGGTTTATTTCCCTACAAAACTAAAAAAGAATACTACTTATGTGATTAACATTGGGACTGACTTGGTTGACTACAACAATAGTAACCACATGGCGCAAACATATTCATTGACTTTTTCTACCGGAAATAAAATTGATAAAGGCGAAATTGAAGGAAAAGTATATGCTGATAATCCTCAAGGCGTTTTAATGTATTCTTATTTAATTGGTGATAGTATTATCAATCCAATAATAAGAAAACCGGATTATGTCTCTCAGGCAGGAGTTGATGGCTCTTTTAAATTGCTCGGCTTAAAGCCTGGAAATTACAGAGTTTTTGCCGTAGTTGATAAAGCTCGCAGTCTTTTGTATCAGCCTGCCCAAGATCAAATAGGAATTCCTTCCGGCGATGTACATCTTTCAGAAACAGATACTTTAAGGGCAGGAGTAAATTTCTTTTTGACTAATCAAGATACTGTTAAGCCGCGTTTACAAAATGCGGTTATGACGGACGCAAATCATATCCTTGTTGATTTTACAAGGGATGTTGATACTTCCGTAATTCATTCAAATAATTTTTTTATTTATGATTCAACGCTAAAGAAACAATATAATCTTGTTTTTGCTTATCGAGGAAATAAAAAAGCAAGCGAAATTGTTTTGGTAACAAATAATAAGCCTGAACTTAAAAATGAGATTTTTTTGTTTGCAAAAAAGATAGTTGATAAGATCGGAAATATTTATTTTAATGATTTTTCTTCGCTCACCGTTAGTGATAGACCCGATACAACGAAACCGGGAATTTTTATGACGGAACCTCCTAGAAATTCAACACAAGCAGACTATGAGGGGCAAAAATTTTCTTTTTATTTAAACGACGCCGTAGATAGCAATGCTGCAAAAACGGCGGTCGCATTTACAGATACTTCACATGTAAATATCCCTTTCGCAATTCATTTTTATGATGATGCTTCATTTTATGTCTTTCCTTTGACCAAACTGCAACCAAGAACCGACTATTTAATAAAAATCAACTTAAACAAATTTAAGAATGTAGCGGGAAAATTTTATGATTCGGTTTATACCTATAAATTCTCAACAATAAACGGATTGGATTTTACCGGTACTACAGGAAAACTCCTTAACGCTGGTGATGCGAATAATCCTATCCTTGTTTTACAAGGAATAGATAAAGACAAATTATCATACTCTCAAAAACCAGCAATAGGTATGAATTTTAATTTCAATCGCGTTCAACCCGGGAAGTATGTTCTATGGTGTTACGAAGATGCAGACAGTAGTGGTACTTATACCTTTGGAAAAGTTCTGCCATTTAAACCGTCTGAAAAATTCTCTTTCTATCCTGATACTTTAAACTTGAGACCGCGTTGGACAGTAACCGGCATAAACTTTAAGTATAAAGAAAAATAATTTTGTAAGGAGAGTGCAAAAACTATATTGAAGTTTCTCTTCTTATGTTGAACGTATTTTACCTATTATAAAGGTGATTGCTATTGGAAGATTACTTTGAACTGAAAAAAAATGGCTCGGATGTCAAAACAGAATTTGTTGCCGGGCTAACAACTTTCTTGGCGGCAATGTACATTATTGTAGTTAATCCGACAATAATGAGTAGAACAGGTATGCCGTTTAATGGAGTATTGACAGCAACGATCCTTGTTTCGGCTTTTAGTACAATAATGATGGGATTATATGCAAAAAATCCGATACTTGTTGCACCCGGTATGGGGCTAAATGCTTTCTTCACCTATTCTGTTGTAGTAAATATGGGAGTCAAGTGGGAAACTGCATTAGGTTCTGTTTTTTGGGCTGGTATAGTGTTTCTGCTTCTTTCTGTTTTTAATGTTAGAACTTATATAGTTAAGGCCATCCCTCAGCAAATTAGATATGCTATTTCGGTAGGAATCGGATTGTTCATTGCTTTAATAGGTTTTGTAAATGCAAAATTTATTATCGCCGATCCGGTTACTTTGTTAAGATTAGGCAAAATGGATATAACTACAATAACCTTTTTAGTAGGGTTTTTATTAACTGCATTACTTATTGTAAAAAGAGTAAAAGGAGCCTTAATTATTGGAATAATTGCCACCACTATTTTCGCTCTTCCTATTGGAAGGCTATACGGAGATGCATCCGGTGTTAACTTTGGGCTTCCGACTCTTGTTAGCTGGAAAGGACTATTCGCAGCTCCTGATTTCAGTCTTATAATGAAAATGGATTTATTAGGCTCGTTAAAATTATCTATCTGGCCAATTACTTTTGCAATTTTATTTACTGATATGTTCGATAGTCTTTCTACTTTTGTAGGTGTTTCTGAAGCAGCTAATTTAGTTGATCAGAATGGTGAACCAAGAAATGTCAAAGCCTCACTAATTGTTGATGCTTTTTCCACTACAATCTCAGGATTTTTCGGAACAAGTGCCGGAACAGCTTATATAGAATCTGCTACTGGAATTGAAGAAGGCGGAAGAACAGGATTGACTGCTGTAGTTGCTGGATTATTGTTTTTACCTTTTATGTTTTTTTCACCTTTATTAGCTGTTGTCCCTGAAATTGCCACAGCTCCCGCGTTAATTATTGTCGGAGTATTTATGATGAAACCGGTTCTAAAAATAAATTGGTCAAATTTTGATGATGCAATTCCATGTTTCCTTTCTTTATTCTTAATTCCGCTAACTTACTCTATAACTCAGGGAATAATTTGGGGCTTCTTAAGTTGGACTATAATTAAGCTTGCAATAGGTAAAAAAAATGAAATTACCCCTATGCTTGTTGTAATTGATGTCTTTGCAATTTTAGCTCTGATTGTATGATCTCTAAGTGAGTAATTCTTAGTTGCTTGCGGCGTAGAAGTTCATCTTTTATTTTTATTTTGAAGAATTTGAAATTAAGTGTCGTTTCATTTATTATTCAAATTCTTACTCATCAAGATTTATAATTTTATTTTCAGGAAGTTATTATGAATAATCCATTCGGCAAAATAAATAGCTCAAATTTTATTTTGATAATTTTTATAGTCTGTTCTGCAGCAACCTATACAATTGCAACAACCAGAATGAGTAATAAAACTAATCCCCGACAATCCGAAACTAAATCTGCAAGTAGTAAAATATTTACTGCTCGTATTGAACATATGGGATTCAATGTTTCCGACCCGGTAGCTGTTGCAAGATGGTATCAAAATAATCTGGGAATGAAATTAATCCGGAAAGGGAAAGCTCCGCTTTTTGTAACCTTTATTTCAGATCCCGGCAATAATATGATGATGGAATTCTATAATAAGCAAAAATTCCCAAAGCTTGATTTTTCAAAGATTAACTATATGTCGTACCATCTTGCCTTTATGGTAGACAGCATTAGTATTATCGAAAAAAAATTGATTAACGCTGGTGCCACCCTTGCCGAAGGAATTTCAAAAACACCGGCTGGCGATAAAGTATTAATGCTTCGTGACCCTTGGGGAATGCCGCTTCAACTTGTAGAACGAGCCGAGCCGATGCTGAAATTTACTAATATTCGCCCTGAACATTTTGCTACGAATACTCCCGATGCCCGTGCAAAGGCAAATTGGTATGCTAAAAATTTAGGAATGAAAATAATCCGGCAGGGAGGAGCTCCCGATTTTGGAACCTTTGTGTCAGACTCTAACAAAGATATGATGCTAGAGCTTTACCAAAAGAAAGATTTCCCGATGATTGACTATAAAAATATTAGCCCGGTCTCTATTCATCTGGCTTTTAGGGTAAGCGATATTACTGATGTAAAAGAAAAGCTAATTGCCGCAGGGGCAGAGTTAGTAGATGATATTTCAAAATCGACGTCAGGGGATAAAGTAGTCGTAATGCGTGACCCATGGGGCTTCCCAATTCAATTTATTCAGAGAAAAGTTCCGGTAATTAAATAATTGAGGCATATAGATAACCGGAAAATTATTAAAATTTATTAATCTTATGTTAACCGAATATTAAATATTTCTCCCTTATTATTACTGCGTAAAATTTATTTATTAAACAATTTCATATTGGAGATCTAAAATGAAAATTCGTAATTTGTTCGCAGCTCTTTTAGTAGCTGTATTGTTCGTTTCTTTTACTGCACCTTCTTTTGCTCAGGAAACCCCTAAGAAAGAAAAGAAAGAAATGAAAGTTGTAAAGAAAGAACACAAAGTTGCTAAAAAAGAGAAAAAAGTAGCTAAAACAGAAAAGAAAGTAGCTAAAAAAGAGAAAAAAGTAGCTAAAACAGAAAAGAAAGTTGCTGCTAAAGGAAAGAAAGTTGAGCACAAAGAAAAAATGCTCCACAAGAAAATTGAAAAAAAAGAAGTTAAGAAGTAATTCGTCTCTTTTTGATAAAGGCTTGCAAGGTTGACTTGCAAGCCTTTTTTATTTTAAAACGGTATTGAAATATTTCTGTTATTAATCTAAGTTTGAACTGTAATTATCAATAAGGAAAATTGGAACGTTTGGGGCTATAGCTCAGCTGGGAGAGCGTCTCGTTCGCAACGAGAAGGTCAGCGGTTCGATCCCGCTTAGCTCCACTTAAATTTTATTTATTTGTTTTCTCAAATGTTATCAATGAAGAAGGAAATCTGTTATTATCCCTAATTTCGTAAATTTTTGTTGTAAACTTTTTTTTCTAAATACCTTGACATTTTTTGTGCTGTAGGATATATTTTAACCATGAAAATAACATTAAATAGTATTTTCCTTTTTTTACTGCTTGCCGCAACGGTTTTTGCAGGTGCTTTCGTGACAATATTTACTGTTAGTAACCAAGGTGACAATATTGAAATTACATGGAGCACCAGTCAAGAAACCAACCTTAAAGATTTCATTATTCAACGCAAAACATATCAGTCGGACTATACTGATATTGCTACTATTCAACCTAAGGGAAACAATTCAAGTTATTCTTATATCGACAGAGCAGCTTATAAAACTAATGATGTTTTATACATTTATCGTTTGAAAATTGAAGACAATGACGGATCTGTTTCATATCTTGAACAACAATCAATATCGCATAGTATTTCTGCCGTTAAAAGGACCTGGGGAAGTATTAAAGCAATGTTCCGGTGAGTAGAGAAATCAATCTAAAATTAAAGCAACTGCTCCCGATATTTTTTTATGCATTTCAAATCTATAATTCAATACCATAAGTTTTATTATACAATTCTAATTTCATTTTCCTAATGAAAAAAAATAAATTAGCCGCATTTGCTATTTTAATTCTAACTGCAGTCTATTTAACCGGTTGCGCAAGCAGCGGAAGAATTTCTCAAAAAGAAAATAAACCAAACTCCTTCGCAGGCAATTTAATTAAAGTCCTTTTGAATAACCGCCGCAGGGAAATTTCTTTTATTGTGCAATCTCCGGTTGTTCTTTTCAAAGATGAAACTCCTGTTGCACTTATTAAAACAGGAAACCAATTAAAGTTTTACCAGGAAGGAAATGGTTTAGAGCTAATAATTCAAAATAAAACATTTACTGGAGAATATTTTATTTTGAAACCTGATGGAAACGGGAATGCAATTAAGTACAATGGAGTAAGATATGCCGGCAATTTAAAAATTACTCCAGGTGAAAATTCAGTTAATGTAATAAATCAAGTTCCGCTTGAGATATATTTGAAAGGTGTGATTGCAGCAGAAATGCCTATGGGCAAGGGAGACTCTTATTTCCAGGCACTTAAAGCCTTTGCTGTTTGTGCAAGAACGTATGCAATTTCAAAATTGGGTAAAGGACATTTATTTGACATTTACCTTGATACCCGCGATCAAGTCTATGGAGGATTAAGCAGTGAGAAATTACTTGGCAACAAGGCAGTTGACGAAACAAGAAACATGATCTTAACTTATGAGGGTGAACCTGCTGTAATTTTTTATAGTTCTTCATGCGGTGGTCGTACTGCAAATGTTAAAGAAGTATTCCCCGGTAACGATGAACCTTACCTGAGAGGTGTTAACGACGGCGATCCGCCAAATTGTTCTATCTCGCCAAATTTTAATTGGGAAGAAAAATATTCTGCGAATAAATTTATTCAACGCATGAAAAATTCCGGTTACCTTGACGGAGGAGATTATACATTAAAAAATGTTGACGTAGGGAAGAGAAGTTCTTCCGGAAGGGTTGCCGAGCTTTTGGTAAATGTCCTTTCAAGCGATGGTCAATCAAAAACAATAGCTATCCAAGGTAATAAAATTAGAGCGGCTATACGAAAAGCTGATGACAGCAATATTTTGCAAAGTACAATGTTTGATGTTAATTTTAATGGCTCAAATATAGTTATAACCGGAAAAGGTAACGGGCATGGAGTTGGCTTATGCCAATGGGGAGCTATATATCAATCAACTCAAGGGAAAAATTTTAAGGATATCCTATCTTTTTATTTTCCGGGTACAGAAATTAAGGAAATTAATGATTAAGAGTAATCTTCCAATATATCTCGCTTCAAAATCTCCGCGGCGGAAAAGGCTTTTAAAACAATTAAACTTAAAATTCAAAATTGTAAATGCAGACATTGAAGAAAATTTCTTGAAGGGCGAATTGCCCATGCGAACTGTCAAACGTTTAGCTCTGGAAAAATTGTTTGCTGCAAAAGCATCCATTAAAAAGGGTATTATAATTACTGCCGATACAATCGTGGTAATAGATGGTCAAATAATTGGCAAGCCTGTTGATGCCAAAGATGCGAAAAGAATTCTTAGAAAATTAAGCGGTAGAACTCACATAGTTTATACAGGTTTTACTCTTCATAATACCGATACAAAAAAAACGATCACAGGATTTGAGCGTACTAACGTTACTTTTCGTAATTTAACAACTCAAGAAATAATTGATTATATATCTACCGGAAGCCCAATGGATAAAGCAGGTGCTTATGGTATTCAGGATGATTTCGGCGCAGTCTTTGTTAAAAAAATTTGCGGCGACTATTACAATGTAGTAGGCTTACCGCTTACAAAGCTTTATCAAGCTTTACTAAAGGTCATTTGAATTGTTACAAAAAATCAAAAAAAAAATATTATTCTCAATAGCTGCTGCAGGTATTTTATATCTAGGATTTACCTTCTATGCGAACATTGATAAACTTGCTGCCGTATTCGAGACATTTAACTGGTTTTTAATTCCGCTGCTTTCATTATTATCTCTTCTAAATTATTTTTTGCGTTTCTTGAAGTGGGATTATTATCTTTCGATTGTAAAAGTTAAAATAAAAAGAATAGATTCATTCTTTATCTTTATGTCAAATTTAATTATGGCAGTTACCCCCGGAAAAATGGGTGAATTGCTAAAATCATATTTGGTTAAAGAAATTTCAGGAGCGCCCGTTAGCAAAACATTTCCTATCATTTTCGTTGAGCGTATAACAGATTTTGTTTCATTAATATTTATTACTTTGATAGGCGCTTATCTATATAATTTCGGAAGAGAAATAATATTGGGTGTCGGAATATTTTTCCTTTTGGTTTGTATTACGTTAAGTAACAAAAAAATTGCGCTCCCTTTCCTTCAACTTCTAGAAAAAGTCAAATTTCTGGAGAAGCATCTAAAAAGTATCCATACTGCCTATGAAAGCTCCTACAGCATGCTTCAACCGTTGCCTTTACTTTATATGACGGTGCTTGGGATTTTTTCTTGGTCTTTGGAATGTTTTGCTTATTACTTAATACTGATTAATTTTCACTTGCAAGTTAGTTTCTTGTGGGCTGCTTTCAGTTATGGTTTTGCGATTATCGTTGGCGCTTTGTCAATGCTGCCTGGTGGACTTGGAATTACGGAAGGTTCTTTAACTTTTATGCTTATTAGAAAAAATATTTCTAAAGATATAGCAGTAGCTTCAACTTTTATAATTAGAGCTGTTACACTTTGGTTTGCGGTCTTAGTCGGAATCATAAGTGTAACTATTTATCAAAACAGATACGGTAAAATAACCGTGGAAACTGTTCAAAATTAGAAAAATCAAAATGGCAAAGAGATAGTTAAAAATATGTAGAATGTTTAATTATGAAAACCGCTCCTCGCCTTGATTTTTAGAAGGGCGGTTGTTATATTGTTTTAGTAGAAAAATTTCATAAAAGGTGATGCTATGTCAAAAGATAATGGTTCAGGGAAAAATTTTTTAATAGGCTTTATTGCCGGCGGAGCAATCGGTGCTATTTTTGCATTACTTTATGCTCCCAAAAGCGGTAAAGAATTGCGCGGAGATATTAAATCTAAAACTGATAGTCTTATGGATGATGCCAATGAGTATATCAACGAGGCAAAAGACAAAGCAAAAGATTTAATTAATGACGGAAGAAAAAAATCCGACAAATTAATTTCCGAAGCAAAAGTGAAATCGGAAGAATTACTGAAAGACGCCGAAAAGATTTTTAACGATGCTAAAGCGAAAGCTAACACCGTTCTTTCGGTTGGCAAAGAAACTATTGAAAAGGAAACTGATAATTTGAAGTCAGCTTTCAAAGCCGGAGTTGACGCTTATAAAAATACCAAAAATTCATAGCTAATAATCCTGAAAAAAACTTATGGAAATAGTTTCTGTATTTGAAATAATTTTGCTTTTGTCTGCGAGTGCTCTTTGTATAGCTCTTGTTATTTTTCTTAATCGAGTTACAAGTTCAGTTAAGGGCATTCAAGAAAGTCTTCTGGACATTTCAACTCAAATTAAACCTTTAATTATATCTACGACCGCTTTAAGCGAAAAGCTAAATTATATTTCTGAAGAAATAAAAGATCAGGTTTATATCGGGAAAAATATTGTAACTGAAGTAAGAGATCGCGTTGATACAATTTTAGACTTAGAAGAAAAGATAAGAGGCGGATTTGAAACCTCAATTTTTGAATTTATAAAAAATCTATCTGCTATTTCTAATGCTGTAAGCGCTTTTTGGAATGCCTACAAAAGAAAATAAATAATCAAAACATTATTGTCTCACCCTGAAGCTTAGGAGGAAATCCCTTGAAAGAATATGGTGCTGAATCAATCCGAAATGTTGCATTAATTGGTCACGGAGGAAGTGGTAAAACTACTTTATCCGAAGTTTTATTATATACTGCAGGTGTCATAAATAGAATCGGAACTATTCAAGATGGCACTACAACCTCAGATTATAGCCCTACTGAAATCGAAAAACAAATCTCAATTTCAACTTCTTTATTAAACTTTGAATGGAACAACTCAAAAATTAACTTGTTAGATACTCCCGGCTACGCCGACTTTCTGGGAGACGTTAAAACTGCAATGCGCGTTTGCGATACTGCGGTTATGGTTCTGAAATCTGCTGAAGGCGTTGAAGTAGGTTCCGAAACTACCGGAAGGTTTGTAAATGAATTCGGCTTACCTTCCGCTATTATAATTAATAAAATTGATAATGAACATTCTACTTTTACTAAAACAGAATTGCAGGCAAAGGATAGATTATCGTCCGGAGCAATCGTGGTTACTTTCCCTGTAAACGAAGGAATTAACTTTGATACGGTCATTGACGTTGTTGCAATGAAGGCTTATAAATACAGCGCAGTTGGTAGTAAAAAAGTTACCGAATCGGATATTCCTACTGAATTGTTGCAAACAGCAGAAAAGTATCGAACAGAGTTTATAGAAAAAGTTGCCGAAACTACCGAAGAATTAATGAATAAGTATTTGGAAGACGGTAACCTTTCTTCTGAAGATCTTGATAAAGGAATAAAACTTGCTCTGATGAAAAGAAATTTATCTCCGGTATTTGCTATCTCTGCTTCTAAGGCTGTTGGAATTAATAACTTCCTGGATTTCTCATCAAAATATTTTCCTTCACCCGCAGATAGGGCTGGCGAAGAAGTGCTGCTTAAGGAAAGCAATAATAAGCTTCTTCTGAAGCCGGATGCAAAAGGCGAGCCTGTGCTTTTTATATTCAAGACTCTTTCGGAACAGCATGTCGGAGAGCTCTCACTCTTCAAGGTTTATTCCGGATATGTTGCAGCGGGAATGGATTTGGTAAATCAAACTAATTCAAAATCAGAAAGATTGAGCCAGTTATCAACTCTAAACGGACATAACCGCACCGAAGCGCCTAAGCTCTTAGCCGGTGACTTGGGTGCTGTTGTAAAATTGAAAGATACCCACACTAATAATACCTTAACTTCGAAAAATCTTTCCGTTATTATTAAACCGATTGAGTTTCCTGAAGCTGTTATTAGAAGCGCAATCGTTCCAAAAGCTAAAGGCGATGAGGATAAAATTGCCTCGGGCTTGCACACACTTCATGAAGAAGATCCTTCATTTAGCGTTAAGTTTGATCCTGAAATTTCTCAAACAATTATTTCCGGACAAGGTGAACTTCAGCTTAGTTTGGCTGTAAAACGATTGAAAGAAAGATATGATGTTGATGTTGATCTTGTTGAACCTCGAGTTCCGTTCCGGGAGACCATAAAAGGCAGAGTTGAAGATGCCGAATATAAACATAAAAAACAATCCGGCGGAAGAGGGCAATATGGGCATGTCCATTTTAAAATGGAACCGCTAGCAAGAGGTAAGGGATTTGAATTTGTAAATGCTATTGTTGGCGGTGTTGTTCCGGGAAGGTTTATTCCTGCTGTTGAAAAGGGAATAATTGACACGATGCAGAAAGGTGTACTCTCCGGTAATGAGGTAGTTGACATTAAAGTTACTTTGTTTGACGGTACATATCATGATGTTGACTCCGATGAAATGTCGTTTAAGCTTGCAGCTTCGCAATGCTTCAAAAAGGGCTTCCTTGAAGCAAAACCTGTTCTTCTTGAACCGATTTATGAGATCGAAGTCACAGTTCCGGAAGAATATATGGGCGATGTTATGGGCGATATTTCAAGCCGACGCGGGAAAATATTCGGGATGGATTCAGACGGACATTTTCAAAAAATTAAAGCACATATTCCTTTAGCGGAACTTCATAAATATTCTTCAAATCTGCGTAGCTTAACTCAGGGTAGAGGCGGGCATAAAACGCACTTTGCTTATTATGAAGAAGTTCCAAAAGAAGTTGAACAAAAAATTGTTGAAGAATATAAAAAGTCCAGAGAAGAAGGACATTAAATTTGTGAGCGGCTAATATAGCCGCTCTTTTATTTTGAAGAGGTTCAATGGAAAAACTTTGGTCGCCCTGGCGCTCGCAGTATATTGATTCAATTAAAGAAAAACACTCAAACAAAGGGTGCTTCCTATGCGAAGCAGCAAAAGTAAATCCTGCTGATATAGAAAATCTTCTTGTTTATAAAGGCAAATTTACTTTTACAATTTTGAATCTTTATCCATACAATAACGGTCATTTGATGGTTGTTCCCAATCGTCATTTAAGCGACTTCACAGAGCTTACTGAGGAAGAAAATAATGAGATTATGCTGAATCTTCAGAAAGCACAAAAAGCATTGACCGATGTTTTTTCCCCGGAAGGATTTAATGTTGGTGCTAATTTAGGAAAAGTGAGCGGTGCTGGAATAGATGATCATATCCATTTTCACATTGTACCACGTTGGAATGGCGATACTAACTTTATGCCTGTCCTTGGTGAAGTGAAAATTATTTCACAAGATCTTTTTTCAACTAAAAAGAAATTGCTTGAAGCCTATTCAAAATTAAAGTAATTATTTTTAGAATGAATTTAAATTATAAAATATCGTTTCTTAGAATTAAATGGGGTGAAATCCGTAAATTGATTTTAAGCCTGGCAATGATCTTTGTTATTGCAGGATGTTCATCAACACAGAGGGTTTCTAAAGAATTAACTCCCAAGCCCTTATCTAAAGTTGTCCCTACAGAGACTCTGATTAAGAACAATTCTTTAGTTGAACGAGAATTTATCCATAATTTGAGAATACTCTCAATTGATAAAATAAAATTTAATTATGTTTCACGTAATAAATTAGGACGCGGAGAAAGATATTCTCAACAAAAATTTAACCAAAATGGTTTTTTGACCGAGACAATTTTTTACGATAATCATGGGGAAATAGAATCGCGTTATACTTATGAATATGATGCCAAAGGGTATCTTTCTGAGACTTTAAGATATGATGCAACGGGCAAAGAAGTAAAAAAGTACACATACGAATACAATGAGTTTGGCAACAAGATCAAAGCAATAAGATATAATATGGAAGGGGAGATGGAGAAGTATTATATTTACAAATATGATGAAAATGGAAATCTTATTGATGATTTATGGTATGATGTAAGCGGTAAATTAGACTATAAAATTATTAATAAGTATAATGAAGATAGAAAGAAAATTCTATCTGAAAGCTATAACGGCGACGGCAATTTAGAAGAGAGAATCTCATATCAGTATGATCGAAATAATTTGATTGAAGAAATAAGATCCGATAAAGATGGGAAAAAGATAGGGATCATTCAATACGTTTACAAAAAATACAATTAAATTTCCCTAATCGTCATAAGAATTTTGCAAAAAGGAAATAGAAGTATTATTTTTGCATACAAAAAAAGGGCTCGTAGCTCAGTTGGTTAGAGCAGCTGACTCATAATCAGCGGGTCGGAGGTTCAAGTCCTTCCGGGCCCACTTCAAAAGCTCGATTTTGATAAGAAATCGGGCTTTTTTGTTTTATAGCCTTCCAAGAATCCCGATGATCTTTTGCTTTAAAGTAGGGACTGGGTAGGGACTTTTTCAGATAATCCGTTTTCCTACCGAACAATAATAACATGAATTCACCATTAAGAAAGTTCCGGGATGCTTTACCACTAAAACTTAAAGATGGATTCATTAAACATTTTGTTGTTGTTATTAGGCTTTGAACTTTTTTCATACACAAATTAAGAATTTACTTTCTGATCTTCAATGATTTCAAGAACAATTTTATTTGGGCTGTAGATTACCTTAAACACCTTGCCAATGTCAAAGCCGGATTTTACAAGCTTGTAATTCTTGATTTTAATTTGCGGGACTTTTGAATAATCCCGCTTAGTTTGATGGCTGCTTTCATATACCTTCATTTTATACCGTCCGGGTCTGATTCTTCAAACTTCTTTCCGCATATTCTGCACTGCTTTGTTTGAGCAATAACGATATTATGAAATGAATTTACAGAATGAGTTTGTGAAATTATTTTTAGATTCTTTTTACAGTCGTGCGGCGGAATCCATTTAGATTCTTCGCACTGATCGAATAAGGTTTTTATTTTTTCCATAGTATTACTCCAAATTATAAGGGCAGAGAAGCTGCCCTATGAATTATATTAAGTTTGAAAAATGAAACTGCCTAAGCAGAAAGTTTACATCCGACCAGTGTTTTTGTATACCGGCTAAATGTTGCAGCACTGCCTGAGCTAAAAGGAAGTAACCCTTTTTAACAAGAAGCCTATGTATAAGCATGAGAGCCATTTTTTGTTTGATTAACATGTGAACCTCGATTTTTAGTTGTTTGTAGCTTGGGCACTTTGCCCCGCAATAAAAAAAACACGCAGCAAAACAACTTAGTCGATGTTTTAAGCGGCGGGGGGCGGAAAAGTAAAGGCGAAAAAAAACGCCGGATACCAAAACAAAGCGAAGAGGAACGGAGCGAATAAGAACAACATGGTATTTTGTTTTTGCCTTTACGCCGCACACCGACGATTTATTTTTGCTTAGTTGTTTTGATGCGTTTCATTGCTTTACTTTTCTTAGGGCTTACGAGTCTACAAGCCGAAACCTTTCATAGTGCGGCGTGTGTTTTTGATCTCTGGCGGATTTATTGTTCAATAAATGTGACAGTTAAAAACCATGCCGCACATAAGATTTTCGGATTATCTATAGCCAGTAGTTATGGAACGTCAGAGACATAGCTACATTCATGGTACGCGAATACTACGATTAGATGATAGCCTTGCTGACTGAGCGGAATGGTTGACGGCGGCAGCCGTCAAGAAAATGAAGCGAAGGAAGTAGGGCGCAGGATAGATAGAATACCCAATATTAAGAACTGACTGAATATACGTTGGATTTAATGGATTTGAACTGAGCGAAGTTATGATATGTTTTAAGATAATGGGACTAGACAATAAAAAAGCTTCCACGAAAGAGGAAGCTTTTTGGAAGGAGGAAATAAGGCAACAACTAAGCACTGGCTTTTGGTGAAGTAGATGAGTACTGAACTACTTTACCATCAGCGGTTTTGGAAGCAACACTGAGAAGCAAAATATTCTTTGTGTATTTAGCTGCTATAATCTTCTGTTTGGCATCGAAGTCAAGTTGAAGATCGTAAGGTTGGTTGAAGTTAAAAGCAGCAACTTCTTTGCTTAGAGCAATGATCTGGTAAGGTGCATCATCCGGGTTAGTTGGTGTATGAAAGCAAACGATAGCGTTTGCAGACAAATTAACTTCTTCCGGAGTGAATACTGTTTCAGTGTCCAGGGCAAGGATTGAAGCTGTTACCTTATCTGCAGCTACTGCAGCAACATCAACGGGGAGACTGAATCCACCGGGAGTAACAATGTTATTCACGGTTGGTTTGTCAGAAGCAGAATAAGGGTAGTTGCTTTTGAAGATGGTGTTGAACACTGAGATACCAGATCCTTTAACAGTCTTCCAGATTGCTTCAAGTGTAGAGAGTGACAAGATATTTTTGGAAAGGTTTGCTGTAACAGCAAACTTTTGTCTATTCTCTACAACTGCGGGATCGTAGTTGACGTTGAAGCTGGATGGACGAGCAGACATGATTGTCTTTCCGTCAACGGTTCTTGCGGATAGATTTCCTAATCTACCGCGCATGTTTCCGATTACGTTTCCATTTAAGATAGCCATTGTAGCACCTTAAGAAATTGTGAATGAATAGTTAGTTAAGTAAATCGAAATACTTTAGTAATGAGTAAAACGATTTACGGCTGCAATTATATATTTTGGATTAAGGTAATTCACTGTAGTATTTGGAAAGCGCATTTCGATAAATTCAATGACCAATTTCAAAAGTACAGTGAACGGATTTGAGGCGGGGCAGATGCGGAGTATAGGCTTGTGAGAGGTGGAGTAGAGGTGGAATTGAATTATGAATAATGAATGCTGAATTAAGAATGAAATGGAAGAAAAAATTAAAATTTTATTGCAGGGAAAGAGATTGGTTTTTTGGTTCGCTTGCGAAAGAGAATATTATTAATCGCGAATTCTGAGAGAAAGTATTTTTGTGAGAGTTCGTAAACTGCATCGCCAAGATGAAGTTTGCTTCGCAAATTTCGGTATTCGTTTTTGATGATGAGATTGCGTAAAGCGATTTCATCAATCAAGCCGTAGGCTTTAATTTTTAAGAAGAGTGGGTTGGTTAATAATGAGGTGGCAAAAGAATCTGGAGATTCCTCACCCGATAAATCGGGTTCGGAATGACAGACAGTATTTGAATTGAATTTATTCATTAGACCAAATACCTAAATGGTTTCTTCTTGCGGAACGGCGAAGGTTGTAGAATAGATCGTAATACCTTTTACCTTTGGGATAATGACTAATGCGACAAAGTCCGGCTTTGAGAAGTTCCGCTTGAATCCAGAGTGAATCTTTTCCGGTTACATCAGTAAGCCAAACATAAGCAAGCAACCTCCCGAAGATATCATAAGTGTTTTCGTCAAACGTTAGTTTGACTTGTTTACCTTCGATTAAGGATTTGACGAAATGAGTTGCTGAATCGGCGAATGGTTCTGCAGGTTTGCCAAGTCTTTCAATTTCAGGTGTGTTAATGCCAAGCATTCTTACATGCTGGGAATCAGAAAGAACAAAGGTATCGCCGTCAATTACTCTTGCTACTTTTGCTTTGATTGAATAGCCATAAGGGAGGTGCATGGGTAATGTTTGGCAATTGCCAACATTAAAGAGTAAGAGAAGTAGAGCGATTAGAAGGATGGTCTTTGATTTTTTCATGACGATTCTTTTTTGAGGGAAAGATATTTTGTGGTTTTGAATTGTGCAACAAGCAATGATAGTGTTTTGTTTGCGGTTGTTTGAGAAATGTATTTTATGATTAAGTGAATTTTTGTTTTAAGATTTGATTTCGGATAATGATGATGATGGAAAGTTAGGAATTGATTTTGAGATTTTGTGTTTTGGGATTCTGGGATTACGGCGGCGGCAGGCGAAGCGGAACAAGTGTATTTGCATTCAACTGAGAATTAAAATTTAAAGCAAATACTCTTGTGGAGCTGAGCGGAGTCCTCGACCCGCCGCCGTTCTTACAAATGTAAGGGAGCGGAATGCGGGCAAAAATTGTCTTCACCCCGCATGTAGCGACCGATGATGAGCTGAGAAGGTTTCGTGCCGAGTTTACATAAGACCACATTATAGGACGGTCGATAGAAAGAGAAGGTAATGTTAAGATGACTTGCCTGTACTATAATGTGCCTTATGTAAATCTGGCTGACAATGTCAGGGTGAGGTGAGTTCATCTCATGTCAAGTATGTTTGCAAATGTGAGATTTGAATTTATAGGTTTTGTGTTAGTGGAGTGAGGGCGGATTTTTTGTCAGCGGAACGAAGCAAGAAAAAAAGAAGTAAATTATTTTTATAACTTTCTTTTTAGCTTGCGGAGTGCAGCAGCGAAAAATATGCCCGAACGAAAGGGAGTTTAAAATATTATGTTTATGATTGATACAATTGTTTTACAAGCTATGCAATAAATTTTCTGTTAAGTATTACCACGAAAGGAAAGTATGACGGCATTATGACTGCTTTGTGGCGTCTTTGACGTCATTATGGCGCCTTAAGATATAGTTAGTGCCTTTACCAGTCGTACCAATTTGTTTGAACAGTTCAAGGGAAACCAATTGTGTTAAATCTCTTGTTGCAGTTCTTTCAGATGTGTTCACCAATTCTTGATATGCTTTGTTTGTGATTTTTCCGTTTTCTTTTACAAAGAGTACAGCTTTTATTTGGCGATCGTTGAGATCCATTTTAAGTAATTGTTCTTCGGTGAAAATATCTTTGTAAAGTATTACGGAGAATCCGCCGTGCATTTCTCTTATATCAGGTTCTGGAAGTTGAGCTTGCTTGCAAGCATCTATTATTTTTAACGTACCTCTACCCCATGCATCGATGTAGCCGCCTTTGAAACAAACATCAGCAATAATTGGATTACGCGGATGCGAAGGATGCTGCTTCTTTAGAATTTCGTTAGTTAATCCTTCGGGTAATGTTCCTTCATTCCAGATGTGAAATTTATTGTCATAAATTCTAATTTGAATTGGAGTGCCAAAGTAGCTTTTGTGTACAAGAGCGTTTAACAGCATCTCACGGAGAGCTGCGGCAGGATATTCTCCTTTTTCAATTCGCAAGAGACCTTCAAACTCAACTGGTTTGGTTAGGAATTTTCTGTTTATTTGAAACAGTACTTCGCGGAGAAGATAAAATAAATTACCTTCTTCAACTTCCTGGAATCTTAAGTCATCATCGCTTTTACCAAAGCGACCTATCTTGACAGAGATTCCGGGATAGAATTTACCCGGGTCTTTTCCAAATAGAATGATTGCAGCGCGTTTAATTTGTGAACCAGAAGTAAGTCTGAGTTTTTCCAAAAGTTCTTTTGTACTTAAGCCGTTTGAACTGGGAAGCCTACCGCTTTTTTCTGCTGATTTTAAGAATTCGGAAATTGCTGATTCATCGATATCTTTTATGGTAGCTCTTTCTTCAATAACATCATCCCATGTTTTACCGGATTTCTTTAATAAGAAATCGTTAAGCGCAGCGCCGGTTAATTCTGAGGTTGTACTGCCGGTTCTTATGTAGTAACGACCGCGTAATGAAATTGCTACTGAATAAGAAGGAACAGTTATTTCAATAAAATGATTTCCCTTGTTTGTTTTAAGATTTACAGAAGCAGTTATACCAAGATGATTTTTAATTTTATTAGGAAGATCATCCATCATTTTTTTATAATCAGCTATGCCTACTATTTTCCCTTTATCATCTTTCCCAATAATAAGAGTACCGCCTTGAGAATTTGCAAAGCTGCAAATTGTTTTAAGATGGTCTTCATGCCAACTTTGTTTGTATTCTATGTTTTGATGTTCAGGCATTGAGCGTATAAAATTATTCTTATTGTAAATATAAAAAATTAAAATGCTGAATACGATAATGGACGGCAGGTAAATATAATTCAATGAAGAAATATTTTGAAATGAAAGTTGCGACGGCTTAGGAACGAGCCCAGGGCTTCGCGGCTGGGTGAGGGCATAAGTGCAAAGAGCAATGCGGGGCGATTCGACCCGGTGAAGCGATGCAGCAGGAGCAACGGAAATTTGGATGTTTGTTGTAGTCTGTTGGTTGTGGGCTGGAGAGCAATTAAAAATTAAAAATGGAATAGGAAAAGAGATTCTGATCCTTACTTTCGTAAGAACAAGCTTTGCATCAGAATGACGAAATGAGGAATTACTTTTTAACCTTGGAGATTTCAGATTCGATTTTTTTATTGATGTCGTCTTTTACCTGGTCTAACTTTTCTAAAAGAAGTGTTGTGTTAACTTTGTATTTCATTTCGGATTCAATGATTGAAATTCTTTTGTCCATTGAGTTAAATGCGAAGGCAATTGAGATGATAAGCGTAACTATGTACAGGAAAAATTTTATTAGTTCGATTGCGAGTTTTATTTTGTCTTCGTGTGCCATTTTTTTAATGCTGAATTATGAATGAAGAATGTTGAATGAGAAAAAGAGCTGATCGCATGATCCCATGAAATAAAAAACAGATTTCACGGGGTGTGCGACAAAAAAATTACAAATTTTGGAAATATAGAATAAATGATTATATTCCTTCTGTAAAAACACAGAAGGAGTGCTATGAAACTAAAAGAACTACAAAGACGCAGATCGGAAATTC
>JAKBMG010000128.1 GCA_021831685.1 Bacteroidota bacterium | reverse complement strand
AAATATATTTCCCATCCTTTTATCTGATTCATATTCTTTCTGTAAATTTTGGTCAAGGAAACTAAAATCAAATGGAAAGTTCGGCGCAGCTTCTGCCCATTTTTGTTTAAGAGCGTTTATTGTTCCAGCCAAATTTCTCGAAGAAACTTTTACTTCCATAAACCTGTATTCATCAGGATTTAAATATAATATCATTGGTTCGATAGGATAATAGAGCGGTCTATAATTAAAGTTGTTGACAATACCGATTATTTTTATCCCGGTGCGCTTTGAATTAGCGAGATGAAATTCAAATTGCTTATCAAACAGGTCCATCGCTTTAAGCTTCTTTGCGGCGGCCTCGTTTATTATTATTGCTTCGCATGTATCTGATGGAAATTCTTTTGAAAAATTTCTACCCGAAATAAGATTCAATCCCATCGTCTTTATAAAACTGTAATCAACAGCCAAATTTTTTATTTCGAGGACAGGCTTGTCTTGATAATAAAGCGAATTCATCATATTCATATTTGCAGGATTGCTGGAAGAAGCCGAAACATCCTTCACGTCCTTCAATTTAAGAAACTCATTTTTAATAAGGGTATATTTTGCCCGAAGCTCCGGGTGCCTTAGAGGAATAAAAACAGTTTGGTTAATATTAATTCCCAAATCTTTATTCAAAACAAAATGCAGTTGGCTGCTTATTACAAGTGAGCACATAATAAGCGCCATAGCAACGGCAAATTGAAAAACAATAAGCCCCTTGCGAAAAGAAATTCCGCCGGGATTTATTATTGCACTCTTATTCAAAGCAAGCACGGGCTTGAATGAAGATAGGAAAAACGACGGGTAGCTTGCTGCAGCAAGTGTAATGAACAAACCAATAGTTATGATTAGTACCGAACCGTTAAAATCAAACTTAAGCTGTTTCCCGGCAAGCGAATTAAAGAAAGGGAGTATTATTTCAATTACGGCTACGGCAGCAATTAAGGCAACAATGATTATTATGAAATTTTCATACATAAATTGAATAACCAATTTTCCCTTATCCGCTCCCAGCACCTTTCTTACGCTAACCTCTTTTGCCCTGTCGGTATACCCTGCTGTAGATAGTGAAATGAAATTAATAATGGCGATTAATAAAATAAGAAAGCCGGCTGTACTGAAAATATAAATGCTCAAAGCATTGCCGTTAGGTTCTATTTCAAGCAGTCTATGCGAATGTAAATGTATAGAGGTTAACTTTTGTGCATGTAAAGACCAGAACTTTGCGGCTTCATTTCCCATATAATGTTTAATGATGCCTGACAGCTTATTATTAAAATTGTTTATAGAAGAATTTTTAGATAAAAGCACATAAGTATATAAGCTTACTCCTCCCCAATAGAGATTAAACTTTGGATCGGTTGATTCTAATGTGTTTAATGAAGCAATAAAATTTATATGAATATGCGAGCTATGAGGGATATTCTTAATAACCCCCGTCACTACGTAATCGTGGGTGATATTATAATAATTTATCGAAATAATTTTTCCGACTGCTTCCTTATTTCCGAAATATTTTTTTACCGTAGATTCGGTCAGCACAATTGAGAACGGATTTTTTAAAGCTGTATTAGGATTACCCTCAAGTAGAGGAAAAGTAAAAACATTAAATACTGTTGAATCGGCGTAGAAAAAATCATTCTCATTGAATACGTTCTGATTATATTTTACAATTACGTTCTTACCCGGACCTTCCAAACGAACAACACTCTCAACGTCAGGCAGTTGTTTTAAACCCGCAGCTAAAGGAGGAGCAGTCATTGCCATGTCAATATCATTACCGCTTTCCTGCTTTATATAGGTATTTATCCTGTAAATCCTATCAGCTTTGATATTAAAATGGTCGTAACTTAATTCATCCTGTACCCAAAACATTATCAAAGCGAATGCTGCCAATGCAATTGCAAGCCCAAGAATATTTATTGCAGAATGAATTTTTCTTTTCTTAATATTTCTAATAGCAATCTTCAAATAATTTTTTAACATAATTTACTCTTTGTAATTATTCGCATAGGACAAAGCGCTAAGCGCATAGCGTAAATTTGGATTATAATGTTTATTTAACTTAGTCATCATTCTGCGTTTTTGTCTAGTTTTTCAAGAAGTTGATTTAGTTATTACAAAGATTAACTTCTTGTTTATTTAATATCATACTGCTATATTTAATTTAGTATGTAATCATAAAAGAATTAATGAGGTTATATAATGGCTAATGAAATCTCGTTGAATGAAATAATTGAAGACCTGCAATCTATTGAGCCAAAGATTCTGGAATATGAGAATAAGTATAAGCTTCTCTCACCCTACTTCTATAAGCTTTATAAAGCAGGTAAGCTCGCAGAAAATTGGGACTTTCAAAACTGGGCTGGTCTCTATGAAATAAAACTAGATAGATTAGAAGAGTACAAACAAAAAGTTACAGATGCACTTTCAGGTTTGCCGTTGGTAGATTCAGTTGAGAAAGATTTCCTTACCGGCTCGTTATAGGAATTGCAAACTTTGCCTGCATTTGATTCAATACCCGCTTATGAATTTCTAATCTATAATCTGAAGAATGAATATCCCCAAATTCAATATTCAACTTTAGTTCTGAAAAGATACAGTGAATTTATTGCTGAAGTTTCGGGCACTGTATTCTTTGAGAATAATATACATCTCAATGTCAAAGAACTTATCGATTTTAGAAAGAAGCAGATAAAAACTTACAGCTATGAAATTTATTTGGGAAGAGAAAAGCAATACTGGTATGATAACCAGCCTCATCCCAACGATACTTCACTGCAAGCGACATTTCCTCATCATAAACACATACAGCCTAACATTAGGCATAATAGAGTTCCGTCTCTAAGTATTCATTTCGATCGACCTAATCTCTCTTTTCTAATCCAGGAAATTATTGAAAAATTTTTAACCTAATATACTCCTCAATAATTATTCGCATAGGGCAAAGAGCATAGCGCATAGGGTTCTACACTTTGCGCTATGCTCTCTGTGCTTTTCTCATTCATACCTCAAAGATTTTACCGGGTTTGCCGAAGAAGCGATTATAGTTCGAATGCCCACGACAATCACTGCAACAAAAAAAGTTATCACTATTGCCAATAAATAAGGGAAAACCGAGAAGTGGATTTTATATGCAAAGTTCTGAAGCCACTTACTAATAAAATAGTAGGTGAGTGGGCAAGCCGCAATGCTTCCAATTATCACAAGTAACATAAAATCTTTTGTCAATAGCTTTACTAAATCCGTAACAGAAGCGCCTAGAACTTTCCTTATTCCGATCTCTTTCACCCGCTTTTCAACAGCATAATTTGATAAGCCAAACAAACCAAGTATGCTGATGAAAATAGAAAGAAAAGCCCCCAATTCAAATATGGTTGATAAAGTTATATCAGCATGATATTGTTTGTTTAAATCCTGATCGATGAAGCTCCAGTCGAGCGGATAATCCGGTACTACTTTTTTCCATTCTACTCCGAGTGAGCTGATAGTCTGGGAAAAGTTTTTTGATGATAATCTAACAACCATAAACCTCGTTGACGAAGGCATCAGAAAAACAACAAGCGGCTGAACCGGAAAGTATAACGGTCGATAATTAAAATTCTTCATAACGCCAATGACCCGGGCTCTATCATAAACACCTCCTACGGAAATTACTTTGCCGAATATGCCCATTGCACGCAGCTTTTCAGCAGCAGCTTCGTTAACAAGTATAGAACTATTGGTATCAGACGGAATTGAAGGAGAGAAATTCCTACCTGAGAGCAGCTTTATTCCCATCGTATTCATGAAACCATAATCAACAGCTAAAAATCTAATTTGGAATAATGCTTTATCCCCATCCCACAAAGTGCTCATAAAATTTGTATTGCCAAGCTGCCCCGAAGCTCCCGAAACACTTTTTACTCCGGTGGCTCCTGAGAATACTTGCCTTAATACAGGATACTTGAGCTGCAATTCTTCATGTCGAAGAGGTATAACAATTGTCTCTTCTTTATTAAATCCGAGATCTTTATTCTGAACATATTCGAGTTGCTCAAATGAAATTATAGTTGCGGCAATGATACCCGCGGCAATTGTAAACTGAACTATAACTAACGCCTTTCTTAAATGTATACCTGCAGGAGTAAGCACCGGATCTTTTCGAAAAATTGAAGCAGGTTTAAATGAAGATAGAAAGAATGCCGGATAACTTCCAATAACCAGACTCAATAAGAAAATTGATAA
>JAKBMG010000090.1 GCA_021831685.1 Bacteroidota bacterium | reverse complement strand
TATAGCACGCTTACCGTCTTCCGATTTAAAGCACAATGCAACCGTTTTTTATCTGGAGTCCATTGTGTCCCAAATATTTTTCCGCAAAAACACCGCTTCGGGGAAATATATTAAGTGATTCAACAAATCCTTCCATAAAAAAGAGGTGTAAAATGAAAAGAGCATTATTATTTTTTGCATTAATAGCATTTTTATCTGCCAACCTTTTTGCTCAAGCAACTACCGATGCATGGGTAAAATATGAAGCTGAGAAGAAAAGTGAATTCGGCGCCGGAGCGCTAGAATTTTTAATACCAGTTGTAGGGCACGCTTATGCCGGTGACGCTGGCAGAGGAGTAGTACCGGCTATTGTTAGTGTTGGTGGGATAGTTGTATTAGTTGCAGGTGCTTCCGATTTAGATGCCACTATAGCAACCTTAGGCTATTTAGCGTATTTAGGAGGAAGAATCTGGGGAATAGTCTCTGCAGTCAATACTGCAGAAGATTACAATGCTAATTTAAAGAGTAAATTAAATTTGTCATTTCAAGGTATGAAATTCCCTCAAGGAAAAACTGGTTATGGTTTTACTTTATCGTTGAGTTTGTAGATAATAGAAGGATATATGCCTAAATCAAAAAACTTTTCGTTTGATGGCGGAGCCGGGACATTTCTCGGCACTGCCATTGCTGCTTTTCTAATAACGCTGTTATCACTCGGTCTTGCATTTCCATGGGCGGTTGTACTTAAACAGGGATGGATAGCAAAGCATACAATAAAAAACGGTAAGCGCTGCAAGTTCATTGGCAGCGGTGCCGGTTTGTTTGGTTTATGGATAAAATGGTTTTTGCTGATAATAATAACTCTTGGCATTTACGGTTTCTGGATTATTTCCGAATTACAAAAATGGATTGTTGAGCATACAGAGTTTGAGGGGATTTAGAAAAACCTATCTTTTATGAAGATGAGGATATTATGAAACGGGTACTAATGGTTCTAATCCTTTTTAATTTTTCTCTTTGTCTAAGTGCACAAGTTACAAACTGGATACATTCTTGGGGTGGTAATAAGGATGATGCTTTTTCTTCCATTGCTATTGACCACGGAGAGAATTTTGTAGTTGCTGGAATTACAAATAGCTATGGATTTGGTACGACAAATTTATTGGTTCAGAAATATGATAATACAGGGAACTTATCATGGTTTACGACTTGGGGAGGAAACATAAGTGATGTTGCAAGTTCTGTCGCAGTGGATAAAAAAAACAATATATATGTTGTAGGTTCTACGTCAAGTTTTGGGGCTGGCTGGTATGATGTCTTAATTCTAAAATTTGATTCTAATGGCTTCTTAATGTGGTCGAAAACTTGGGGTTCATCTAGCTACGATGCAGGATATGGAATTAGTATTGATTCAGATGATAATCTATTAATTTCTGCAGAGTCATATAGCTTCGGAAGGTCTGCAATCCTCTTAAAGTTTGATGCAAATGGAAATTATATTTGGGGAAAGGCATGGAAGAGTTCAGTATCATACGATGCAGCTTATTCATTAACAACAGACTTGTCAGGAAACATTATATTAACAGGTGTCAGTTGGGATTATAGCAAAAGTCCTAACGTGAATAAAATATTAATTGTGAAATATGATAGAAACGGTAATTTATTGTGGTGCAGAAATTGGGGAAGCTCTGGATTGGATGAAGCTTGGGGTTCAAGAGTAATCAAAACAGATGGTTCTGGTAATGTATACATTGCCGGTAGAACACTATCTGGAAATGGGGGTGCGGATGCCTTGCTTTTAAAGCTAGATGCAAATGGGGAATTAATTTGGTCCAAAAATTGGGGCGGAAAAGAATATGATACTAATAATGGAATTGATTTAGACGATCAAGGTAATATTTATACAATAGGTTATACTAAGAGTTTTACTAATAATCAAAGTAATCTTTTTCTACTTAAATATGACACTTCTGGTAATTTGTATTCTAGAAAGATTTGGAATAACAATCATGATTCGCAAGGACAATCTATTCTAATAAATCGAGATAATATCTATGTGACTGGTATTTCATACAACTCTTCAGGAAATTGGAATGATATAAACGGAACAATTGGAAATCCAAATGGTTCATTATCTACTCCTTCAAATTCGATTACATCCCTTACCAATGTATCAAAAAATATTAATGGTCAAATGACAAGCCCTACCGGTATTGTTGATTTGGGTGGTGGTAATTCCGACGCACTGATTATGAGTTTAAGCACGTTAGCACAAGCTAGTTTCCTGGAATTTCCTCTGAAAGATTATACTCCTTACAACGCACCAATAGTATCTGTTTTTGATCATTCTGGACATAGATATTGTCCTAATGATACTATTGTAGATTTTATTGGTGAAGTTGCAACTGTGATGGATTTAGATGAACCGCCTGCGGAGAATAACTGTGGTTATTTATATAGTTATAAAAAAAATGATGGAACAAAATTTTTGGCATCTGTAACAAACTATGTAGGTACACTTAGCACTGGACCAACTACTTTGAATTATGATGGACATCCAGGATATGATTATAAAGTTCCAATAGGAACAGATGTAACAGCAGCCGCTGACGGTAAAATAGTGTGGGCTAATTGGGAAAATTCTTCTAATCCTAAATATGGATTAGGCATGTATATAAAGATCCAACATCTTGATGGTGAATATTATTCCACCTATGGGCATCTTTCAGAATTGTTAGTGAACAATGGCGATCATGTAAAACGAGGGCAGCTTATCGGTAAATCAGGAAATACAGGCTCTTCAACTGGGTCGCACTTACATTTTGAAATCAAAAATAAAAATAATATTTCCATTGATCCTTATGGATGGAAAGGAAATTATCCAGATCCATATACATTTTTTAATCGTGTTGTAAATGTGAATTTATGGCTTATTACAAATAGTAGTGACAATTTTGTTTTTAATAATTTCAGCTCGATAAATGATTTTACGCTTGTCGGTAGTGCAATGCAATACCAAAATAAAATTCGTTTGACAACAAATGATATTTGGCAAGCTGGTGCTATGTGGTATAATAAAAAACAGTTTATAACAAAAGGATTTGAAACTATTTTCAATTTTGAAATTACTAATCAAACTTCTATCTCTTTGGGCGAGGGGGCTGACGGTATAGCTTTTTTAATACAAAATGATAATTCATCTGCTATTGGTGATTATGGTGGAGCTATTGGATATGGTCATCATTCAAATGTTGATGGAATTTCTAATAGCATTGCAATAGAATTCGATACTTGGCAAAATCCAGAATCTAATGATCCTAATGATAATCACATAAGTATTAATACTCGTGGATTAAGTCCAAATGATCAAAATCATATTTATTCTTTTGGGTCTTATATCTTAACCAATAATATATCAGATGACAAAGTGCATACGGCAAAGATTACATATTTAAATAAATACCTCAAAGTATTTATAGATAATCTAACTATGCCTTTGGTTACCATTCCATTAAGTCTCGAAGATATTCTGAATTTAGATAATGGTAAAGCCTGGATTGGTTTTACATCGTCTACTGGACTTGCCACAGAGAATCATGATATAATTAACTGGTCTTTCTCAAACAATATTACTACTAGCGTAACGAAGAATGAAGAAAATATTCCCAATAATTACTTGCTGTATCAAAACTACCCTAACCCGTTTAATCCAAGCACAACAATTAAATTCTCAATTCCCAATTCGCAATTTGTAACTCTCAAAGTCTATGATCTGTTAGGAAGAGAAGTATCAATACTCGTTAATGAAGAAAAGTTGCCCGGCAATTACGAAGTTAAATTTGATGGCAGCAATCTTCCAAGCGGAGTTTATTTTTACAGGTTGCAAGCTGGCTCATTCTCGCAAACGAAAAAATTAATGCTAATGAAATAAAGGATAACTTTTCCAAAGGAGCTATATGTTTAAATCTTACTGTAGGTCGAAATTCAATTTCGACCTATAAAGTTGTTCTAAAAGTATATGATGTGTTAGGAAGAGAAGTAGCAACACTTGTTAACGAAGAAAAACTTCCCGGCAATTACGAAGTAAAATTTGAGGGAAGTAATCTATCAAGCGGCGTATACTTCTATAGGCTGCATTCGGGTTCGTTCAGCGAGACAAAGAAATTTGCTTTAGCAAAATATGTTACTACGGGCGATTGTATCTTTTTGCGGCGAAACCGTCACTTCGGGAAAAGATGTCATCTTTTATCTTGTTCTAAAATTTGAGACGCGATCAAAGCT
>JAKBMG010000048.1 GCA_021831685.1 Bacteroidota bacterium | reverse complement strand
CAGCTATCTTTCTACAACTAAAAAGAATGGTGTTGTCGCTTTTGATGCAATCTCTAATGCCTTCAAAGGAGTTCCTTTTAGACTCAACACTTATTACGCTGAGTAGTTACTATAAAATTATAGGTGTTTTGGAGCTCATCTTACACATTATCCATTTATAATTATAAAATTGTAGGGGAAGGTCTGAGACCTTCCCCTACAGAATTAATATTAAAAAGATATTTTTGGGTAAGGTGAAGTAATAATAATTGATGCAATTTTCCGAACTTGTGAAATTGTTTTTAGAACCTACAAAGGTGAGGTGAAAAGAATTTATTAATCAAATTTAGAAAAAAAGTCTATGCCTTTGCCTCTTTTCGTTGCAATATATTGTATTGCCTGTTCAGCAGAGTAATTTTCGTGAATTATCATTGATAGCGACATAGCTACTGCACGCGGGTCGTCCTGCTGAACGAATGTAACGTTTCTTCCTACCATGGCACCACGAACATTCGGAGCTGATTTAATTGCGTGCTCAAAAGATTTTATAGTCTCAAGCGGCGATTCTTTAGCCGGACCGCCAAGCAAAACCACTGGTAGCGTTGTTGAGCGGGCAACTCTTTCAAAATTTTCGTTGTAAGAAATTTTCAGCCATGTGTAAAGCGAAGTCTCTCCAAGAGCTGCTGCTGCACCGACATCTTTTACTAATGTTTCAAGGTCCGTTTTAAATGCGTATTTTTTATCCCTTTCTTCAACAGTAACCGGCTCAATAAATGAATATAGACCCAAACGGCTCAGCTCAGTTATAGCCTCTGCACACTCGCGTATAGTTATCAGTGAGCCGTGATCTGATGGATCAAGCCGGTACATCATCTTGCCACCGTCAAGATTCATGTTCTTTAGGCTCTGTGCACTGAAGGATGTGAAAACATCTTCCATCTCATAAAGCGAGCCTGCATGACCGCCTCTGTTCATACATCCTATAATTACCTTCTCATCAAGAAAACTTTTGCCTGTCTTTTGTTCATATAAGTAATCAACTATTATAATATCCTCGATCATATCGGTTGTTGCCATAACTCCGTCAAACTGATCATCAGTAATTACACGTAAGATACGGCCGAGATATTCATAGCGATCTCCCATTCCGATGGGATCATTTCTCAAAGCTGTCACTCTTCTGCCTGGATGATCGGCAGCAAGTATGATTAGCTTCCCATCCTTTGTTAGCTTTTCTCTTTTCTTTCTATTTTTTGCATGTTCGAATATTTCGCTAGTTTCATTAACCCTAATATCTGTAATTTTATAAAACAATTCTTTAGGGAAAAATTCTTCAAGGATAAATTTATAATTGCCGGTAGTATAATTCATTTATTTTTCTTTCTTAAAAAAGTCTGTCGTTAATATTTCTAGTATAATTGATAATTACTCATGCTCTCTACTCAAGTAGAAAACTTGTATATAGTAGTTTGCCTGTATATTTCACCTGGTCTAAGTATAACAGACGGGAAATTATTTTCATTCGGAGAATTGGGGAAATGCTGGCATTCTAGACAAAGAGCAGATCTTTTTTTATACTTTATTCCGCCTTTCCCTGTTAAAGTTCCGTCAAGATAAACCCTCGAATAAAATTGAATCCCCGGCTGATCGGTAAGAACTTCCATGAATCTGCCGCTTAATGGATCATACAAATTTGCTGCTTCTTTTACTTCTCCGTTAAAATTATTCAATACAAAATTTTGGTCATAACCTTTGGCAATTTCCAACTGTTCGTAATCAACATTGATATACTTGCCTACTATGGAAGGTGTTCTAAAATCCAGAGGAGTTCCAGCAACATTTTTAATATCCCCGGTAGGAATAGAAAAACTGTCGGTAGGTGTAAACTCATCAGCATTGATTTTCAGAACATGATGAAGTATTGTATTAGAGGCAGATCCTGTAAGATTGAAATAAGAATGGTTGGTAAGATTGACTACAGTCGGTTTATCGGATGTTGCAAAATAATTCATCTTCAATTCATTTTTATCAGTCAATGAATAAATAACCTTGACTGCCATTGTACCAGGAAATCCTTCGTCTCCGTCCGGGCTAGTATGTGATAGTTCAAGCACCGTACCGGTTGAAGATTGAATAATTCTAGACAACCAAAATTTTTTATCAAAACCTTCAAATCCACCATGTAGTAAATTGCCTGATTTGTTTACTGAGACCTGAAACTTCTCTTCGTCAATTGTAAAGTGTCCGCCTTTTATTCTATTCGCATACCGTCCGACAGTTGCACCCAAATAGTAACGCCCGCTAATAAAATTTAAAAGATTATCATGGCCCAATATTACATCACCTATTTCTCCGTTGCGATCAGGGACTTCTATTTTCGCAATTGTTGCGCCATAGTTTAAGATAGTCACGCTCATTCCATTTTGATTTTTCAGATCAAATGAGTCAAGACTGCCGGTTGAAAAGAAAGCTTTATGCTCTATATGTTTAGTAATTATTTCCATATTTAATTAGCAAGGTCAATATCTTTATATGATACTTATATGTTTACTTCCTTAAAATAAAAATTCGTTTTTTTTGCTGTGAAGTTTGAGTTGCTTTCACATTACCTTGCATTTATGAATGATATATTCTCAATTTATGCCCAATCAGCGACGGAAATGATTGAATCGGCTTTCCAATTAATGGCACACAATAATTTATGAAAGCGTCTGTTACATAGTTGCCGTTTGCATTTATAAATTCCGGGGGGATTAATTTCTCGGCTATTGCAACATGCTCTAGAGGAACAGTACCGGTTTTACAGATATACTTTTTACTTTTCTCTCTTTCAAGAGTTACCATAATTCCGCTCATACCTTTAAGTGCCAAGCTAACAGCCTTCTTCCCGACAAGTAAAGCTTCTTTCCGGTCGACTTCGGAAATATATTTTACTGATGTTCTTGCACCCAAACCTGGTTTTTCATATCTAGCTCTAAGTTTCAGGATATCAGAAACTTTTTCTGCAAGGTAAGCAGCTACACCTCCTGGAAGTCCTCTACCAAATCCGTCACGAGAAGCTTCGGATTTTACGGCTCCGAGATAATGTCCACTTTCATCTTTTATCCCTTCGCTAACTACAATTACTGCCCTTCCATACTTGGCATATGAACTCTCGACATCTGAAAGAAATCCATCTAATTTTAATTCTCTTTCCGGCATATAAATAAAATTAGGAGCATCTCCTTCCTCTTCTTTTGCAAGCGATGAGGCAGCAGCAAGCCAGCCTGCATTTCTTCCCGGTGTTTCAATTATTGATATCGGTGTTGGCAGGGATTTAATATCCAGACCGATTTCTCTTGTAGTTGAAGCTATAAATCTCGCCGCACTTCCAAATCCGGGAGTATGGTCAGTATGCGCCAGATCGTTATCTATGGTTTTTGGTATTCCTACAACATTCAAATCATAACCAATTTCAATTGCTAATTTATATACAGCATTAGCGGTGTGCATTGAACCATTACCACCGATATAAAAGAAATAACGAATATCATATTTTTTAAAAATTTCTAATATGAGTGCATAGTCTTCTTCTTTCATCTTTCTTCTGCATGAACCTAATGCCGCTCCAGGAGCTTCACAAATTTTCTTAAGGTTTGACGGACGTTCTTTCCCTAAGTCAATAAAATCTTCATCAATTAACCCGTCAATACTTCGTAGGGCCCCAACTATCTTCCCAGTTCCTTTAACCTGTCTACGTTTTACTTCCTCTATTACGGCAACGAGGCTGCAATTTATTACTGCTGTCGGTCCACCACCCTGTGCGACTAGCATATTACCTGCTGACATCTAAAAAACATCCTTACTTTTACTCATAAACATAGGCGGTTTCTGTAAATAGTCTTTATAAGGGATAGTTTCCACTAAGAGAATACCCAGCCATGCGCAAAATTCATTTACCTCTGTCGAGATGTCTTGATCAACATAAGCTAAATGATGAGGTATGGCGTTTACAAGTAATGTATTCATAAAATCTTTGCTAGTTACTTTTCTTTCATTTATTTTAAGATTATTCATCCATGCACTACAGCCTTTGTATCTTGGTGATCCTTTATCGGTAAAATTTCCAGATACAAGAAATGCGCTTTGGTCATTCTCAAGAAACCGTAATCCGGTTACTTCACCTGACTTCATTTTTCCATCACGTACAACTCCTATTGTATTTCGGTTGAAATGATTAGATAGTCTGAAGCCATTTTCGTCGAACCACGTATTTGGAATATTTCCACAATGCCAAATATAGATTGAATCGCTTAGCTTATCCCAGGCAGACAAATCCATTAACACTGTATCCCTATTGCTCAGATATTTTAGTGCAAGCATTGATATTGCTCCAAGTACATCGCCTTCGGTTGCCGCAACCGTAGTCCCCTGGTTTAGTCTTCCGATTGTTGAACAGACCATCAGACCTATCTTTCCCGGAACTTCAGGCCAGCATCTAAATGTTATTGCCGATCCCTGACGTTTTGAAATGATTTTTTGAAATGCAACTTCCGCTCTTGCAGATTTTGTAATATCAGGCTGCGCAACATCTATCCCGCTGCTTTCATATAATATTTCCTCGACTTTCACAGGAACCTCCGGGCTTCTTATTGCTTCTTCAAATTCACTGTAAAATTCTGTAAGCTCGACTTTTTCAATTCTAATCCCGAATATTTTTCTGAGTTTTTCGTCATCAAATTTTTCATCATGATATCCGGGTGCGAAATCTCCTATCATAAGTATTTTTGATTGCTGAAGTTTCTTAATTGCGGAAAGAGCTCTTACTGTTGGCTCAAATCGTTTTGCAAAATCTTTTGACTCGGCATTTCCATATAACCATTTCACGGGCTTGTCATAACCGTTGCTGAACCTTCCGGCAATGCTCATATACAAATTAGTTGCACAAAAAGAGTTCAGCGGAAGAGGCCCGCTGTCTGTTGTTTCTTCTACAGCCCAAACTGCAAGCCGAGCTGTGTTTGAAAAGAACGGAATTATCATATCTCCGTCCGCAAAAGAAGAATTTTGAATTATTATAAAGTCTACATTCTCCGACTCTAATTGCTTAGCTACCACTTGAGCATCACTCATTGTTTCCATTCCCTTGTGTACGGGTATGAAATCAAATCCTAATTCTTCACTTTTCTTTGTTAATGTTTCTATACTGTGATTAAGAACGCCTACCATATCGCCCTTAAAAATTGGACGAATAGTACCTACGAGCGCAACTTTAAGTTTATCCATTTATATATTCCGAAGGTTAATGATATTTTTCGTTAGTTTATAATAATAATCCCTGGTCATTAACTATCTATCACTCGTCAAGCAGTAGAATTAGATCTAATGATTGGATGAAATTGATGAAACGAATAATTCGTCAATTTTAGAAGATTTAAGAAGAAGTTTTTTTGTATTACCAATGTGCAACTGCATTTTCTTCTCAGCCAATTCGGCATTCTTCTTTTTGATTGCGTTTATAATTTCGAAATGTTCTTTGACGGTTGTTTCAATTCTACCTTCTAAATGACCTGAGATAAATCTAATCCTGTGAATTTGCCCAAGGAGGTTAGTAATAATAGATTGTATCCTTTTGTTGCCTGCAATATTTAAAATTAGTTCATGCAATTTAGTATCTGATTCGAAAGAGAGAACACTGTTCTGAGTCTTAAGAGCTAATTTTAATTGTTCTTCCAATTCACAAAATTTTTTTAATCCTTCTTTATCAACTTTTTCAGCAGCGCATTTTGCTGCAAAACTTTCGAGTGAGTAACGTATATCCAATATCTCTTCAATATCTTCCCTTCTTAGGTCCGATACGTAGGTCCCTTTATACGGAATATTTTTAACCAACCCATCATTCTCTAATTTTCTGAAAATTTCTCTAACCGGTGTTCTGCTGATTGAATATTCCTTGACTATTTCTTCTTCTGTTATGGATTGACCGGCTCGTAATCTATGTGAAATTATATCCAGCTTTAACTGCAGATAAACTTTTTCTTTTTTAGATATGTTATTTTTTTTAGTTGGTTTCGTTTTCATTTGGTTTACCTTTCAGAGTTCATTTTTATTTAAAATAAAATTTATCTTGTTTAAATAAATTTACCCTAATAAAATATAACAAATTTGAATCAATCATTAGAAAGTTCCGGAACTTTAGGAACAGGAAAATTGATATAATTAATTGCGGGCTTATTACTCAAGACCAAATCTATATCTTTCGCAATAGAACTTACCACTCTGTCTTGAGATTCTATTGTAAATCCTCCAACGTGCGGGGTCAGAATTACATTATCAAAATCATTTAATTTAGATTTAGCAGGAGGTTCTTTTAAGCGTACATCCAAAGCAGCGCCTTTTATCTTGCCGCTCTCTAATGCAAAGATTAAATCATCCTCCGCAATTACCTGACCACGAGAAGTATTAATTAAAAAACTTCCCGGCTTCATTAAGTCAAAAATCTTATGATTGAATAAATATTTTGTTTCGCTGTTCAGAGGTAAGTGAACAGTGACGATATCTGATTGTCCGAGAAGCTCTTCCAATAAATTAGACTCATAATTAACACCGGTCAAATTATTTCCATCTAAAAATTTATCATTTACTAATATTCTCATTCCAAAGGAATGTGCTCTTGCAGCTACCGCCTTACCTATTTTCCCGAATCCAACGATACCAAGCGTTTTGCCATGCAGTTCAATTCCAAGATGATTTAGCCTATCCCAGTTCCCTGCCTTGGTAGATTTATCACCGGACGGAATTTTTCTTGCTAATGAGAGAATTAATCCGATTGTAAGTTCAGCAGTTGAAATAGTGTTTCCATCCGGAGTATAGCAAACAACAATTCCTTTTTTACTTGCATATTCAACATCTATATTATCATAGCCTACTCCGGCTCTTCCTATTATCCGCAAGGAACATGCTTGATCAATTATTCTTTTGTCTATCTTTGTTTGGTTCCTGATTAAAATTGCTTTTGCATCACTTACTGATTCAGCTAACCTTTCAGCATCTTTCCAAAGATTAGTATGCCTTTCTATAGAATATATATTGGTTAAATCGTCTAAGGCTTTCCCGGTAATATTCTCAGGAATTAATATATCCAACTTCGTGTCCTAAAATTGTTAATAAATAATTTGGGATGGTAAACATAGCTTCGCCAGGTGAGTCACATGAATATTACATATATTATTGTATACAATTTAATATGTAATTACATATTCAAAATAAAATATGATTTTATAATTGTCAAGCCTTTTTAGAAATATTTTTCATTATTATAAATATATTTTGAGCAGTGGTGATTTTTGAGAATAAGTTAGATAATTATTGTCACATCCAAATACTACAGTTTCATTTTAAGTGCCCTTTGCGATTCTTTGAAATTAAATATTTATGATTTTTGAATTAAAAAAGCAAATTTTAGGACTTAACAATTAGTGAATAGGCAGTGCGCTTTAATAATTATTTAGGTGGATAAGTTATAGTAGAGATTCTGTGTAGAACATAGAAGAAATTACAATATGTGGTGGAATGAAGGGAAGGTAGAAGTTGCGTAAATGAGATTCCGATTCAATCAGACTAACACGCCGCAATTTTGAATTATGAATGTTGAACCTGCCTATCGAGAGCGTTACACAACTCCAAAATGTCATTTCGACTCCCGCAGAGTCGGGATAAACTTCGGGAGAAATCCCATGTATAGCTTAAGTACACAAGTTGAACGTGGGATATCTCAGTCGATTACTCCTTCGATATGACATCTGGAAGTTGTGCAACAGACTCTATCGGCAGACAGGTTTTGAATGAAACACAACGAAATTTATCATCAGAATATCTTGACATAAAAAACAAAGAATTAAATGACAATATTATAATAGTATTTTCTGTTTTTATCAGCCACATGCGGACTTACCTTTTTACACGTAAAAGGTGTACTAAATTGAGTAAATTCTACCAGGGTTCTTAAAATGAATCATGGGACTATTTATTTTTTGTTTCAATTTGATGATTTTGTTGTGGCATTTAAGTTGTTACAATAAACCTGAAAATAGAAAATAGTTTTTAAGCAAAACTACCCCCCTCAAAGTTACTTTTGGCTCTCTGGTTTTTCCCTCAAATCAGAGAGCTTCTTCTTTTTAAAGTGATAATAATTTTAGCTTTAAATGGATTAAACTGAATAATATTCTTTAGCCTCTTTTAAGGCAGAAAATATTTCCTGTTTAGCAGCTTCAGCACCAAGCACTAATTCTCCTATACCTTTCAACAAAACAAACTTAATTCTTCCATCTCTATTCTTTTTATCGGTTAACATTAGATTGAATATGCTTTCTGAATTTAGTTTTACAAGATTTTTGGGCAGGTTGATTTTTGAAGGAAGTGTTAAAAACTTCTTCATCCCGGAAGTGGTCAGTAATCCTAATTTATTCGATAAAATGATAGCAACAATAATTCCTGCAACAACAGCTTCGCCGTGTTTTATTTTAAAGTTCAATCCTGTTTCAAAAGCGTGGGCAAATGTATGTCCAAAATTTAGAATTTGTCTAAGCCCGCTTTCTTTTTCATCTTGCGAAACAACTGCAGCTTTTATTGACACAGATTTAATAACAGCTTCATTTATTACTTCTGGGTTCGATGCTATCATTGCGTCAAGATTTTTCAGAGCAAAATTAAAAAAACTATCATCGGATAAATAAGCATATTTTATAATTTCCCCGGCGCCTGAAATAATTTCCTGTTCCGGAAGTGAGCTAAAAAAGTGTGTGTCGATAAAAACAAAATTGGGTTGGTAAAAAGCTCCGACCATATTTTTTTTCTTTTGGAAATTTATGCCGGTTTTCCCGCCGATAGAACTATCCACAGCCGCCAGCAACGTTGTGGGTACATGTACCAGACTTATGCCGCGCATAAATGTTGATGCAGCAAAGCCGGCTAAATCACCGGTAACGCCACCGCCTATTGCGATCATTAAAGTGTCTCTGCCAAAATTTCCATTTAACAAAGCGGAATAAATTTTATTCAGTTCCAAATAATTTTTTGAAGATTCACCAGGAGTCAATTCATAGAAGGATATTTTTTGACCGGATGAGGTAAGAACGTTCCGAATCATATCTCCCCAGGCTTTTTGAATGTTTCCATCAAGAACCACAAAAATGTTTTTTTGAAAGTCAGCCTCCGCTAACTTACCCGGAAGTTGAGATAAAATAGAATTTCCTATATAAACAGGATATGGATTTTCTTTGAGGGGAACGATAATTTTTTTCACTTCTGATTTTTCCTTTCAAAAAGATTCAAACATTTTTCCGTTTAAGATTAGCCTAACTATTTTGTCAACAGTCTTACCTACTGCCGCATTATTAGCTTCGACCGTCAAATCAGCTTGTTCATAAAAATGCTTGCGGAAATTTAATAAATCATTCAACTTACTGATAAAGTCGATTTTTGAAAGATCGACGGTACCGTCTTTGATTAAAACCGGTCTATCTCTTTTGAATTTAAGGCGCTCGTAAGCTTCTTCTGGAGAAATTTTCAGGTAGATAATTTTCCCATGGCTTTTGAAATAATCAATATTAACCTGGTTTGCAATTGTTCCACCGCCGAGAGAGATGATGATATTTTCTCCGCACGAAAGTTCCTTAAAAGTTTCCTGTTCGACTTGTCTAAAATATTTTTCTCCCTCTTCATCAAATATATCGACAATTTTTTTACCTAATTTATTTTCTATCACGCGATCAAGATCATAAAAATCCCATCCGAGAGTATTAGCAAGTATAGGACCTATCGTGCTCTTACCGGATCCCATAAATCCTGTTAAATAAATAATTTTATTTTTCATATTCTTAAAAATAGTTCAAAATAAAAACCCCCAGAAAAGTTCTGAGGGTTAAAATCAGGAATATTTAGATTCTTTATTGATTAAAAAACTTTTGACGGTTATCAGTTATCTCAGCATTCTTTTTTAAGTTTGCAAGCCATTCGCTTAAGAAAATATTTCTTCTTGCTTGCAGAAGATTTTGCCGAATGGTGCTTTTTTGATTTTCAAAGGCAGTTGAATCAAACGGAGTTCTATAAAGAACTTTGATCAAATAATAACCACTCGATCCTTTAACCGGTTCTGAAACAGTATTTAACTTTAATGTTTTTGATTTTGCAACAAAATTATATTCAAAACTAATGCTCTGAGCCGGAGTATTGGGTGTATATTGACCTGTTGTGTCTACTTTGATTTTAGGATCAATTGAAGGAGCCTTTGTCAAATCCCCGCCAATTTGATTCTTTATTGATTCAGCTTCCTTCTTGGCAATTTCAAATTTCTTTTCTCTAATCACCATTGATTTTACAAAGCCTCGAACTTCATCAAATGATTTTACACCTTCTTGTATTACTCCTGATATTTTAGCAACAATAAATCCTTCCTGTGTATGAATAGGATCACTGATTGAATTCAAGCTATTTTTGAAAGCAAAGTCTAATAAATAAGTACTAGCTCCTATACCGGGAATTGAATTAGCATCTTTAGTAAACGGAGGAGTTTCCAAAATTTTATAATTCATTAATTGAGCTTCTTTTTCAAAACTATCTTTATTTGAAATATACGCAAAGTCTTTAGCCTTACTTAGATTATTATCTTTAGTTGAAGCGGAAGGTGTTATAGTATTTATTAGCTGTTCAACAATATATTTTTTATCGGACTTGCCGGTAACTTTTATTATATGATATCCGTAATTTGTTTTAAGCGGTTTTTGAATTTCTCCAATCTTTCCAGAGAATACAGCCTTTTCAAACTCAGGAATCATCTGCCCTTTTCCGAACCATCCTAAGTCTCCTCCGTTTCTTGCACTGCCCGGATCTTTTGAAACTTGTTCTGCAACTTTCGCAAAATCAGCACCCGCTTTTAACTCATCGTAGACTTTCATAGCATTATCATAATTTTGCTTATCATCGCCGCCGTTAATCAAAATATGCGAAGCTCTAACGAGAGGTTGATTTGACGGAACGCTTCCAAGGAAATGATAAAGCGCATAACCCTGGCGCGATGCAACTGGGCCAAGAATATCTCCCGGCTTTGCATTTAATAATAAGTTATCTGCTTCCGGAGGGAATGCATTCAACCCCAAAGTATCTTTCGAGTAAGGGACAGAAGAATAAGTAGTAACTAGAGTTTTAAAACTTGTGGTATCTTTTTTCATTTCATCCAAAATACTTTGAAGAGTACTTTTTACAATTGCCGAATCATCAGCAGAAGCAATATTAGGGAAAACGACATACTTTAATTTTCGTTGAGATTTAATTTGGAATTTGTCGAGATTATTATTGTAATAATTCTTCAAGTCGTCATCTGTATATTTAATAACTGAATCAGGGATTTGGTTTATACCTATAAGGGCATATTGAGCGTTTATCTTTGTATTCTGGTTTATAAATTCTTTTCTGACTTCTGCTTCGCCGACATTAACAGAAGCAAGGATCATACTTTGAAGTTTTTGATTTAATAGAGTTTGTCTAATATAATCTTCAGCTTGAATAAGAGGCTTGGCGTTTCTTGGGTCAAGAATAGCGTTCATATACAACTGTTTATTGAACTTGCCAGTTGAATCCACAAAATTCTGTTTTAAGAATTGAGGCGGATTATCGCTCATAATTACATCTTTGATTTCCTGATCAGTAACCGTTATACCCAATTTTTTAATTTGCTGCTCTAATAAGGTTTGCGTTACTACGGCATCCCAAACTTGGTCCCTAAACTGATCCATATTATCATCAGAAACATCTTTGCCTGTTTGAGCTTTTTGATTTTCTTTTTGAGTATCAATAGCTTTTGTAAATTCCTGATATGAAATTTCCTTACCGTTAATTGAACCGACATTATTTGACCTGGCCCCAAAAACTTCCATTATATCGGAATTTGATACTATCATAAACAGCGCAAAAAAAGCGCCCGTACCGATAATAAAGATCGGAGTTAAGCTTCTCATTTTGGACATCATGCCCATAACACGTTCTTCTCCACATAGTAGTTGAAAAATTTTAGCGAACAAAAATAGACACATAGCCGTAAAAAAGCAATCTTAATTGAATCTTATTATTATTTAAACTAATAAATCCTATTACCTAACCTTTGAAATACCAGACTGCCGAGAGTGTTGCAGAACTCTCCTATTTAGTCTCGAACGTAAAGAGAGGTCTCAAAACTGTCTAAAATGGGATTTCTCAGTCGAAGACTCCTTCGAAATGACATCTAGAAGTTGTGCAACAGTCTCTCCAGGCAGGTTTGAAAATTAGAGCCAAATTGTTAAATAATTTTTTCTCCATGACGAAATAATAATAATCTTAATTGGTATTGAAGTTGACTTTAATAAGCATCAAACATATTTTTGCTAAATATTAATTGAAGAGGGTTAAAATGGAAGAGAATAATGATTTTTTGAAATATGTCCCAATTTTTTCCGACTTAAGTGAGAATACACTAGAACAAATTTCGAAATTAGGGATGCGAAAATCTTTCACCAAAGATTCAGTTGTTTTGTTTGAGCATGAAACGGGTTCTGCATTGTTCGTAATTATTCAAGGAAAGTTAAAAGTTTCCCGGGTTAGTGATGACGGCAAAGAAGTTATATTAACAATTTTGAGCGAATCTGATTTCTTTGGAGAAATGGCAATTCTTGACGGATTGACAAGATCAGCTAACGTTACAGCAATGGAAGATTCCGAATTATTTATAATTCAGAGAAGTGAATTTTTAGATTTACTTCAAAACCATCCTGAAATCGCAATTGCACTTCTACAGGAGCTAACGCAAAGACTTCGCTCCGCTGATATGAAAATAAAATCCTTATCACTTAAAGATGCCGAAGGTAAAGTTGCAACTGTTATTCTTCAACTTGCGGATGATATCGGAAAAATTAAGCAAGGTACAGTTGAAATTGAAAAATTGCCTTTTCAACATGATCTTGCAAACATGGCAGGAACTTCCCGCGAAACAATTTCCCGAACTCTGCATTCATTTGCAAAAAAAGGGATGGTGGAGCTTGACGGTTCAAAATTGAAAATTATTAACTATGAAAAATTTAAAGAACTTTATGGGTAAGGTTGATCTGCATACCCATACAACACATTCAGATGGTGCGCTTACTCCAAAGGAACTAATTAAGAAAGCAAAAGACTTAGGTATAGAGGTTATTAGCATAACCGATCATGATAACCTTGCCGGTTTTAGTGAAGCATCGGAGTATGGCAAAGAAATCGGCGTTGAAGTAATACCAGGTGTTGAAATAAGTACTGATGTAGAGGACAAAGAAGTACATATTCTTGCCTATTTTGTTGAGCCTTTCAATGAAGAACTTGAGCGTTATCTTCTGTTCTTTAGGGAAGAAAGGATGAAAAGAGCAATAAGAATTATTGCAAATTTAAACTCTATCGGATTCGATATTAGTATAGACAATGTTTTGGAAATTGCAAAAAATTCTGCTATCGGCAGACCCCATATCGCGCAGGCTATGCTAGCTAAGGGATTAATCACTTCTTATTATGAGGCATTTAATAAATTCATTGGCAATGGCTGTCCGGCTTACGAAAAGAAAGTTCATCTTTCTCCTCAAAGTGCATTTAAAATTATCAACGACGCGGGAGGTTTATCTTTTATTGCACATCCCGGGTATATGCAGGAATCATTGCTGAAAGAATTGATAACTGCAGGCGTTGATGGAATTGAAGTTGTTCACCCTTCGAACAGTCCACAACAAGTAAAATTTTATCGCGGAATAGTTAATGAACATTTTCTTCTTGAATCAGGCGGCTCAGATTTCCATGGCGGTAAAAGAGAAGATGATTATAATTTAGGCAACTATTATACAAGCATCTCTGTTGTTGAAGCGATGAGACAAAGGTTATTAAAAAACAGCGCATAAATTTTTAGGAAAAATTGAAATTAAGCATATGAATATTATCGAAGGAAATTTAGTTTGCGGAAATAATAAATACGCAATAGTAGTAAGCCGTTTTAATGAACTTATCGGACAAAAATTGTTAGACGGGGCAATCGACTGTTTGAAAAGGCATGATTGCTTAGATAGTAATATCGATGTTATAAAAGTGCCCGGCGCTTTTGAAATACCATTAGCCGCAGCAAAATTAGCTGAAAGTAAAAAATATAACGCAATAATTTGTTTAGGTGTTGTAATAAAAGGAGCTACTCCACATTTTGATTATGTAGCCGGAACTGCAAGCAGCGGGATTTTACAGACCTCACTAAAATATAATACCCCTGTTTCATTCGGAGTTCTTACAACAGATAATATTGAACAAGCTATTGAGCGAGCCGGTACAAAGTCCGGCAATAAAGGATGGGACGCTGCTATCGCCGCTATCGAGATGGCAAATCTTTTAGCAAAGATTTAATTCCGTTTTAACTAATTTATGAGCCTTTCATTTAAAAATATTTTTGGGAAAAAATATATCCCTGCTGTCCTTATTTTTTTTTTAACACTTTTACTCTACCTCCCATCAATAAAAATCCCATTTGTCAATGATGAAATAGCTTTTATTCAACGCAACGAGCCAACTAATCTCTCGGATTTGCCCGGGCTCTTCAATAAGAAGGATTATGACGGATATTACTATAGACCAATAGGAAATTTTGTTTCAGGAGTATCTACCTTAGTTTTCCATTACAACTTTAAGTATTACAGAATTATTAATCTTCTACTCCACGCAATAGCCGGAATCTTACTTTATTACTTCCTTTACTTTTTACTACAAGACAATCAAAAAAAGAAGACAATCGCTGTTTTCGCAGCTTTATTTTTCATTGCATTTCCCTTGAACGATTATGTCATTTTTTGGCAGACTGATCTTTTTGACCGGCTTATGTTAATCTTTTATTTGGCTGGATTATTAAGCTTCGTGAAACACAATTTAAAGCCCGGATTCTTTTCATTATTGTTTTTCCTCTTGTCCATGATGTCTAAAGAAATGGCATTCAGTTTTCCTCTGATAATTTTTCTAATTACTTTTTTCTTTAAAAATGAGGATAAGAGAATATACAAAAGCCTTTTGACTTCACTTCCCTATATTGCATTGATGGCTATATTTATTTTTCTGAGAATTATTCTTTTTAACAATGACGTATTCACCGCGAAAGACGCTCATTCGGCAGGAACTTTATTTGATATAATAAAAAATTATTCTTTTTTTTCAGGTTTGTTGGTTTTTCCCTTTTTTATCAGAGAAATCCAATTCTTTTTTTTATCCCACAAATTGCTCGCGGGCGTTTTAATTATACCTTTAGCAATTCCGCTGATTTATTTCCTTTTTATTAGAATAAAAAGAGAACCACTTTTATTATTTTTCATTCTATTTGTGGTAATAACAATTGCACCAGCTAGCAGATTATTTTTACGTTGGTACTTATATCTTCCCGAAGTTGGTTTCTCGGCTTTTCTTTCCTACTTAATTTTTTCATCAAAGGTTAGAGCCAATAAATTATCTTATATCTTAGCATCGGTAATTTTAGTTATTTACTCGGGGGCACTGGTAATAAAAGAGAAAAGCTGGGTTTATAATACAGAACAGTCTGTTTCAATCCTTAAGAATTTTATTGACAAGAATAAAGACGAGATAGAGCAGAGAGGAGTTGTAGATTTCTTAACTATACCTGCAAAGGTTGATGATATTCCAGTTTTTCAACTAGGATTTGATAAACTTTTCAACTTTTACGGAGGATTTCAAAAACCTGTTACAGTAAATGTTTACTCAAAAAGTTATCTGTCAAGTCTTTCCGACAGTATTTCATTTTTAAATCAGTCAAATAAACTAACATTAACCCAAACAGATGACAATTATTTTATACTTTTTAATAACGGGAAAAATCTTAATTTTGAATCTAACAATTTTATGAATGAAGACCAGAAAAAGCTCACTATTAAAATGCAGGAGTTGAAGAATAAGTTACTTTTTACCTTTTCAAAAGGAAAATTTATTATGCTAAAGGAATCAGAATGAAAAATATTCTCAGTATCTTATTATTGCTAGCGGTAACAGTGAGAATCAGCGCTCAGCAAGCCTTTAACTGGCAGAATTATACCGACATGAAAAACGTTCAGTCAATAACATCTTCGGGTAATGGGATTTGGGCAGCTACAAGCGGAGGCGCATTTTTTTATAACGCCGTTGCCGATTCATTTAAGACTTTGCACAAAACAGACGGTTTATTCGGGGTATCTCTCTCGGCAGTTACAGTAGATAAATATGGAAAAGTTTGGTTTGGCAGTGATGATGGTTCAATTAGTGTCTACAATCCGGCAGATAATTCTGTTCACGTCATTCTTGATATTTATAACTCAAATTACACGTCAAAACAAATAAACCAGCTTAGTGCAGTAGGTGATACAATTTTTGCATCAACTGCTTTCGGGATTTCTTTGATCGATCCGGTTCATTTAGTCTTTTATGATACATATTTTAAGTTCGGAAGTTTTACTTCAAACATTTCTGTTAACAGTGTACTTAAATCTGGATTAATTTATGTTGCAACTTCTTCAGGAGTTGCAATTCAAAAAAATAATGCTACAAATTTATCGGCTCCCGAATCATGGAATGTTTATTCTACTGCAAATAGCTTACCGTCAAATACAATTAACAAATTAGCCTTTTTTAATGGATCATTATTAGCAGCGACTTCAAGCGGTTTATCTCAGTTCAACGGAACATCATGGCAGCCATTTGCAGTTCCATATAGCAATTTAAATGTTAATGATATTATTCCCGTTGGTGATTCACTTTTTATTTTATCCAACAACACAGTCAGTTTATATACAAACGGAATTTTGTCTACTGTTTATTCGAGCTCCGCTCCAATAAACCAGCTTACTTATTCTATTTCGTCCGGAATTGTTGCCTCAGGCACAAATGGAATTATTCTTATAAAAAAACCCAGTCATTATATATTTCCGAACAGTCCGCAAGTAAATCAATTCCCAAGTTTGGCAGTAGACAACTCGGGAGTACTTTGGTCGGCAAGCGGCAGAGACCGGACCGGGCAAGGATTTTACAAGTATGACGGAAAGTCATGGACTAATTATAATACAGCAAACATTTCCATCTTACCAAACAATTTCTATCATGTCGTTTTTGCAGAGCCTGATAATTCAGTTTATTTTGGCGATTGGGGTTTTGGATTTTTGAAAGAAAAGAATAATCAGTTTGAATATTTTTCTCCGGCTACTACCGGAATGAATGGAATTCAAGGGTCGACTACAAATTTTTTAGTTATTTCAGGGTTTGCTACTGATTCCAGAAATAATTTATGGGTTCTTAATTACGGAGGCAGCGATCAGAAAGATTTGGCTATGCTTACTCCGGACAGTGTTTGGTATCATTTCTCAATTCCTGCAGCCAACGGACAATATTTTGAGCAAAATTTTAACCTAGTGATAGATCAATACGATACCAAATGGTTTTCTTCTTACTATCCTAATCAATCCGGTTTATATTTCTTTAATGAAAACAAAACCTACGATAATCCAAATGACGATATCTCAGGTTATTTGACTACAAATGATGGTCTAAACAGTAATTCAATTAACTCTGTTGTGGTAGATAGAAGAGGCGATGTTTGGGTAGGCACGAACGTTGGCGTAAATATTATAACCAACACCGGAGGTATATTTTCCGGCGGAAAATCTTCGCTTGTAATTTCTTCTGTTTTTTCCCTGCGGACACAAACAATTAACTGTATTGCCGTTGATCCAATAAATCAAAAATGGATCGGAACAAACCAGGGTTTGATTTTAGTAAATTCAGACGGTTCAAGCTTGCTTGCAGAATATGATTCTAAAAATAGTCCGCTTCTTTCCGATAACATTATCAGCCTTGCAATCGACCCAAATACCGGAACTGTTTATGTAGGAACAGATGCCGGATTAACGTCATTTCAAACGTCAGCAATAAAACCGGTCGACAGCTTCTCTAAACTTTTTGTTTACCCGAGTCCTTTTGTCTTGTCATCTGGCGGGGGGAACAAGTTAACAATAGACGGTTTGATCAAAGATTCCGAAATAAAAATTCTTTCGATCAGCGGGAAATTGATAAACGATTTCCAATCTCCGGGCGGAAGAGTCGCTTACTGGGACGGTACGGATTCAAACGGTAATCTTGTTAACACAGGTGTTTATTTGATTGTAGCATTCGATCAAACCGGAAACAGCGTAACGACATCGAAAGTTGCAGTTATCAGAAAATAATTCATGGCGCGGCAATTCGCAATTTTGAATTTTGAATTTTGAATGAAAAGAAATGAAATTTATCATAAAAATATCCTGACATAAAAACCTACCTACGGCAGGCAGGCAAAAATATTATTTCCAATACTATTGGCTTTCTTTCAATAATTTATTAATCGGTTAAAATTTCTAATGATTGATCTTTCCGGCGTATCACTTCAATTTAATGGTAAATATCTTTTCCAAAATATTAATTACAAAATTAATTCGGGAGATAAAATTTCTCTTGTCGGAGCAAACGGTACAGGCAAATCATCGCTGCTAAAAATAATAAACGGAAACCTTCAGCCCGAATCTGGGAAAATATTAAAACAAAAAGGAATTAGCATCGGGTATCTTCCTCAGGAGATGATTGTTCACCAGGGAAAAACTCTGCTTGAAGAAGCTAAAAGTTCTTTAACAGACATTATAATATTGCAGGAAAAAGAGACTTTTATAACTAATCAACTTGCAGATGAAAGTATAAACGAAGAAGAAAGAGACGATTTAATCCATCAACTCGGCAATGTCCATTTAAGACTTGAAGAGCTTGATTCCTACAGTGCTACTTCCAAGGTGCAAAAGATTCTGATAGGACTTGGATTCGAGGAAGATGAATTTGAAAAATTGACAAATGAATTTTCAGGGGGTTGGCAAATGAGAATTGAACTTGCAAAAATTCTCATCACTCAGAATGATCTTTTACTAATGGATGAACCTACAAATCATTTAGACCTTGATTCTCTCGAATGGCTGACGGGATTTCTGAAAAATTATAAAGGTGCGTTACTTACAGTATCGCACGATAAGAATTTCATTAACCGGGTAACCTCTAAAACTCTTGAAATTTTTATGGGGAAATTTTATACCTTCAGCGGAGATTATGATGCCTATTTAAAATTCAAAGATGAACGGGATTTACAACTTGCTAATCAATTTATGCTTCAGCAAAAGAAAATAAAAGAGACCGAGAAATTTATCGAACGGTTCCGATACAAAGCCACCAAGTCAAAACAAGTTCAAAGCAGAATAAAACAGCTTGATAAAATTGAATTGATTGAGCTGCCGGAAAGCAAAGAGAATATTTCAATCAACTTCCCCGAGCCGCCATCAAGCGGTAAAATGAATATAGAGTTAAAGTCGATAACAAAATCTTTCGGAGAAAAGATTATTTTTTCAGATTTAGATTTTCAGGTTAACCGCGGAGATAAGATTGCATTCGTCGGTCCAAACGGTGCGGGTAAAACTACACTTGCAAAAATCATCTCCGGAAAAATCAACTTTGAAAAGGGGGAAAGAATAATCGGGCATAACACAATAATTTCATATTATGCTCAGGATGTTGCCGATAATTTGAATCCCGATTTAGATATAATCGAGACAGTTGATGGGATTGCAGAAGATAAAACGATCGGTCAATTGAGAACATTGCTTGGTTCATTTCTCTTTACGGGTGACGATGTATTTAAGAAAGTCGGTGTTCTTTCAGGGGGAGAAAAAAGCAGAGTAGCATTGTCAAAGATTCTTCTTACAAAAGCAAACTTTATAATTCTCGATGAGCCGACAAATCATCTTGACATTTCTTCAAAGCAAGTTTTACAAAAAGCATTATTAGATTTTTCGGGATCGTTAATTCTTGTATCTCATGATGTAGATTTTTTAATTCCCATCGTTAATAAAGTTGTAGAGATAAGAAAAGGAGAAGTAAAATTATTTGAAGGCGGAATTGAATATTATTTGTCAAAAAAACAACAATTGCAAAATGCAGATTTAGAATTGCCCGGGAATAAAAATGCTTCAACGGATGTCGTAAGCAAAAAGGATCAAAAAAGAATCGATGCCGAGCAACGGCAGAAGAGATACGCAGCAACAAAACACCTAATTAAAAAGGTTACCGAGTTGGAAAATCAAATTGAACTTCTTGAAAAAAAAGAAAAGAAACTTGAGCATGATTTAACACTACCGGAAATTTTCAGCAACCCTCAAAAAGCGAGAGAGACAACCTTTGAATTCGGCGAAACGAAAAAAAAATTACTTGAGAAAATAAGGGACTGGGAAAAAATTTCCGAAGAATTACAGGAAATTGAAAAGCAATTCAGTTAGACTTTGAGGCCAAGAAATTCTTCTGCTAAAACAATTCCGCCATAAAGTGCGGCATCATCTCCTAACTTACTTTGAACTAATTTAACTGCCTTGGCAGTTTCAGCAAGTAAATTTTGGTTGAATGCGGTTCTTATTTTGAGCGTCATAAAATTGCCGAGCGCTTCAATCAATCCCCCGCCTAAAACTACTTCGTCAACGTTTAATAAATTGGTTAAGCTTGCCAGCGTGGTACCGATAACCTCACAGGCGTCGGAAACTCGCTTTACGACAACTTTATCATTTGCTTTGACTGCTGCGGCAAGGGATTTGCTTTTAATCGGTTTATTCTTGCCAGAAATTTTTGTAATTATAGTTTTCTTTTTTGCTTTAATATCCAGCTTTATATTTCTAACAATCGCAAGCCTGCTTGCAACGGTTTCAAAACAACCATAATTTCCGCACCCGCATTTTAAGCCGTTTTTATCTATAACTATATGTCCAATTTCTCCCGCTGTAAAACTTGAACCACGATAAATTTTTCCATCGAAAATCAACGCACCCCCTATGCCGGTTCCGACAAAAACCACAAGCATATTTTTCTTATTCTTTCCAACGCCAAATTCCTTAATACCTAATGCGCCAAGGTTTACATCATTTTCAATTAAAACGGGAATGTTCACTAATTTTTCGAGCTGATCTTTTATGAAGAAATTTTTAAGACCAAGATTCGGTGCAAGCCCGACTCTACCAGTAAACGGATTAAGTGAACCCGGAATTCCAAGAGAGACGGCTTTAATATTTTTTAATTTTAATCCGGCTTCAGTAATTATCTGATTAACAACTTCGGCTAAAGCTTTAATTAAGGCGCCCGGTTTGGCACCGGCAGGAGTCGGCCTTTTAACCCTTGCAATAATTCCTTCTTTAGAATTTATAACAGCGGCTAAAATCTTCGTCCCCCCCATATCAATACTGATTATATATTTCTTTTCCAGAGTACCTCCTAACGATAGATATGGAAACAGATGTCTTGATAAGTAATGGAAAATTTACAAATATTTATTTTGTTTTCAAAAGAAATCTTAATCTATTTTTTTTTATTATTGCTGCGTAATTTTTAAACTCATAAATCAAACTAAAAAATAATTATCGATGACCAAAATTAGACCACTAAAAAGGTTCGGACAAAACTATCTTGCGGATGATAATATTTTAAGAAAGATAGCGGAAGAAATTAATCCCTCCAGAGGTGATTTGCTAGTAGAGATTGGTCCCGGGCTTGGCGCATTAACAAAATTCCTTTATGAGCGGGTTAATAATTTAATCGCTGTGGAAATTGACACTAGAGTAATTGAAAATCTTTTGTCGAAATTTCCGGGGTTAAAATTAATTACCAGCGATATTTTAGAATTTGATATAAAAGGTCTATCAGTCGAAAAAAAATCAAAAGTTAGGATTGTAGGCAATATTCCTTATAATTTTACTTCGCCGATTCTTTTCAAGATGATCGAAAACAATAATTATATTAATGATGCTGTTTTAATGGTACAATTTGAAGTAGCACAAAGAATAAACGCCAAGCGCGGGATAAAAGATTATGGTATTCTTGCTGTAATCATTCAATATTTTGCTGATGTTGAATTATGCTTTAAGGTTTCGCCGAATGTTTTTTACCCAAAGCCGAAAGTTTTTTCCGCGGTCATACACCTTCACTTTAAGGATAATAATCTACTTCCGGAAGAAAAACAATTCTTTATTAAAGTGGTAAAAGCGGCATTCGGTAATAGAAGAAAGACTTTAAAAAATTCATTAAGTAATAGTACATTTGCAAACTTAAATTTTGAAGGAAGCGGAATAGATTTATCTTTGCGCGCCGAGCAATTGTCAATTGATGATTTTTTAAGGCTAACAAAATTTACTTACGAAAAATCTCAACTTAGTCATAACTAAATTACAAATAAAAAATATTCTCAAATCAGCGGATGGACTTACTAAAATCATTTCTTTACAAACTAAAAGCTTTCGACTTAGTTGTTGTTGTATTTTATATTTTTTTAATTGTCATAAATATAATCTTCCACAATAATGTAACGCACTGGATTATTTGGGATTTAGTAAACCTTTTAATAATCGGATTAGCATTTACAATTGCATATTTTGAATTTAAGCGCGACAGTAAATTCTGGCGTGTAATACACTACTGGTATATCGCGCCCATAATTCTTTTAACCTTCAAGGAATTATATTATTTAGTTGAACCTATCAGACAGCATGACTACGACTGGCTTTTTATTAATATTGACAGGTGGATGTTTGGCGGTGACCCCGCCTCTTTTTTGTTAAAATATTCGTTCCCTCTTCTCACAGAAATTCTTCAGATAGTTTACAGCATGTTTTATTTACTACCGATAATATTAGGCTTGACATTATTAAAAGATAAAAAGTACATAGAGTTGGACTATGCTGTTTTTTCTATAATCTACGGATTTTACTTATCATATCTTGGATATTTTGCATTACCTGGCATAGGTCCTAGATTTACATTACATCACTTTTCCTTCTTAAACCAAAAACTTCCCGGGCTATGGCTCACTCCGTATCTAAGAGATTTTATCGATGCAGGCGAGTCCATACCTGCAGGAACCGCTAATCCTGCTGCTTTGGTACAGCGTGATGTTTTTCCAAGCGGGCACACAATGATTACCTTAATTGTGATGTATCTTTCAGTTAAATTAAAAAGCCGCTCCCGGTATTTCTTTATTCCAATCGGAACACTTTTGATTTTTGCAACTGTATACCTTTGGTATCATTATGTTATAGATTTGTTTGGCGGTTTAGTTTTTATGATTTTTTCTATCTGGACTGGAAGATATATCTTTAATTGGTGGCGAAGAAAGCTTGGTCAAGAAGAATTTGAATATGATAAATTTAATAAGCCAGGTAAGTAAATAATATGAGTGACAAAAAAAATAAAGTAAAAAAGATTTTTGATTCGATCGCTTTCCGTTATGATTTCTTAAACCATTTGTTAAGCTTTGGTACCGATTATTATTGGCGACGGAAGGCTCTTAAGTTAACCGGGTTGAATTCCGAATCCATCCTGCTTGACGTTGCATGCGGAACTGGTGACGTAGCAATCGAAGCTAAAAGGCAGGGAGTTATAAAGATCTTCGGAGCAGATTTCTCCGGTAATATGCTGAGGCTTTTCAATAAAAAAAGTAATTGGATCAAAGGTCATAATTTCCAAATGGTTGCTGAAAAGATGCCTGTAAAGAATGAATCGGTTACTAATATTACCGTTGCTTTCGGAGTGAGAAATTTTTACGATATACAGGAAGGCTTTAATTCTTTTTACAGCGCATTAAAGAAGAACGGCAAAGCAACAATTATAGAATTTAGAATGCCGTCTAATCCAATTTTCAAACGATTATATAAATTTTACTTTAAAAAGATATTGCCGCTTATAGGCGGATTAGTTTCAGGCGACAAAGAAGCTTACAATTATCTTCCTAATTCAGTTGAAGAGTTCGACGAAAAAATAAATTTGCCCGAACTTCTACAAAATTCGGGCTTTAGAAAAATTGAAAAGTATCACCTTACTTTAGGCATTGTACAAGTTATTATAGCCACAAAGTAATTCTTTTCACCAAGACCTATTTTAGATGGTAAGAAAGCAAAGTTTGGGTTACAGTTGTAGTTGTATCACCCAGACTTACGCCGTTTCCGCTGAACGCACTGAACACCGCTCCGCTTCCCTGCCACTTTACAATTCCTATATTTTGCACAAGCCAAGCAATAGCAGAGTAACTTTTTTGTGTAGGAGTGGCTAAAGGATTTGAAAGATTTGGAATGGTAAGAGTTAAGACAAAGTTTACTTCCGCGGCAGTTTGAGTAGACTGCCCGCTAGTTAAGTTTAATGTAATAGGCTGCGTACCTAAATAATTCGCGGTTACATTTATTACCGGAATATTAAAAGAACCTATTTTTAACCCCATATCAAAAACGTCCCAAGTTTGCCCGCTTTGAAACGGAAATGAGAATGCTTTTAAAGTTGAACTAAAGGAAAGATATTTAATTAAAGAATCGGGAATTGAAGTAGACAATCCGGTAGTATCAAGGAAATAATCCACTTCCGAACTTGAGACTTTAAAGTAAGAAGCAGCCACATGAACGCCGGTGCCAAAAGCTAAGGTGTCAATTTCTTTCTGAAAAGTAACGCCGTTAATAACAGATGTCCCGCTGTATGTACTTGATCTCGTTCCGGTAATTGTACCACCAGTTGAATCAGTTGCTTGTACTGCATAGACATAATTACTGCCATCCCCGCTCGGAAAATAAACGGCCGTACCGCTAGATGTATTTGGGCTAACAGAATTGCTATTCTTGCAAGCATTAAACAAGATTCCGGTCGATATTATTAGAGCGAACAATAAAATTATTTTTTTCATAGTTATTCCTGCCTTTTTTTAATAATTATTTTTTTTAATTCGTTAAAAGCAATTGACCTATGACTAATTTTATTTTTTTCTTCTAAAGTCAATTCAGCCATTGTTTTTTGATAACCTACCGGCACGAAGAATGGATCATATCCAAAACCGCGCGTGCCTTTTCCATCTCTTATAATTTCTCCCTGGACCTCACCAAATGCGGATATAAATTTATTCCCGTCATAAAACACAGCAGCGCAGACATATTTTGCTTTGTGCGGATCGGGAAAATTTTTCAACTCAAATAGAAGCTTTTCATTGTTCTCTTTATCCGTAGCGCTTTCGCCGGAATACCGAGCCGAATAAACCCCCGGTCTGCCATCTAACTGTTCAACCAAAATACCGGAATCATCTGCAATTACCGGAACTCTA
>JAKBMG010000211.1 GCA_021831685.1 Bacteroidota bacterium | reverse complement strand
ATTTCAAATATAATGGAAGTGAATTGCAAAACCTCCGAGGTTTAGGAAAACCTCGGAGGTTTCTCATTATGCAATAATAACCTTTTGTGTAAAGTGACTTAATAATAAAAAACCAAAATAGCTTATACAAAAATATTAATATTTATTCTTTGAAAACTAATTTTCACACAGCCTCTCAAGTCGTGGGTTGCTTAACATAAAACCATATTTATTAACCGTTTCAACGGTTTTAAATACCTAAATAAAAGCTATTAATCAACTTGAGTAAAAGATTTTACAACTAGTAGAATGAAAGACTATATAATGAAATCATTAAGAACAAATTTAGTTTTACTCTTTTCAACAATAATATTCTTTGGCGTTATTTATCCGCTATTTATCTGGTCAATTGGTCTCCTGCTTCCTCAACAAGCAAATGGACTTCCAATTATTGCAAACGGTAATGTCATTGGATACAGAAATATCGGTCAGAGTTTTACCGAAGCAAAATATTTTTGGGGAAGACCATCGGCTTGTAATTATAATCCTATAAATGCAGCGGCAACAAATTTAGGTCCGACTAATCCTGTTTTCTTAAATACTGTTGAACAACGCATAAATACATTTATGGTCGAAAATCCCGGTATAAAGAAATCGCAAATTCCTTCTGATATTGTAACGTCATCAGCAAGCGGGATTGATCCCGATATTTCTCCGCAAGCAGCACTTATTCAAATTCCAAGAATTGCCAAAGCAAGAAAGATTGACCAGGCTGTAATAGAAAAACTTGTTGATGAAAAGATTAAAGAGCCGGTACTTGGTCCAGCGCACGTAAACGTATTAGAATTGAATTTGTCATTAGATAAACTTGCTGAATTAAATAAATGAAAACTTCCGTTAAATGTCGTAAATTAATTACAGATAATTAAGAAGAATTAAATGGAATCTGAAATTTCCTTACCGTCTTCTGTCGGAAAATTTCTTGAGCTGATTAAAGACTCCCAAAGAGGAAGACTTAAGGTCTATTTGGGTCTTGCTGCAGGGGTGGGGAAAACTTTTCGTATGCTGATAGAAGGTCATGAGCTAGCAAAGAATCAGATTGATGTTTATGTCGGTTTTGTAGAAACTCATGGTAGAAAAGATACTGAAAAATTACTCGATGGGCTTCCCGCAATAAAGAGGAGAAAGATTTTTTATAAAGGGAAACAGCTTGAGGAAATGGATATTGATACAATTCTTCTCAGTAAACCTAAAATTGTACTGGTAGATGAATTAGCACATACAAATGTCCCTGGATCAAAAAATGAAAAGCGCTGGCAGGATGTTGTCGAAATTATCAATAATGGAATTAGTGTTATTACTACTGTTAACATACAGCACCTGGAAAGTATTAATCAGGAAGTAGAAAAGATCACCGGAGTAGTGATAACAGAAAGAGTTCCGGATAAAATTATTCAGATGGCGGACGAAGTAGTAAATGTTGATCTTACAATTGAAGAATTAATTGACAGGTTAAATGACGGAAAAATTTACGATAAAAGTAAAGTATCAACCGCGCTTAAAAACTTTTTCCGGGAGGATAAGCTTCTCCAATTAAGAGATCTTGCGCTAAAAGAAGTCTCGCATCAGGTAGAAAGGAAAATTGCACGGGAAATTCCTTCAATGCAAAGAGAGAAGATAAATGCATTAATAACTTGCATTAGTTCAAATGGGCAATCAGCTTCAAAATTAATTAGAAGATCTTCAAGGCTTGCTTCTTTTTATAATTCAAAATGGTTTGTCCTTTATGTGCAAACCGATAAAGAATCTACAGATAAGATTGATACAAAGGATCAACGATTTTTGATTAATAATTTTAAGCTTGCAACCGAACTTGGCGCTGAAGTTGTCAAATTATCGGCTAATGATAGAGCTAAAGCAATTAAGGACTTTGCGCAGGATAAGGAAGCCGGTTTAATTGTGATTGGCACTCCTTCGGTCTCTTTGAAGAAAAAATTATTATTCGGAAATATATTCAAGGACTTAACAAAACAAGTAGAAAACTTAAACTTAGATATTCTAATTATTTCAAACCATGAAAAAGATTAAAACAAAAATATTTGCAGGAGTATTATTCCTGTTTATAGTGATTCTAATACTTAGCGTGCTTGGTATCTTTTTTATAAATAGAATTGCCCGGAGCTCAAAAGGTGCCATAAAAGATAATTATCGCTCAATTCAATACACCACGATGATGACTAAATGCCTTGATACAATGTATAAAATAAAGTTAGAAGAAGGGATCTCATCTTCTAAATTTAGTAAGAAGGCTGAATTGGACACCACAAGTTTTATTGCCAGTAATATAGAATTTAAAAGCAATCTAAGTAAAGAAGTCCACAATATAACGGAAATTGGCGAAGAAGAATTAGTAAATGAACTCGAGCGTAATTACAATAGATTTTTGCATACGATAGGAATAATGGATCCCGAAGTTTCCGCGCATTCAAAAAGTAATATCAATGAAATTAGTTCCCTTTATGACATAACTCGCGAAAATATCCTTGAAATATACAGGCTGAATATGAATGCCATTCTGCTTCGCAGCAGCAGAGCAGAAAACACTGCCGGACAGGTGACTATCTATATGGCGATAGTAGGAGCCTTCAGCATATTATCAACTTTATTCTTTATATTCAAATTCCCGAGCAAAATTGTAAGCCCTATATCCGAACTGACCGCAAAGATAAATGAAATTTCAAACAGAAATTATGAACAGAAATTGGACATTATCTCTAATGATGAAATGGGAGACCTAGCCAGAGCTTTCAATGTTATGGTGCAGCGGTTAAAAGAATATGAATATACAAATCTTGATCAGCTTTTATTTGAAAAGAAAAGAATGGATGCGATTGTAAAAAATCTTCAGGACGGAGTTATGATTCTTGATGAAAACAAGAATGTAATACTTGCCAATAATTCTTTGATAAATCTAACCGGATTAAAAGAAGAAGATGTACTTAATCGCTATGCTCCGGATATTGCCGCCAGAAATGATTTAGTAAGAACAATGATCTCAAATCTTATGGCCGAGGAGAGGGGGGAACAATCAGAAGAAATTAAGCCAATTAAAATAATCCTTAACGGCAAAGAAAATTACTATTCAATTGAGCATATTACTCTTGAGCTTAAATCAAGCGGAAGTAATAAGAACAAATTAGCCGGCTATATCATTATGTTGAAAAATGTAACTCTTTACCAAGAAAGAGATACAGCTAAAACTAATTTAATCGCTACCGTGTCTCACGAATTGAAAACACCACTTTCATCAATTAACTTGAGCCTGAAACTTCTCGGTGATGATAGAATCGGGGAAATAAATGAAGAACAAAAAGGATTAATAAATTCAATCCGGCAACAAAGTACACGGTTGTCTAAAGTAGTTAACGAACTGCTTGATTTTTCTCAGGCAGAAACAGGAAATATAAAATTAAAGATTACGGAAATTCGTCCCGAAGATATCGTTGAACTCGCAGTTGTTGCTTTAATGATGTTTATCTCTGAAAAAAACATCCGGCTTGAAACTTCTGTAGACGAAAGCATTTATCCAATAAATGCAGACCTTGAAAAGACAGTTTGGGTACTTGTCAATATCATTAACAATGCAATCAGATATTCCCCCGAAGGAGGGAAAATTACCGTAAAAGCAGAAAATGAAAACGGCTTTGTCAAATTCATTGTAAAAGACGAAGGCACTGGAATCTCTGAAGAAGATTGTCAAAAAGTATTTGATAAATTCGTACAGGTAGGAAATAGAAATTCAAAAGGTTCAGGTTTAGGTCTTGCAATTTCTAAAGAATTTGTCGTTGCTCAAGGAGGAAAAATTTGGGTAGAAAGTAAATTAGGTGAAGGAAGTGAGTTCTTCTTTACTCTGCCTATTTCAAGCAAGAAAAATGGACGTTAAATTCCGGCACATTTTGAATGCACTCTGAATGCACTCTGAATACACTGTGAATGCACTGATCTTCCTCTTACCTTGGCTTAATCTTGTAGTCAAACCCTAATATTATTGATTCGTCTACTAATCATAACTTCTCCTAATGGTAATCCTGCGTAAAGTATCTTAATAACGTACCTTACGCAAGATGGTTCATGCAGTAACCCCAAAATTTATAATATCTCAAGTTGACCGTCGTTGAAAGTAAGCAGAAAAACCTCTGAAGTTTAGGAAAACCTAGGAGCGTGTCCGAGAATATAGTTTTTTAAGACAACCATTGATAAGTTTCAGACCATTTTTTTTGATATTGTCCTCATAGAACAAAAGAACAATCAAAAAAAATAAAGAAGCGGTTTTTATGC
>JAKBMG010000062.1 GCA_021831685.1 Bacteroidota bacterium | reverse complement strand
TAACGGATCTCTTTTCTTTGTCAGTTTAGCTAACCTGTTCTCTTCGTCAAAAAATCCGGGTTGTATATGCTTTCTCATTGCTTGGAAACTCATCTTTTTTATTGTTATTGGGTTTATTAATATAACAATATTTCTTTGACTTCTACTTTATTTTATATACTTTTTAGAAGTGCCCTTAAACTTATTTTAGCAGTGTCATCTTTTTTGTTAATGAAAATCCATTAGTTTCTATTCTATACAAATAAACTCCGCTAGCTAATCCTTGCCTGCCGGCAGGAAGGTTTGACGCATCAAAATTTACCGTATAGTTTCCGGACTTTTGTTCCTGATTGACTAAAGTAGTTACTTCTTGTCCTAACATATTATACACTTTAAGTGTAACAATTCCGCTTTGAGGTATACTATACTTAATCTGCGTTGATGGGTTAAATGGATTTGGATAATTTTGTGATAATGAAAAACTTTGGGGCAGTTGATATGTTTCCTTGACACCTGTTGGTGCTTGGGTAGTATACCAATAATTAAATCTTCTGTCCGGCGCCGAATCACCATCAATAAAAAATTCTGTTATGTCATTTAACTTCTGAATATTATCTGCCCAATGAAAATAAAATGAAATATCATTCCCTGTTTGATTTATCAAATTTCTCGGCACTGCAATTTGCATTTGATTGCCAGTATATTGATATTTTAAATTAGCTGTCTCAACCCATGAAGAATCCTGCGCATTCCATCTTGCCAATGTTGTGACTGAATCCGAGTTAACGTTTAGATTTACAACATAATCGTATCCTTCCCAACCCGTGGCATGATTCGTATCTGAATCAATAAACAAAAGCATCCAGTTTTTATCTGTGTAGGGTGTCAATGCACTGTCTGTCTTTACATAAAAATAAACGTTACTGCTATCGTAGGCTACTCGCGATTCAATTATATCATTACGACCGGTATTGTTTATATATGTTTCACTGCCGTCATATCTAAGAAAGTTACGATGCTTGGTATCCCCTTCTGGATCATTATAGATAGATTGGACATTAGCCCACTCTGAAAAATCTCCGCCAATTTTTATTGTATGCATTCCTTTTGCTACATGTATTGGCACACATCCTTTAAAACTTCTTATATTATCCACTAATTGATAATAATAATTATCAGTAAAACCCTCTGCCATTGGTTCTATATCGCGGCTGAATTCTTCGTTATAATTGTCGACAAAAAATGTCGAATCTGGAGCGTCAATGGCTGGCATCCCTAAAAAATTTGGATTACCATCTTCAGGAGCAATAAATCTTTGTGCTATCCACTCATTCCACCCTGTAACCATTACAACTTGTGGGTCAACTTGCAGAGCTCGATTCCATTGTTGTTGAAAGTAAAGTCCTTCTCCAGCCGTCTGCGTCATTTTGAACTCGTCAAGTTGCGGTTCTGTCCCAATCCCGTAACTTTCACTTGCATTGTAGCTTCTGCCGATATCATTCGTCGGATGAGAAGCAACCGAAACAGGAATTTGCTCAATTACTTTTGTACTCCCATTATATATAAATCCCCAATGTTGCGGATAGAAATCAATCCATTGCCACTGACCTGGAACAATATTAGACGGAGTCCATGCCCAACTATATCGAAATGTAAAAAAATTCTTTGCATTGTTGGAAAGAGTAGTGTCCGAAATATCTGCCAATATAAGTGGCTTTCCATTCCAATAAAACCATAGATTTGAGTATTTGGGAAATCCTAAATAGAATTGGGTGTAAAGATTATTGACAACTTGACCCCCGCTTGCATGCGTAATAAAAACAATATAAGGGGTAGGAATCCCCTTTGCCCGCATTTGTTCCGAGATAGTACATAGAGTGTCAACAACATTAAGATATGTGAAGGCATTTGTTACGTCAAGGTAAAGGAAGTCAACGCCCGCGTCACTCAGCATTTGCAAATTCCTTCGAATAAGCCATGGATCATCAGCACGGAAGTAACCGGCTTCTGGTTTCCCCCACCAGTGGAAAACCCATCGTGGGCCATAAGCCGGGTTAGTTGGATTTTGCTTAATCAGTTCTGAGTTATCGTAAACAGAAGTACCGCCACCTGCACCTGGAGTGCCTTGCCACAAGAAGTAAAAAATGCCAACATATTTTCCTTCCCGGGGAGAACCAGCTTGGCTGTTGGTTGGCATAATCCGACCAAGTCCATCTGTTGCAACCCATGTCTCACCAAACCCTCTATTTTGTGGAGAATTTTGAGCAAATAATATTTTTGGTACGGATAAAACTGATATTACTAAAAAGAAAAGAATAAAATTGAAAAATTTTACTTTCATGCTTTATTGTCCTTTATCTAGGTCGTTGAAATATTTCACCCTGGAATTATTTCAACATGACCATTTTTTTAGTACTTATGAATGATCCGGATTCTAATATATAGAAATAGATTCCGCTTGATAAGTTTGAAGCGTTAAAATTAACTGCATAGTTTCCGGGTGTTTTTTGCCCATTAAATAAGGTAGCAACTTCTTTCCCGAGTATATCATAAATCCTCAATGTAACCAAACCTGACTTTAAAATAGAATAACTTATTGCCGTACTAGGGTTAAAAGGATTAGGATAGTTTTGCCTCAACTCATATTTGGTAGGTAAGTTATCTTTGTTGTATGATTCAACACCTGTGGCAGTTATTGAATTTAATCCGATTTGATCAATTGCCATTTTCCCAATCCAATTAGAAGGAATGCTTGTATTTGTACCGCTATATGCTTGTTTCAAGCCACAAATAGTTTCTCGATAATGATGGAATGGCTTGACCATTGATGGTCGAGTAAACTATATCTATATTTGTCCCTGCTTGCTGCCAACCTTGCGAGCCATTTTCAAAATCATATAGTACAGAATTCTCCTTAAGAATATCTCCATTGTTTTGGTTACCTGTAATTGTGAGCGCTGCAGAATTATTTCCAGATGGAGCAAACCTTGCTTCGATTGATAAATAATATTTAATGACTCCCTCTACTGATTCATCGCCACCAATAAAGGGGGCAATGTTATCATAGCTAGCAGCGACTAGAAAAATTCTGTTATCTGAAAAATTAATACCTTCATTAATTAATAAATTGATATAGCCATTCATATCTGCAGTATAATTAGTATATCCGGGACTAAGAAAATAAAAGTTTTTATTCTTAGCTAAACATGCATTAATTAATTCTTTCACTCTTAAGCTGTCTAAATAAAGAGGCGATCTATTTGGATAACACTCAAGAGCAACCCCTGAAACCATTGGATTTTTTAAAGCTGAATCAACTGCATCAGACCAACCATCTTCTTCATATGACCTTGTTAGTACAATTACACTTCCACCGTGGGTTACTGATTGTTGTTGGATTCCTGCAGGAGAAAGAATTGTACCTCCTATACCCTGTGTTGAGCCAACTATAGGTGGAATAAAAGTTTCATTGTAACACATAGCAGCGTTAACATATCCAGCAACCATTTTTATCCGGTCATAATCCGAATTAGCACCCGGATTATCTTCGGATACAACCCAACCTGGTCCTAATATTCCTTTGTTATTAGCTTATATTTCACGGCTCTTGAAAAATTGGGGTAATGGAATTGAACGGCTTTTTTTCATCATTCCAAAATGCTGTTTTTGCATAACATGAATTAAGACAATATTAAAAAATAAAGTAATCCCTTCCCTTAAAAAAGGGATCACATTTTCTATCAACATTTATTTCAAGTGTAATACTTCAACTTATTTTAAGAGAGTCATCTTCTTTGTTAAAGTAAATCCATTAGCTTCTATTCTGTACATATAAACTCCACTAGCTAATTTGGATGCATCAAAATTTACAGTGTAATCTCCGGACTTTTGTTCTTTATTAACTAAAGTTGCATCTTCTTGCCCTAACATATTATACACTTTAAGTGTAACTATTCCACTTTGAGGAATACTATACTTAATCTGTGTTGTGGGGTTGAATGGATTTGGATAGTTTTGTGATAATGAAAAGCCATTCGGAGACTCTCTTTGTTCATTTATGCCCGTAGAAGTGCTAATTGAATCTGTGTAGACGTAATTAAACCTACCATCAGGCGCTGCATCTCCATGTACATAGAAATCCATGATATTTCCATCAGTCTCACTGTTGTCACTCCACTTAAACTCAAAATCTAATTTCTTTCCCTCTACATTGAATAACGAGCGATTTACTTTTAACTCCAATACATTCCCATCTATTACATAAGCAGCTGAGCCTACCTTTGTCCAATTCCATGAATTGTTTACACTTCTCTCTACTACCGCCGAATCTCCAGGGTTTATCCGGTTGATTACATAATCATAACCTTCCC
>JAKBMG010000063.1 GCA_021831685.1 Bacteroidota bacterium | reverse complement strand
TGATAAATGAAAACCCATTCGGACAAGCTCCTATTGATGCCTTAAAGACAATAGCGGCATCGATGCAATGCTATATATACTATAATAAAACCGGCGACCTCGTCATACAAAAGAAGGCTAATCTAGGAAGCAACGGCACAAGCCGGAGCATTGGCACAACTAAAATTTATTCTAAGACAAAAAAATATTTTTGGGATAAGATCGTTGACGGTGTAACGGTAAATGTCACTAGCTGGGAGGTAGGCAACGATAATAAAAACCTCATTGGAGCTGCGACTGCTACCATGCAATTTCCCGGCACAGTAGCCTCTATAACTCCCAAGAACCCTATAAATCAGACATTCTTTGCTTCTAACACCGGTGTCCTTACCGATGCCGCAAATAGCACATACGAGCAGGCTTTACTTGCCTTTAAGAACGCTACTGCAATCTATTTAACCGGACATGATACAACCCTTTATAACATAGCTGTAAACACTTATAATAATGCTTTGTCAACTTACCAGCAATTATTAAATAGTTGGGCGCTTGCAAATGCACAATCTACTCTATCATTCTACGGCTTAAGACACGCGGCAAAAGATATTGTCCTGCGATTGGACGACAATACTATTGATTGGGAAATACTCGATAATCTCACCGATACGGACGGCATCAAATATTTCTTTACAAAGATAGATTTTGACTTAGCTGCCAGGGAAGTAACGCTTAGCCCAATAGTCGAGATCACCGGGCATAGTTATGATATGAGACAGCTCTCAATTGGGTTTAGCGAAACTAACGCCTTAAACATATCCAATACTGGAACCGTGGGAAGCAGCTCATCATCTTTAGCCCCCGTATCAACAGTTACAATATCTGACACGACTCCACAATTTGACCGGGTCGGTATCGGCAAACCTCCGGACGATATTTACCAGCTTGCAATCCTTGGAGACGGTTGGTTAACCGGCAATCTCAAAGTCGATGGGAAAATCTATATAACCGGTCTAATTGACGAAGTTAACCAAACGAACCTAAATATTGCTGACCTTACAATCGGTCTCAACAAGGGCGGCGATAATACGACTGCGATCGGAGGCGGGATAATCGTTAAGGGTACCTCGGACAGCAATCTTGCGACTATCCTTTATGACGGCGCTCAGTGGAGCATGAACTTCGGACTGAATATTCCTTCTGCAGCAGATTTTAAGATTAATAATGTCTCTGTTCTCAATTCAACAACACTCGGGAATAATGTAGTTAACAGTTCGTTAACAAAAGTAGGAACACTCACGACTGGTGCTTGGCATGCTGCAAAAATAGATGCAACATATTTAAACTATAATACAACTCATTTCAATAACTCTTCGGGTTTACTAGCTGCAAGCAATATTACTGCATCAAGTACAAACGGAATGTCTATTACTACCCCATTTACACTGGGATCCGCAATAGTGATTAACACTCCGCAGGACATCAGATCGACGGCATCTCCCACTTTTGCAAATGAGACTTTAACGGGCGTTTTAACTACGCAAGGAGCCGGCGTAAATAATTTTGCAGGCACTCTAACTGTGCAAGGAGCAGGTGCGAATACTTTTACGGGTACTTTAATATCACAAGGTACCGGGGCGAATACTTTTGCCGGTAGTATTGGAACGCCGGTGTTTGCCTCTGAATCAACCGGTTGGCAGATTACAAGTGCAGGAGCAGCAGATTTCAGATATTTATACACAGATCAGTTACATGCAAAAGCTTTCATCGCAGATTTAGAGCAGGCTTTAGCCGGCAGCCAAATCATCAGCAAATCCGTTGCCAAAATAGCGGCAGATTGTTATGTGACTTACAGTGGATCATTAACCGTCGAGTCATTCGCCGGTTATCCAAATATTGATGTTTTCCAGGCTACCGATCTTATAAGGCTAAGACAATTTTCGAGAGCCAACGGCGGGTTGACAATTACGGATAGTTGGATAACCGTTACGGGTACGCCAAGCTACAATGCTGATGGAACGAGGCAAACGTGGAGCTTTAATTTTGCATCAGGTAACAATAATGTGACCATAAAAGCCGGTTCTCTCGCCCTTGATTATGGCACCTCAGCAAATAATTGGGGAATAATTGAGCAGACAACACTTGATGGATACTGGGGTTCATATAGTCCATACTGGCAAATAGTAACAGGTAATCCGGCGGGTGTGCGAACCGTCCAGGCAAGGTTGGGCAATCTTACCGGAATTACGGACTCTTCTTTCGGCGGTGCTTTATCTGGATTCGGCTTATATGCTCAGAATGTCTACTTAAAAGGCAAGATAATAATCACAAACCCCGGCGATATAAATACGAGCAATTTAACGAATGGAGCAGGCTGGACAAACGGGGCAACTTGGGGAGGCAATATCGGAGGTATTCCAAGCGGCCTATTCAACTTTTCGGCGCCTGCCACCGGCAGCGGTTTATTTTTAGATGGTACTCATTTAGGTTTTTATAATGCGGCTTATGTATCCACAAATCCGTGGCGGACTTATATGGATAATTCCGGGGGATTATATCTTTCCGGGACTGGCGCAAATTCGCTGAGTTGGAATGGAGCTAACCTTATAGTAAATGGCAGCGGTACATTCAGCGGCACAATCACTGCAACAGCTGGAGCAATAGGACTGTGGAATATATATTCAAATTATATAAGAAGCGGTCAGGTTACACTTAACGCAGACAAGGGGACTATTTACGTCCAAAAAACAGATGGTGGCTACGTCTCCGTCGGCCAGACGCTTGCGAGCACTTATACCGGATACTACGGCATTGCGGCTACTGATGCTTCGAGTAGGTATTTGTTCAGATTAGACAATTCTGCAAACCAAATCGCAAGCTGGAATATCGACTATGAATCAATTTTCTCAGGTACTAAAGGCTCAAACGGCGCATATACAACATCCGGAATTACTCTAGGATCTGCCGGATTTCTTTCTGCTCCACAATTCCATCTGGACACGGATGGTTCGGCACATTTTAAGGGAACTTTGGAAGCCGCTACTGGAACATTTAGCGGAGCGCTTTCGGCTGCTACCGGAACATTTAGCGGAGCGCTTTCGGCTGCTACCGGAACATTTAGTGGAGCAATAACTTCGGCAAGTTTTAGCACTTCCGCCGTATTGCATGGTTTAGGCAGTTATTCTTCCGGAATAGATATTTCTAACGTTGGTACCCCAACCATTGAACTATACGCAACTGGTTCTCCGTATAGTTATAAAACAGATATTTATGCAGGTACTTTAACTCTCGCGGAGACTTCCACCTCATCTAGCATTCAGCTACAGACTTATCCAGCAACTTTGGGAATCTATATAAATGGGAACAAGATAATAGGTACACGCCAGTCGGCAATTACTAACCCGACAGACGCAGGCTCAACAACAAGCGCAGTAATTGCGATATTAAATGCTATGAGAACACATGGTCTAATTACAACATAATAAAAAAGGATAAAGCAAAATGAAACTTAAATTAAAAGAGATAATCGCGGCTCAATCATCTTTACGAGAGCTTCTAAATCAGCCACTCCCCGTTAAACTCTCTTATACGCTTTCAAAAACCGTAAAGAAAATTGATTCTGAATTCCGCCAACTCGACGAGGCAACGACCGGGCTAAAGAAAAAATATGGACATGAGAAAACCAAAGGGTCGGAAGAATTTATGATCCCAGTGGAAGATAAAGAAGCCACTAAAAGCTATAAGAGTGAATTTGATGAACTCTTGGAAGTAGAAGTGGAAATTCCAAATTATGAGCCTATCTCTATATCTGAATTCGAGAATCTTGACATCAAAATTAGCCCTGTCCATCTGAGTAACTTGGTCGGGACAATTCTAAAAGAATAAGCGGTCATTTATCACACATTAAACACCCCTTAAATACTCAAAAACCCACGGTAAAAAAGTGTGTCAATTTTGTCAAACCGTGGGTTTTAAATTTCTCAAACTACTTGAACAAATTTCTCAAACTTGGCGGCTCGTTATATTTGAAGGGGAATAAAAAAGGCATCCATAAATTTAGATGCCTTAATTGGAGGAGATAAAATATTCTTCTAAACTTCAACTTCCTTATTGCTCACGTGGGTAAGCCAATGATGTTTATCGGGAATTTTTCCGTAGTGGATTGAAGTCAGTTCTTTAAATAATTTCAAATCTAATTCTCCTGCTTCACCGTGGTTCAATTCCATCTCGAACCCTTTATAGTTTAATAGACCTACTGAAGAAATTATTGCTGCCGTACCGGTTCCAAAAACACCTATTAGATTTCCGTTTTTAAATTCTGTAACAACTTCATCAATACTAATTAGTCTTTCTGTAATATTCATGCCCCAGTCTTTTAATATTTGAATTACAGAATCTCTTGTTACTCCGGGAAGTATACTCCCTGTCAATTTAGGTGTTGCTATTTCATTTTTAAAGACGATAAAAATATTCATTGTCCCAACTTCTTCAATATATTTTTGCTCAATACCATCGAGCCAAAGAACTTGGGTAAAACCTTTTTTCCTTGCTTCTTCACTTGCTAACAAACTTGCGGCATAATTAGCAGGAGTTTTGCAAGCTCCAAGTCCTTTCCTAACGGCACGCACATAGTCGTCTTGTGCTAAAATTTTCACTGGTTTGAATCCTTCGGGATAATAAGCTCCAACCGGTGAAAGAATAATTATAAGTTTATAATTTGAGGAAGGTTTAACTCCCAAAAAGGGATCGCTGCCAAATATTAAGGGTCGAATATAAAGCGATTCTCCATTGTTTGTCGGGATCCAATCTTTTTCAACAGAGACCAATTCAGTCATTGCGTGCAGTAAAAATCGGGGATCTACTTCCGGGATACATACTCTTTTTGCTGAATTATTTAAACGCTCAATATGTTTCTCCGGGCGAAAAATAACAACATCGCCAGTTTCAGTTTTAAATGCTTTAAGTCCTTCAAAAATACCTTGTCCATAATGCAGAAACATTGTTGCTGGGTGCAATGAAAGATTTTCAAGAGGTTTTATAGCTGGGTTATGCCAGCCATTTTCAGGAGTGTAGTCCATTTCAAAGACATAATTGGTAAAGGATTTACCGAAGCCAAGATTTACGGGAAAATTTACAGGATTAAATTTTTCCGATAATTCAAATTTTACTTTTTCCATTTTATATACCTTCTTTTAAAAAACTTCAATACATATTACAAAAAATTATTGAATATTTAAAATAAAAATGTTCGTTGGAGGGATACTTGACATGAGAAAGATTCTTTAAGGAAGAAGGACTTAATGAGCCTTAGTTATGAAAAAATAATACGTTCTTTTTATGTGCTATCCCTCCTGGATCAAATGGAATATTTTTACTGCTTAAAAATTAAGAATTAAAAATATTAGAAAAAGAACATCCACAAGAAATAATCCAGGATTAAAATTAATGCAGCAGATAAGACAAAAGATCTTATGGTGGAAAGACCGACACCTTCGGCTCCGCCTTCTGTTCTGAAGCCGATATGGCAACCTAAAAGTGACGTTACTCCGCCGAATACAACAGTTTTAAAAAGTCCTGAAATTAAATCGGACATTACAAAAAATCTTTTTACTGAGAGAAAGAAAACCGCAAAGGAAACTCCTAAAAAATAATTGGAGACAATATAAGCGCCAAAAACTGCAATAGTATCAGCAAAAATGACAAGTAGCGGCATTGTTAAAATTGATGATATAAATCTCGGCATAGCAAGATATCGTACCGGGTTGATAGCCATTGTTTCCAAGGCATCTATTTGCTCAGTAACTTTCATAGTACCTAGTTCTGCCGCAATTGAAGCGCCAACGCGTCCGGCAATAACAATTCCGGTTAATACTGGGCCCAATTCCGTAATAATTGCGCGACTTGTTGATCCTCCCAGGAATGACAATGGAGCTATCCCTTTTAATTGATAAGCAGCCTGCCATGCTGCCACAGCTCCGGTGAAAATTGCAATTATTGAAACAAGCGGAAGTGAGTTAACACCTATGTGTTCCATCTGATATAGGATTAGTTTTTTGCTTTTAGGGATAGTAGAAAAACTTTTTATAATTTCTACCAATAGATTAGTAACTTGTCCAATTTCTTGGACAAAATTCAAAATCTTTCTTCCGAGCTTTTGAATAATGTCTATCAATTTGCGTGAGGTTTTTGAATTTAAAAAATTATTAGAAATATATTTAAAAGATACGAGTTCTTTTAATATTAAATTGAAAGCCTAACTTGTTTTTTTTATCTTTGCAGCCACCAAATCCATTAAAGATTGCGGAGCATTGTTTTTCAATGCATACCTTAGTGGATTAAAAATAAAAAGCAATATCAATTTAACTTATTTCAATCTCTTTTGAAATGATTACTAATTAATTTAATGTATGGAAAGAAATGTCATGACCACTAATATAAGATTAATAAATTGGGTAAAGGAGATGACTGAATTATGCAAACCAGATTCAGTATACTGGTGTAATGGTTCGGACGAAGAATTTGAACAGATGACAAATGATTTAATTGGCAATGGTACTTTTATAAAATTGAACGAATCGAAAAGACCAAATAGTTTTTACTGCCACTCAGATCCCAGCGATGTTGCCCGAGTCGAAGATAGAACTTTCATTTGTTCTAACAAAGAAGAGGATGCCGGACCGACTAACAATTGGGTTGCACCAAAAGAAATGAAAGAACTTTTATTAAAGAAATTCGACGGATCGATGATTGGAAGGACAATGTATGTTATACCTTATAGTATGGGACCTCTTGGTTCTGATATTTCACAAATTGGTATTGAGTTAACGGATTCAAGGTATGTTGTTTGCAACATGAAAATAATGACAAGAATGGGGAACTCTGTTCTTGAGATTTTAGGAAACGGTGATTTTGTTCATTGCTTGCATTCGGTGGGAGCACCATTAAAGTATGGTGAAAAGGATTCTTATTGGCCATGTAATCCCGAAAAATATATTGTTCATTTCCCTGAAGAAAAAACAATTTGGTCTTTTGGAAGCGGGTATGGAGGCAATGCTCTTTTAGGCAAGAAATGTTTTGCACTTAGAATTGCTTCAAACATGGCTCGAGAAGAAGGTTGGTTAGCAGAACATATGCTAATTGTTGGAATAACTTCACCCGAAGGTGAAAAAAAATATATTGCAGCCGCTTTTCCAAGCGCTTGCGGGAAAACAAATTTGGCGATGCTTACCCCTACACTCCCCGGATGGAAAGTGGAAACAATTGGCGATGATATTGCATGGATGAAATTTGGAGATGATGGAAGATTGTATGCCATTAATCCTGAAGCAGGGTTTTTCGGTGTTGCTCCAGGAACTTCTATGGATACAAATCCGAACGCAATATTGTCGATGAATAAAAATTCAATCTTTACGAATGTAGCACTAACACCGGACGGTGATGTTTGGTGGGAAGGCATGACAGATCATCAGGAACCGGAGAAACTGGTTAACTGGCTTGGTAATGATTGGAAGCCAGGTTCAAAAGAAAATGCTGCTCATCCAAATGCACGTTTTACTGCCCCTGCAAGTCAGTGCCCCGTAATTGATCCAGCCTGGGAAAGTCCCAGAGGTGTGCCTATTTCTGCAATTCTTTTTGGAGGAAGACGCGCAAAGGTTGTTCCCTTAGTCTATGAAGCATTAAATTGGCAACACGGAATTTTTATGGGTTCGATTGTGTCATCAGAAACTACTGCTGCCGCTACTGGTAAGGTTGGCAAAGTTCGACACGATCCATTCGCAATGCTTCCTTTTTGCGGTTACAATATGGGCGATTATTTTGCGCATTGGCTAAAAATAGGTAACAAAGCTGAAGTTAGTAAATTGCCTAAAATATTTTATATCAACTGGTTTAGAAAAGACGATAACGGGGAATTCCTTTGGCCGGGTTACGGTGAAAACATTCGTGTATTAAAATGGATATTTTACAGGACAAACGATAAAGATTCTGCAATAAAAACGCCTATTGGTTATTTACCTAAGCTAGATTCCATAGATATCAGTGATATGGATTTTCCGATTGATAATTTAAAGGAATTGCTAAGAATCGATAGTGAACTTTGGTTGGAAGATGCTAAGGATATTAGAGAGTTCTATTCAATATTCGGGAAAAAACTTCCGAATGAATTGCTAAAAGAAGTTAAAATGCTTGAAGATAGATTAAAATCTTAGTACGTTAAACCTCAATTTTGATTTTGGCTTAAGCTCAAGGGACATGGAAGATGGAATGAGAGTGTGACAATTTTGTCACACTATTTTTTCAGTAATATTTGGATAAAAATATGAGGCTTCGTGGAGGCTTGTCATATGCCTTGCAGGAATGGGGAAATTATAGGTAAAAAGAACTAAGGTGTGACAAAATTGGCAAAGTGCGCAGTAGTAAGCAATTTCTTCCGCCTTCGGCGAAGCAATTGCGGACAGGCCAATATGTTGGAGTAGGCAGACAAAGATTTTAGTTTTATTATATAATATTTGGGGTGTGAAAATCACAAATTAAATTTTGATTTTAGACCAGTGATTGATTTTCATAAAGTGGTCGAAATGATACACTTTTATATCTGCAATAATAAATTGATAACCGGCATATAGGGATATTATGTCAGCGGTTCAATACAATAGCGCTGGTCATAATTACTTATTATTCAATCGCTTACCAAGATATTATTAGTAAATTTCGACACATAAACGACCCCTCAATTTTTATAGAATTCTTTAGCATTATATTTGATGCTTTCCATAAGACTTTAATCAATTAAAGGATATATGGTTAATTTTCCAGAAGATACAAGAATTACTAACCGGGATGAATTTCTTTCTAAATTTTTAATTCAAGCGCCCATTGGAATTATCACATTCACAAAAGAGTGGAAGGTGGATTTTATTAATGAAAATTTCATTAAATACGCATTGATTTATGAGTTTGAGCATCAATCTATTCTTGGCAAAAATATTTTCGACATTGATATCTTCCCCGGTTTGGAGATAAAGAATGATCTTCTGAGCCTTCAAGAAAAAATATCGTTTGAGAAGGAAGTAAAATCTTTTACTACACTCGACAGTAAAAAAATATCAGTGATTTTAAAAGGATCACCGATTTTTCATAATGATATTTTCGTTGGTGGTGTATTAATTATTGAAGATATAAAATTCAAACCTGATAAGCCGTCCGATTTACGCTTTGAGCATCTTGAAAATATCCTGAATAAGATTTGCGACTATATTTTTATCGCCGATACAGAAGGCAAGATTAAATATTCTTACGGGAAAAAAGTTGAGTCGCTAGTTGACTCCGGGAAAATTCACCAGAATAGTTATGTAAATTCGCTTTTATCGGACAATGCCAGGGAGAACTTTAATGATGCACTAAGTCTTTCCGTGAAAGATGCAAAAACTATTAAAATAAATACAGAGCTAAGCTTTCAAAACAATATTTCCCTTTACCAATGCCGCATTGAGCCACTTTTAAATTGGAGGGGGCAGGTGCTATTAGTTTTTATTTTCTTTTTTGATATAACTGAAGCCGAAAGCGAAATAAGGCTTCTTAGTAACGAAATATTGGAGTTGAGGCAATATCAATTTATAACGGAAACCGTGACAGACGCTATCTTTGTAATTGATACGAATGGGAATATTTCCTTTTGGAACAAGGCGTCGGAGTCTTTATTCGGTTATACACGCAGTGAAGTTTACGGAAAATTCTTAGGTAAAATTTTAGATGTTTTCGATCAGAATTATTTAAATGTATTAAAGGAACAATTAAAAACTTTAGGCTTTTGGAAAGTAAACTTAACAGTTTTTAAAAAGAACGGTGACAAAGAAATTGTTGAAGCAAAATTTTCTAATTCAAAAGAGAACAGCAATTTCATAATTGTCCTTTGTACTGATGTTACCGAAAGAACTTTAATTGAACAGCGGCTTCGAGCATCTGAAGAAGAATATAAAAATATTCTTGATTCCACATCCAATCTTATTTGCAGTTTAGATTTGAATGGCAAAATAATTTTTGCAAACCCGAAATTCATTTCAACTCTTGTATACGCAGAGAAGGAAATTCTAGGTAAGAATATAAAAGAAATTATTGATCCTGAATTCTTAAGATCTAATGAATTTGATCTAAAATTTTCAGGAAAAGAGAAGCATTTGTCTTTTGAAATTCCATTCGTTTCCAAATTTGGAGGGAAGGTAATTCTGGAAGCTGATTTCATGCCCATCTATCAAAATAATTTAATAAAATCAATCGGCGGAATCTTTAAAAATATTTCTTCTGAGAAAAACATTAGCCGGGAATTAGATGTTTTTAAGTCCTCTTATCAAGCTTTTCAAGATGGGGTAGCTATCGAATGCGACAGAAAAATAACTTTAGCCAATAATGCTTTTGCAGAAATTTTTGGTTATAAAAATGAGCATGATATTCTAAATAAAGATTTTTTTGATTTTGTTGCCGAAAACGATATTCAAAAAATTTCCGGTTATTTTGATTTGATTAATATGGATAAAGACTTTCCTACAAGATTTGAATTTCTTGGCAAAAGAAAAGACAATGGATTTTTCTTTGCGGAAGTAACAATTGGAACTTTTAAAACCGATAAGAAGACTTTTGTAGTAACAGTAGTTCGTGATGTAACGGAAAGAAAAAGAGCTCAGCAAATAATCAAAGAGTCGGAAGAAAAATACCGGAATATTACAGAGAACATTGATGATTTTCTTTTTACTTACGAGAGAATTGGAAACATAATCCGCCCGATTTTTTACACTTCTTCGGTGGAAAGAGTTACCGGATATACTCAATCTGATTTTCTTAGCGATTCTAGATTGTTCATTAAAATTATTTATCCGGATGATTTTCCTTCGCTTAGGAAAAAAATAAAAAACTTTATTTCTAGTAAAATTCAGATTACAAGCGAATTTGAATTTAGGATTATTAATAAACACGGTAATATTGTTTGGATAAGGACAAAAATTACTTTGGCTCGCGATAGCGCTGGCAAAGCTCAAAAATTTTACGGTTTGGTTAGCGATATAACTTTACGTAAAAAAGCTGAAGAAGAACTTCACAAAACAACCGAAAATTTGGTAAAGCTAAATGAAACGAAAGACCGTTTCATTTCGATTATTTCTCACGATCTTCGCACGCCATTCAGTTCCATACTTGGTTTTACTGATTTACTTTTAAGTGATAGCGATTTAACTCAGACGGAAAAGAGGCAATATGTCGAGTTTATTCAAGAGTCATCAAAATCAATGCTATCGCTTGTAAACTCATTGTTGGATTGGACCAGGCTTCAAACAGGGCGAATACGTTTTGAGCCTGAAAGAATTGAAGCGACTGAAATTATCGAAAATTCTTTTAACGCTTTGTCAGGAGTTGCTTTTCAAAAGAAGATTCAGCTTGTTTCAAATGTTCAAGAGAATACCTTCATTTTTGTCGACAAAGATTTAATTTTTCAGGTATTTAATAACTTAATCTCAAATGCAATAAAATTTACTCATGAAAACGGTACCATTGCAATTTCAAGTTCACCTACATCACGGGCGAGATTCATCCAATTCTCTGTTAAAGATAATGGTATAGGAATTAAGGCAGAAAACCTAGATAAGTTGTTTAATATTGATTCAAAATTTACTTCGGAAGGAACTTCCGGTGAAAAAGGCACCGGGTTAGGGTTATCCCTTGTAAGAGAAATTATTGAAAAGCATGGGGGTACAATTTGGGTTGAAAGCATTGAAAACAGCGGATCAGATTTTAATTTCACTCTTCCTATTGCCTCTGCAAATATACTTCTCGTTGACGATAGTAAAACAGACCGGTTGCTATATTCAAAAATTTTAAAGAATATAACTCCGGATTATAATATCGAGGTAGCATCAAATGGAAAAGAAGCACTCGAAATAATTTTGAATCATCCACCCGCACTAGTAATTACAGACCATATTATGCCGGAAATGAATGGCTACCAACTAATAGTTGAATTGAAAAAGTCTGAAATTAAAGGAAAGCCTCCCGTAATAATTTTAAGCAGCGAGCTTGACAGGCACTCTATTCAGGATTATTCTGATCTCGGGATAGAATATGTTTTCCAAAAGCCGGTAAATTTAAGCAACTTTAAACAGGCCGTTGAAAAATCACTACGTAAAGGTTTGCTAAGTTAAGCTGGTAAAAATATAAAAAATGATGAGCCTGGGTTATTTTTATTTCCTAATCTTGATGGACTAATTGCTTCAATTTTACCACCGTGCTTTTCAATTACATGTTTCACTACCGATAGACCAAGCCCGCTTCCCTCATAATTTTTACTTTTTATATTTGAAGCACGGAAAAAATCATTAAAGATTTTCGGAAGTTCATTTGAGGGAATACCTATTCCGTCATCACAAAATTCTAATTCTATTCCGGAATTATTATTAGAAAGTATAATTTGGATTTTACCATTTTGACTAACATATTTTATCGCATTACTAAGCAAGTTAGAAAATGCAATTTCCAAAAGGAATTTATCTCCAGTAATTTCCGAAAACAATTTCCTATTGTCGAAAAAATCTAGTCTAATATTTTTAAAGTTAATCGCATCTTGAAAATTATTTATTAAAGACTGAACTAATTCTTTAATCTCAATTTTTCCAACCGAAATTTCATCCAACAAACGAAGTTTCGATACTTTTAAAACATCGTTGACCATATTTATCGCTTCATCAGAGCGGGCACGTGCACGAATTAATTTTTCCTCTACTTTTTTATCTACTGGCCCAAGGAATTTTTGTAAAATTACATCGAGATAGGAATGAACCGCTACCAGAGGCGATTTAATTTCGTGTACTAAGCCTATTACATAATTTTGTTTTTCCACCTCGGCAAGATTTAATTTATCTATCGATTCAACTAACTGCTGTTCCATTTTATATAATTGGTTTGCAATTGTGTTTGCAAGAACGACACTCATAATCATGACGAATGAAAAGATAGTATCATAAACTATTACAAACTTTAAGTTATTGTAAAGGGGTACTTTCAAAAATCCGATTATTGCCTGATGCTGAATTAAGCCAAAATATTCAGTAAAAGTTAAAGCAATAAAATAGAAAATTACCGCAACAGCTATCGAGTTGATAATGAAGCCAGGAAGAATTAGACTTCCGATAATCATATGAAAAATAAAGAGCATGAAAAGGGGTGTTTCGATTCCGCCTGTGTAATAGACTATCAGTCCAAGGGCAATCAAATCAAGAAGCATTTGGACCAAAGAAAAATGGAGGGGATTAAATTTGTCGGAGTCACACTTTATTGATTTTATTTTTAGGTGAAGAATCAAATTATAAAGTTGGATCATAATGGTAATTACGATCAATGCTGTACTCTGAGCTTTAGAAAATGTCAAGCCAAGCGAAAACTCCGTAAGAAATAAAAACATGAGAAGCATGATTACCGCGCCGTAGCGCAATTTTATAAACCAGAGGTTGCGCCTCTGAATTGCATCCCAGAATGCATCAAAATGTTGAGCCCATGCGGGAATTAAGTTGATCATGCTTCTCCTAATTTTTTAAACGTATGTCAATCTATTAAAGAATCATGAAATATATTTTCCTCTTTTAGTATAATGAGTGTGAAGAAGTTTATGTGAAAGCTCTCCACACGGTCCATCGGTCAAGAAATTTTCATAAATGTATTTTATGTGAACATTCTCGTGCGATTTTCTAACCGGCAAACCCTCCTCTTCTTCATAAATTGCTTGCGCTCTTTTTCTTCTGATTTCTTCGGATGTAGGAATTGGCTGTCCGCCGCCGCCAAGACAACCGCCGGGACATGCCATAATTTCTACAAAGTGAACATCGCTCAATTCACCGCGCTGTAGCATCTCCATAACTTTCTTTGCATTTGCTGTTCCGTGCGCAACTATAAATTTTAATTCTACGCCTTCTAAAAAGTTATAGCTTTCAACGCAATTTTCCAATTTTATAGAAGCCTGCTTTATTCCTTCAAAACCACGGCATGATTCAATGCGAAGATTTTCAAATGGTACTTCCCTGCCAGTAACAAGTTCATAAACTGTCCTTAAAGCCGCTTCCATTACACCACCGGTTGCTCCAAAAATTAGTCCTGCACCGGAAGCATTACCAAAAGGTTCGTCAAAATTCGACTTAGGCATTTCAGGGAGATGGATCCCTGCTTCACGAATCATCTTTGCCATTTCTCTTGTAGTCAATCCGTAATCAACATCTTTGAAACCGGAGGAGTTCATTTCGGGACGGTTACATTCAAATTTTTTTGCAGCACAAGGCATCAATGCAACAGTAATTATATCAGCCGGATCAATTTTGCTTTCCTTTGCATAAAAAGTTTTTATTACAGCTCCAAACATCTGTTGCGGAGATTTTGCAGATGAAAGATAATCCAAATATTCAGGATAAAAATGTTCGATAAACTTTATCCATCCGGGCGAACATGACGTAAACTGCGGAAGCTTTACGGAACTATCTTTTTCAACCACAGCTTTTTTCAATCGTCTTAAGAGCTCCGTTCCTTCTTCCATTATAGTTAAATCGGCAGTAAAGTTTGTATCAAATACTTTATCGAAACCAATTCTTCTTAAAGCCGTGTTTAACTCACCGGTAAATGAATGTCCGGGCTCGATTCCAAATTCCTCTCCAATTGCAGCACGTGGTGAAGGAGCAGTTTGGATTACAACATGTTTTTTGGGGTCGTCAATAGCGTTCCAAATTTCATCTGAAGGATCATTTGCACGAAGAGCAGCTGTTGGACATCTGTTAATACACTGACCGCAGTTTATGCAAATCACATCAGCAAGTGGTTTATCAAGGAATGTTCCTACATGGGTTTCGTGCCCTCTGTTAATAGCTTCTAAAACTCCTACTTCTTGAAGGTCAATGCAAGTTCTTACGCAACGCTTGCATAAGATACATTTATTCATATCTCTAATAACCGCTGCAGAAGATTTGTCAACTTTATACTTCGGCTCTAAAATATGTCCAAATGAGTAACCATCAACTCCATATTCTTTTGCCAGAGATTGCAGCTCGCAATTTCCATTTCTAAAGCAAGAATAACATTCACCGTAATGTTCGCTCAGAAGTAAGTCGATAATATGCCGCCTTGCTTTTCTTACTTTTTCTGTTGACGTATGAATTTTTATCGGTGAAGTAACCGGGAATGAACATGATGTTTGAAGTGTTCTCAACCCTTCAACTTCAACAACGCAAATTCTGCAAACACCGGCAATACATAAATCCGGGTGATGACAAAGCGTAGGGATATGAATTTGATTTTCTTTGCAAGCATCCAAAATTGTTGTGCCAAAAGGTACGGATACTTTTTTTTCGTTGATTTGAATTGTGACCGTGCCGCCTATCGTAGTTGTGTCAATAGGTTTTTCAACAATTAAGGCTTGTTGGCTAACCGGTATTCTGATATTCTCACGCTTTAACATTTTTAATTCCTTTCCTGTTTGAATAGAATATTTCTTCCTTGAAGTTATCCAAGATTGAAATAAAAGAATTCGGGCTTGACTGCCCCAGCCCGCATTTAGATGCAGCTTGCATTGTTTTCCCAAGTTCCTTTAGTTTATTAATATATGAGAAAGTATATTCGCCTTTCTCAATATTTTCCACGCCTTCGAGCAATTTTGTATTTCCGACTCTGCATGGAGTACATTGGCCGCAAGATTCTTCTACAAAAAATTCCATGAAATTTTTTAGAATCTTTAACATATTTCTGCTTTCATCAAAAATAATTATTGAACCGCCTGTAACAGCATCTTCATAGGCAAGACTCCGGTTAAATTGAGACTTTGGCAAGCAAACACCCGAAGCTCCTCCGACTTGAACAGCTTTACAATTTTTCGCTTCAACAATATCAAGTAACTCATTTATCTTAGTTCCCCATTGAAGTTCGTAAACACCGGGTTTCCTGCAATCGCCGGAGACAGAAAAAAGTTTAGAGCCTTTGGATTTATCTGTACCATTTTTCTTAAACCATTCTCCCCCCTTATAAATAATATGAGGAATGGATGCCAGAGTCTCAACATTATTGACAATGGTTGGATAGCCAAGATAACCGGTGTTTACCGGAAAAGGAGGACGATTTCGCGGTTCGCCTCTATATCCTTCAAGTGATTCAATTAAAGCAGTTTCCTCACCGCAAACATAAGCTCCGGAGCCAAGTCTAATGTTAATATCAAAATCAAATCCTTCTTTTTCTAAAATATTTTTTCCAAGAAGATTTTCTTCCTTCATATTATTCAAAAATCCTTCAAGTGAAGGAAGCATATACTCATATTCTCCTCTAAGATATACTATACCAGTCTTTGCGCCAATAGTAAATCCGGCGATGACCATTCCGTCAAAAACAAGTTCTGGATATTCCAGCAAAAGGACTCTATCCTTAAATGTACCTGGCTCACCTTCGTCAGCGTTACAAACAATGAATTTTTTTTCAGCGTTAGCAGCAGCGCTCAACATCCATTTTGTGGCTGTAGAAAACCCCGCACCTCCTCTTCCTTTCAAGCCGGAATTTTTTAGTTCTAAAAGAATATTTTCTCTACCGAGCTCAATGGCTTTTTTAATACCATCGGCTTGTTGGTAATTCGAAAACAAAACAGGGCCGGTTCTTTTCTTGCTCGTTTTTAAAGTTGTTTCCATTATTTCACCTACTTTATTTCATTTAAAATATTGACTGCCATTTCCGGGTCGAGGTGCGTATAAACTTTTTCATTAATAAGCATCGCCGGTCCTTCATTACACATGCCAAGGCAGTTTGTATACTCGAGCGAAATTCGCTGGTCATTTGTAGTTTCACCAAACGAAATTCCAAGTTCTCTCTTTACAGCAATTTCAACAGCATCTTTTCCGGCCATATCGCAGGCAATAGTTTTACAGAGACGGACAATATTTCTTCCTTTAGGTTCCGTAGAAAGGAATGAATAAAAACTGATAACGCTATAAACTTCAACGGGATGAATATTCATCAGTCTGGCGATTTCTTGCTGCGCAAAATCAGAAATGTGTTTATATTTTTTTTGAATTGCTTGAAGAATTTGAAGCAGCGACTGACGGTCATTTCCGTATTCTTTTATCATTCTTTCTATTTCGTAAGACAAATTATTTTTTTCAACGACTAACATTTAGCTCCTCCCTTCCTTGCGAGACAAAAGCGCCTCTACTTTTTCGATTAGTTGGTCCGGTGAAATCGGTTTCTCAACAAATTCATTTACCGGGACTAATTCGTTTACCCCAAAATCCATTCCGAAAGATTTTGATACAGAGGTGTACATAATTATTGGGGTTAAGATTTTTTCTTTCCTGAATTTTTGAGCAAGGTAGAAACCATCATCCGGCTCATTCATCATTACATCAAGAATGATTAAGTCCGGTTTACTTTCCTTGACGATCTTATAACCGTCATCAGGATTTGACGCTGTTATTACTTTGAAACCACGTGAGTTCAGCACCAAACTGCTGGTATCAAGTATATCAGGGTCATCATCAATTATTGCAATTAAAGCCATGGTGTATCCTTTATTTTGTTAATTGGTTTTCATTCACTTGTTCTGAATTTGTTCAAAACTCATACTCATATTAAATGCCATAATGGGAAGTGAAAAAGTCGTTCTTTTATAAAGATTTGAAGCGGAATAGTTTAAGGTTGAACTATTTTTCCTATCTTTGGAAAAACTTCTTTTCAAAAAAAGGAATTTCTTTGCCTTTTGTTAATTGAATTTCGATATAAATCATCTTTTAACGACAAAATAATCCCCCGCTTTCATTTGGTAAAAATAAACACCGCTTGCTAATTGGCGGTTGGAGATTCAATCCAATTTAATTCCCTTCCTTTTTAAATCGATTGATTTTAACAATTCTTGACGTGATTCTTCTTCTTTTCCTTGAAGCTTTAAGACCCCGGACTTCAGCGCTGGAATGATGTAATCGTTTTGAGAGATGTTTTCTGCCACCGCAAATAATTTTAACGATTCGTCAAACTCCTTTTTAACCCCGTATGCATAAGCTAAATAAGCAAGAGCAACAGCATTAGCAGGATGCTTTGCTTTAAAGTTTCTTAACTGAAGGATTGCCTCATCTGTTTTTTGCAGTTTGATTTTCAAAAACAGCCTTTGAAGTTCAACTGTTTCCGATTTAGGATTTAACTTCTCGATCTTAGTTAAGAAATCCTCTGCATCCGAAAATTTATTCTCATCAATACTTATTCTTGCCAATAGAATTAAGGGATCGACATACTGTGAATCGAGTTCTGCAGCTTTTAAGGCATGATTTTTAGCTGCCTCATACCTGTCGCGCGAAAATTCCAACAAAGCAAGGTTAAGAAAACGAGCAGTGCCTTTTTGCGGCTGATAAAGTTTTACAACCGGCTTTGTTTTCTCTTTTTTCTCTTCGAACTCATTTTCAATTATCGAAAATAGATTTTGTGTTTCCATTAAAGGTATACCCATTACTTTTAGTTTGATCTTGAAACCGGGAGAGATCAAAAAGGTTGTCGGCAGTGCGATTATGCGGTAAAGACTAAATACTTTTAAGTCTTCATCAAGCAAAATTGTAAAGCTGATCTTCTTATCCTTTATTAGCTCGATTATAGTATCTTCTTGCCCGTTTCTAATTTTCTGCTGCTCCGAACAAACGCTAACAATGCTTAAGCCTTTATCTTTGTACTTATCATAATACTTTTGCAGCTTAATAAGCATGTTTATCGAATCAATTTCCCAGGAAGACCAAAAGACGAGCACCGTTAATTTTGCCAAAAGGGGCTTATTAAAACTTATTTTATTTCCCTGCAAGTCGAGTAAAGTAAATGGATAGGCAAGTGAATCTGCATCCGTTATACCTTTAGCAGAGTTTATAAAAAAGACGAAGAAGAAAGCGGCTGTTAAAATTTTAATTTTAGAACTCATGCAAACACCTTCATCTCTTGTACTCCTTAGTTGCATGGCAGCCGGGGGAACACTTCCCACCATCGCTTGTCTTTTCAAAATGAATAGGTAATTCCCATTTGCCGAAAGGAACTAATTCCCTTATGTGATCTGCTTTTTGGCTGGCGTGCGTTTCGTGGCAGGCTCTGCAAGTTCTGCCTTTAACTTTTTTGTTGACATGTAAGTAATGTAAATTCTGATCGCCGTTTCTAAATCCCGTTAGTGTTGTTGTCCTTGGTTCCAAAACTAAAGTCGGCTGATGGCATTTGAAACAAAGCTCATACTGCTCAATTGAAAAGGACGAATAAAATTCTCTTGGGTAAACCCACCGCAGCAGTCTGAAATCTGTTTTGCCGCCGTGAGGGTTATGACATCCAGAACAATCTCTTTCGCGAATAGGCCCATGCCATTTATCATTCTTTTCAAATAACTCTTTCATATTAGTAAGAGTGCCGTTTTGAACATTCATCGTTTTATTATGACACGATAAACAAAGAGACATCGGTTCGTTCACCAGCAGCTTAGGAAATTTTGAAAAATGAGGCGAATGACAGTTTATGCATTTTTTCCCTTCTTCTACTGCTTTGTGCTTAACCACAGCTTGAGCAACCGATTGCTTTATTCCATCATGACAGGTATAACATAAATTAGGTACGCCGGAAGAAAGCATTCGTTCCGAATCGCTTCCATGCGGGTTATGACACGTAGTGCATTGAGCCACCGGGGAATGAACATCTTTAGCCTCCACTAATCCGCTTTCAATATCGGTATGGCACATAAAACATAAAGAGTCGCCGGATTTAACTAAGAGTTTCGGGTTTTCGCTTGCATGAGGCTGATGACAAACTAAGCAGTCGCCTTCTTCTACCGGCACATGTAAAGTTTTCTTTTTAATCATCTCTTCTTTATGACACGAAAAACAGAGCTGCGGAATACTTTTTTGCCTTAGCATAAATCTCTGATCGGAGCCATGTGGATTATGGCAAGCTACGCAATCGCCTTTTGCAAATGGCGCGTGGTTAACTTTATCTGGTTTTATTGGATCATGACAGTTATTACATAGATTAACCGAAGTTCCAATCTTTTTGAATTTGTGAGTTTCATTAGGAAGCAGCTCGTGGCATTGAACGCAGGCGCCAACAGCAGCCGGGCCATGAACAAATTTTGTCTTTACCAACTCCGTATGACATTTAGCAGTAACGCAAGAGTTTGGTGTAGTTCCCTGTGCAACCGCACTGGTAAAGCTCAGAAGCGCCATAAGCAATAAAGATAGAATAAAGTAGTTTTTACATTTCATCTTTATAACCTTTTAACAATGTTGAATGAAGAAGTAACTTTTCTAATCATTGGTCATACCCTCCGTTGTTCATGCTGTGGGGATGACACTGGTTGAACGAACTGTAGCAGTTTCGTGTTGTATACCCGTTAATAGGAGTAGCCGCTTTCTTAAATCCTTTTACCAATGCAGTGTTTTGATTAATAATATACGGCTGTACATCCGGGCTGGTGGAACCATAGCCGTATGCAATCAGCCGGGAACGCTTTCCTCCGTGAGGAATAACTAAATGGCAGCTAACACATGGAATGCCCTTGTAATTGGCTCCGTCAATTGTAAAGTTGTAATCATTATGGTTTTGAGCATTATGCACATCATTAAAATAGTCACCGGTTTTAAACAGGGGATGGCAGTTTACACAGAAGAGATCGTTCTGCCAATTGTTTGTATTATACCATGTATCCCCCAGCGTCCATAATTTACCGCTTGCGTTATAAGGCCAGTACCTTCTGGGACCCTTCAAGATAAATTTTGCATTTGAGCCGTGAGGTCCCTGGGCTGCTGTTGGCGAAGTATCGTCATTTCCATGGCAATCGCTACAATACATTGTTTGCGAACCAACGCTGCTCCATGTTGTTGACATTTGTGAAGAAAGTAAATTCTTTGGCGAATAAGAACCGGTTTGACTGCTTGACCCCACTTTAACCGGATGCGCAGAAAAATTATTAACATTGTATTCCTTCGCTTGGTCAGTAATATTTGATCCGGAAGGACCAATTATAGTTGTAACTCCAGTAGTCGTTGTCCCTAATCCATAATACGAATGACACTTAAAACAAATTTGATATTCTTTTGATGCCGGGTCAATTCTTGTAAAACTTGTTGGCTGCATCCAATTATTTACATCGGTTGGCTCTAAACCCCAAACCCCGGAAAGAACGTTTGACGTAGTATTAGTCTGTACTGTATGTAACCCGCTCTTCGCAGCATGGGGATTATGGCAGTCGCCGCATTCTGCATGACGGTTTGGCGTACTTAAATCCGCCGAACTTTCAGTGGGTGAATTGGTAGCCGGAGATGCATTAACAGGACGATGTTTATTATCAACCGAATATGTAGGGTGCTTATATAGTTTAATAAAAGGTCCTCCCGAAGAAGCGGAAACATTTTTTTCTGTTATTCCGCCATTAGTCGTACCTTTATGACATGCCTCGCATAACACCTGCTCATTTCCTTTTAGCAGCCTTGCCGGACTATTAGCAGAATGCGGTTTATGGCAAGATTCGCAGCCTGCTGTTGTAACTGTTGTGTAGCCGTTGTGGCTCCAGCCGACTGGCAGCGTTTTTGTCGATGTTTGATGCACAGATGGATTTGTACTCCAATAAGCTTTCTTATGGCAATCAAGACACAGCGTTGAAGAAGAATTGGACTTTCTAAGAAACTTTTTTGTAACGGGATCTTTCGCTTCATTATGTGGATCGTGGCACTTTGTACAACCCACTTCATCACTTGTGTTTAAATGTACATCATGACAGCCGGAACAATTATACTGGTTTGCGTTAAAGTGAGGCAGCCCGATAGAAATAGGATGATCATCGGATAGATTTCCACCGGCGGCTCCGCCAATATTGCTGCCGGTAGAAGCCGATAAAGACTGATCCGGGTCTAATTTGCCCGAGCCGCTTACTGAAATAACCCCAGTACTCATTGATCCAATGGCTATTGTACCATCATGACATGAAAGACAAAGCTTTGAAGAAAGGTTTGGATACTGCGATTGATAAGATGCTGTAAATGTGCTGCTGGTATATTGAGAATATGTTACAGAAGATAAAGTGTGGTCCCATAGCGGAACTACCTTAACGTTTCTATGCGGAAGATGACAAAACTTACAAATCTCCTGTTCGCTCGAAGCTTTGATTGTGCCTGGTCCGGTTACGGAAAGGTTATGTTTCGATTGTAATATCTGCGAATAAGAAACCACGTTCAAAAGAATCAAGAACCAGACGATACTGAATAATATTTTGCTGTTTGTAAAAATCATTTTAAATACTGAAATACCTGAATTCTCCGGTTGCCGGAATCTACAATATAAATTCTGTCCTGGTTATCAATTAAAATATCTGTTGGCAAATAAAAATTTCCTTTCCTTGTTCCCGAGCCGCCAAATGCTAAAAGCACCTGTCCGCTTTGATCAAAAATCTGAACCACATCGTATAAAGCGTCAACCACATAAATATGCCCATCGCTGTCGAGCGCAATTCCTTTAGGTCTTGCAAAATCTCCTATGCCGTTTCCAAGCCTGCCAAAACTTTTAATAAACACCCCCGCTGTGCTTAATACTTGAATTCTGAAATTCATCGCATCAACAACATAAAGAGAGTTGGTATATGGGCTTTTAGAATTATCCAGACAAAGGTGTACAGGGAAGTTAAAGCTGCCCGCAGCATTACCTCTGCCGCCGATCCTCTGAAGTTCCTTCCCTTTCAAATCAAAAACGATAATTTGGTTGGCGCCTGTATCGCTTACATAGACAGAATCGTTTCTAATTTTTATGCTCGTCGGTCTAATCAATCCTTCCTTGAATACATACTTAAAGACTAAATCTCTGTCTAAAACTATTATCTTCTTTATGCCCGAATCGCAAATAAAAATATCATCTTCATTATTCACGGCAATTCCAACGGGCGATTCAAAAGAGTTCTCTCCCCAGTTTTTTATAAACTTATATTTCTTCCCTTCGATATCAAAAAAGTGTATCCCCTTTAATTCGATGTCGGTAATAAACAATTCACCTCTGCTGTTGATCGCAATACTCTGCGGTCTTTCTAAATGAGAGATTTCTTTCTCTTCGCCAAAGAAAAATTCTACCAATTTTTTAAAGAAAGATTTAGAAATGCCGAAATCATCTTTAGAAGAAAAAGAATAAAGAAATTTTATCCTGCTTTTTGCCGGAGCTTTTGGCCAGATGAGACTATCGGAGTTAACCGACTGAGAAAAAGCAAGCCCCGTAAAAACAAAAAAGATAATTACTATATGACGGAAAAAATTTAACATACCATTATTAATCAAAATTAACTGAAAAAGACCGTCTAACTGTAAAAAATAGATCTTTTCTTTTCATCGTTGAAATTGAATAACCCGTAAGTCTTAAACTAAACTCCAATGCCCGCCATGTATAAGCAGCAACAACATCATAATTAAATTCGGAATTATTTTGAAATACATTAAAGGTCTTAATTAATCTTCCCTGCAAAGTAAAATTCTGAAAGAGGTTTGGTAATTGAAGAGTCGCTGAATACCGGTTTATCGAATACTTTAAAAAAGAATTAGAAAACCAGTCACGCCCGTAATTTAAAGTCAGATAAAAAGTAATTAACTTAAACGACTGGTAAGTTAAGCTTGTTAATAGATTAAAATTTTTATCCTGGAAGCCGGAGCTGTCTGTAGAACCGTTTAACGAAAAATTTCCGTCGGCTCTTAAAAAAAGATTACCGGCAATATTGCTTTCAATGCTGCTTGAAACGGTGTTCTGATAAAGGACGAGCGGCTCAGTCGTAAAATATTTTCTTACAGAAAATTGATCCGACAGCGAAATGTTTCCGAAAGAGAAACCTTGGGTTTGCACTCCTGCGGAAAACATTCCTTGAATTGAATTCCTTGAAATTAAATTTTGACTCCTCTGATACGAAACATTAGAAACTAAATTCATCAAAAATTTATCGAGTTTTCCCTGGTAATTAATTCCACCCGTTAAAAAAGAATTCCTGAGAGTTGCCTTACTAGAAAGCGAGTTCGAATAGGTTTCCTGATGGGAAGCAATTATATTGCCGGATAAGTTTTGCGAAAAGTTAATATTAAGCTGCTCGTTAATAGCTCCATCTAAAATTGAATTCGAACCGGTATTGGTAACTCTAAATTGGCAATTCAATTGGTTGATAATGTCTTGAAACCTTTGAGAGTTCCAGAATGTATTTGCCATTATCGAGTTGAAAGTACTTTCTTTCCAGAAATTGGCATTAAAGGAAATCTGGTCTACCGCGCCAGCTTGCGTAACCCCTCTCAAATGCACTTCGTCTGACCGATACTTCATATTTTTAATATTGTCCGACCGTCTCCGGTGTATCGCTTCAACGCCAATCTGGGTTTTTAAAAACTGCGGAAGGTCAAATGAAACTTGAAAATCTTGATTCTTTTGATCTACCGGAGTATTTGGATCTGGCACATTGGTTCTTGTATCGTTGTACCGGAATGTAAAAAGAGAAATCTTCGAATTAAGGGCACCGTTTAACTTTGGAGAGAAAATTAAACCTTTAGAATTAGTAAAAACCTGACTGCTAAATGTTGGTCCAAACTGCGATTCAACAGAGCTTGTATTTAAATCGTTTCTTAAAAAAATAGTTGCCGGAAAATTGTTATTGCGCAGTATATTTATATTCAGATCATAAAAATCAAAATAATTTTCTTTCTGTTTGGTGTTGGAGGAAAGGTAATAAGTTTGAGAATTAGCGTTCATGAATTGAGAATGCAAATTAAATTCAACCAGATTAGGATTATATAAATACCCGTTAGTTTGCAGTTCAACAAGCTGGCTGAATCTGGAATACAAGCTCTGCCCGCTTTGGTAAAGATAGTCTTGCTTTCTGTACTCACCCCCTACAGAACCGGATATAGATTTGAATTGCGCAAATGATTTGCCAAATACTGCGGTAAAAAAAAACAAAAGGAATACCTCACCTAAAACTTTACATTTCATTTTATCATGGGGGCAGATGATCAAACCGTCAACTGTTTCATCGAGCCGCCCCCCCAACTCCAAATTTACAGATTACTTACTATGGCACGTTAAACAGAGCGCACTGCCGCTGTTTGCTAACCTCATGAACGAAGAATTCACGTTGTTGTGAGGATTATGGCAGGTAGCGCACTGTAGCTTCCCTCCATATAAAGGAACTTTATGTGCTGCATCAACATAACTTGCGGAATTGGGAGTTTTCAATTCTCCATCTGTAGTAGCCAGAGCAGCATCATAAGTAAAGTTAATAGGGTGATCGTTGGTTAAGCTGGTTCCTACCAACGCTTCACGCCCTGCTGCGATCTTTCCAGTAGCGTCTAATTCTGCTCCGGTTCCCATTGTTGGGGTACCAATAGACGACTTATTATCTAAACTATTTACGGCAACGGTACCGTCATGGCAGCTCAAACAAAGATTTGATGTTGTTCCTCCTGCACCAACATCTGTGAGAGTTGCGTTAAGAGTACTGCTGGTATAAACTCCATAGGTCGCTTGCGCTGAAAGAGTTTTATTCCACAGCGGTGTTGCAGTAATTGTTTTCTGGTGCGGGGTATGGCAGAAAATACAAACCTGGCTTTC
>JAKBMG010000081.1 GCA_021831685.1 Bacteroidota bacterium | reverse complement strand
GAAGATATTAATTCAGTATTAAAATATCCTGCAGACTTCCGAATCGCAGAAACTCCTGTATTCCTTACCGAATCATTGACCATTGATTTAATTAATTACTCTCATGAAATTGTCAATCAGGTAATGACTCCCGATTTCCTTGAAATTTCTCAAGGGGCAATACCGGCTAATTTAAAGATACCAAATGAAGGCGATCATCCTACTTTTCTGCAAGTTGATTTCGCAATTGCGAAAGATGATGATGGTAGATTTATCCCAATGTTAATTGAACTCCAAGGTTTCCCTACACTTTACGGATTTCAATATTACCTGGATAAATTAACCAGGAAACATTCAAAGATTCCCAAGAATTATTCACCTTACTTTAACGGAATAGACAGAGAATCTTACGTAACAATTCTAAAAGACACAATAGTTCACGATTGCGACCCTGAGAATGTTGTACTCATTGATATTGAGCCTGAAAAACAAAAGACTAGGATTGACTTTGCTGCGACAGAAAAGTTATTAGGGATTAATTCAGTTTGCATTTCTAAGGTCATACAGAAAAAGAATAAACTTTTCTACAAATCCGGCAATCGTGAAATTCCTATCAAAAGGATTTACAACCGAATTATTTTGGACGAACTAAAGAGAAGAACAACTAATTTCAATTTTAATTATCAAGCCGATTTGGATGTTGAATGGGTTAGCCATCCTAATTGGTTTTATAGAATAAGTAAATATTCCCTACCCTTCCTTTCAGGTGAATATGTTCCTGAAACTTATTTTTTTAATGAATTGGATGAATACCCGGCAGACCTTGAAAATTTTATTCTAAAGCCTCTTTATTCCTTTGCGGGACACGGTGTTGAGCTAGATTTAACTGCGGATTTGCTTGATCAAATTGAAGACCGATCAAATTATATTCTTCAAGCGAAAGTTGAATATGCACCGATAATAAAAACTCCGGACGGATTTTCAAAAGCAGAAATTAGGATGATGTTTGTTTGGCAGGATATCCCGATTCTCGTTAATAATCTTGTCAGACTAGGTAAAGGGAAAATGATGGGCGTTGATCATAACAAGGACAAAACCTGGGTTGGCTCAAGTTTAGCTTATCACCCTATCGTTTATTGAATTTTGAATCCGCCGCGGCGGATGAATTTTGAATTAGGAATTTATTTTTGGTTTGCGACGTTATGGAAGAAATAGCTTCCATACAGTTCTTATATTTTATTTAGTTGATTTCTTCTAAACATAAATTTTCCCTAACGATATTCGTGATGCAAGTTTTTAGGGAATTAGTTTTTGAGTGAATCTTTGAAAAGTGTACGAAACCTCCGAGGTTGAGGAAAACCTCGGAGGTTTGATCTAAACTTCAAGATTAACATTTCATATTTTGAGTAAAGAAAATTTGTCAAGAATACATGAATAATAAGAATTTCCTGGATGCTTTGTTTTGTGAAAATATCAAGTATGATTTTCACGTTTCAAATAAATCTAGAAGCAAATATCAAATTGAGGGATCTCTCTTTTCAATTACAGGCGACTTGATAATTGCTAATTTTCATCAGGCAAGAATTATTGCGTCTAAAATAAACGAGGCAAGGAAAAGAGAAGACCAACATAATCATCTAACATCCGCTGGGCAGCTAAATGCTCTTGGTTTGATTCACGAAATATTTCATTTTTTAATTAGAATATATGAGGAGAATGAAAACCCCGGTGTATTCTCACGCGGTATCAATTATCTGTCTCAAAAATTAGGCAGCCAAGGCTTAAATGAGATTCTTATTCAATTTACGAAAGAATTTTCACCGCTGCAGGTATACAATCGAGAAATTTCTGCGGAGAAATATCTTGAAAGTTACACCGGCAATAAATCCAACAAAGAAATTATATTCGAAGAACTGCTTCTGCTTTATTTGGAAAATAGCAATCCGGCAACCGCTGCACTTGAAGAACTTTATTCTAATAAAACCTTAATTGAAAAAACAAAGTACCTAACATTCGTCCAATCTACGGAACTTTTTTTTTCAAATGAAAAACCATTTGGAAAGGAAAACCTTTCACTTATTTCATTTCTTAAAAAACCGATACTTGAAAGCCCGCATAGCATTGAAGGACAATTGGAATTCATACGCGAACGATGGGGCATTTATATTAAAGAGAAATTTTTAGATCGCTTGTTAAGCGGTAAAGATTTAATAATAGAAGACTTCCGTTTATTTCTACAACACGGCGGATTCGATAAGCCAACCCCTCCTGTCCCGGTCTATGATAGTGACTATTTTAATAAGCTTAAATCAAGACTTGCTTCGGGTGAAACTTTATCAGAAATAGAAAGGCAATATTATAATTCGGAAATTGAAAAATTTACTCAAGACATTGATTGGATGCCGAAGGTTGTAATGATTGCCAAGAACAGTTATGTATGGTTAGATCAACTTTCTAAAAAATATAGACGTCTGATTAACAGATTGGATCAAATACCGGATGAAGAATTAGATAAGTTAGCAAATTGGAATTTTACTGCACTTTGGTTAATAGGAATTTGGGAACGTAGCAGCGCATCGCGCAAAATAAAACAACTAACGGGTAATCCAGACGCGGCTCCCTCAGCATATTCATTATTTGATTATATAATTGCAAGCGAACTTGGAGGAGAAGAAGCATTTCAAAATCTTAAACATCGTGCCGGACAACGAGGAATTAGATTAGCCAGCGACATGGTACCAAACCATACGGGCGCCTATTCAAAGTGGGTTATTGAGAAGCCCGGGTATTTTATTCAAACTGATATGCCGCCATTTCCCAATTATACTTTTTACAGTCCCAATCTTTCAGACGACAGCCGAGTTGAGATAAGAATTGAAGATAGATATTATTCCCGGGAAGATGCCGCAGTAGTATTCCAAAGACGTGATACAATGACAGGATCTGTTAGATACATTTATCACGGTAACGACGGGACACACATGCCCTGGAACGATACTGCACAACTTAACCTGCTTAATCCTGAAGTTAGAGAGTCATTGATTCAAACTATTCTTCATGTTGCAAGAAAGTTCCCGATCATAAGGTTTGATGCTGCAATGACTTTATCAAAAAAGCATTATCAACGATTGTGGTTTCCGGAGCCAGGAACCGGCGGTGCAATTCCGTCGCGCTCTGATTATGGAATGACACGGCATGCTTTTGATGAAGCAATGCCAGAGGAATTCTGGCGTGAAGTAGTTGACCGTATTAATTCTGAGATGCCAAACACGCTGTTGCTTGCGGAAGCTTTTTGGCTAATGGAAGGTTATTTTGTCCGTACACTTGGGATGCACCGCGTATACAACAGCGCATTCATGCACATGCTGATGAAGGAAGAAAATAATAAATACCGTGAGCTGATAAAAAACACTTTAGATTTTAATCCTGAAATTCTAAAACGTTACGTTAACTTTATGAGCAACCCTGATGAAGAAACTGCCGTTAATCAATTTGGAAAAGGAGATAAATATTTCGGCGTTGTAATATTAATGATAACTCTTCCCGGGCTTCCAATGTTTGCGCACGGTCAAGTAGAGGGGTTTTCAGAAAAATACGGAATGGAATATAATCGTGCATATTACGATGAGTATTCAGATGAGAATTTAATTAGACGACATGAAGCAGAGATATTTCCGTTAATGAAAAGAAGATCGTTATTCAGTCAGGTTGCCAACTTTGAATTTTATGATTTTAATGTAGATACCGGCGGTATTAATGAAAATGTTTTTGCATTTGCAAACCGTGATGGGAGTGAAAGAGCACTTGTCGTATATAACAATGCTTATGCGCAATGCAGCGGCACGATAAATCATTCGGTAATTAAAAACAATAATACGCATACGGATAACAAGAGAATAGTGAAGCTCTCCGAAGCTTTACAACTTAATACGGGGCATTCATATTTTTATTCATGTAAAGACCATAAAACGGGATTGGAATATTTATTATCGGGTTATGAAATGAATTATCACGGAATTTACTTCTCGCTATCGGGCTATGAATACAGAGTCCTTATTAATTTTAATGAGATATACGATGCTACCGGGGATTATGCGAAACTATTTCAAATGATCAAAGGAGTGGGCGTTTATTCTGTCTCAAAGAAGTTAGAAGAAATGAAACTTGCACCCCTGCATGATTCCCTGAATTATCTTCTTAGTAAAGAGACATTCGATGATCTTACCCAAGTTTGTTTTGAGAATGTTAAAGCTGATGATTCCGGGACAAAGGTTTCGAATGTTATACGAGAAAAGATTTATAAAGTACTAAATGAAATTAAAATGCTGAAAAATATTAGCAGTGATAATGATGCAGTAATAAGAGGAATTGAAAGGGATTTAACGGGAATCAAATCCGTATGCAAACTTATGATTGAGATAGAGAAAGACGACAAACAATTTGAGTCACCTTTTGCAAACTTAATTCTTAAAGATCCAAAGATTCCAAATGAGAAGGAAATTCTTTTCACTTATATTATTTTGAAACACAGTCTAAGCTTTTACCAAATGAATAACAGTCCTGAAATATTGTTTGAAGAATTGTTACTGCAAAAAACATTGATTGATATTTTCAAAGATGCCGGACGAAGTGTGGAAAATATATTTGAAGAAGCTTCATTAATAAAGGCATTGCTATCAAAACATAATCTTATTCATAGTAAAGATCTTTTTGTTAAGGGGAAAGAAAATATTTTCGTATCGGAGCTGATAAATAACCGGGACGTTTCGGCCTATCTTTTATTAAATGAATTTGAAAAAATCATTTACTTTAATAAAGAGCGGTTTGAGAATATTGTTAACTGGATTTTCATTCTTTCTTTTATTTCTAAAGATTTGATGGAACAAAAAGTAGCTACCGGACATTCAAAATTAGAGCATAAGTCATCACGGAATAAGGAAAAAGGTAAGGACAATGCTTTTAGAAGTGAATTAGGAATAGCGCTAGAGACACTGAATCTAATAAAAGAAAAATCGGATGAATCAGGTTATAGATTAATTACTTTAACGGAGTTGTTGTCCACAAAAGGGGTTGAAGATAATGCGCCGTTAAAGAAAACGAGTACAAAGAAAATTCCTAATAAGTCTAGCAAAGTAAGAAAGAGTTCGAAGAAATCGCAATAAAGATATTGTTTAATTAAATGAATACCTTTCAACCGATTTGTCAATTTTTCAATTGCCGTTTTTTAATGATATAATTTTTTGTTCGTATATAAAAGTTAATTTGAATATGCAATTATCTTCTATTGTATCGCCCCGCTGGGGCTTTTTTTATATAATAATTTATGATGCAATTGGATAATCACAATTCACTAAGCGAAATATAAAATTGTACAACGTAAAGGCAACTTCGAGCTTATTCCATACTTCAGAGGTTTTGAAAACCTTTGAGTTATTACTATTAGCGTTCATAATTGTTGTTTCTACGCAAACCCCGCAAGCGGGGCAAACGTAGCAGGCTACGCAAACGGGACAGGATCTGCAAAAAGTAGCAGAATCGCAGAGCGGTTGCACATTAGTAGACAAGAATGGAAAAATATAAAGCTCCGGAGGAGCGACATATAAATAATTTATAGATGAATATTATCTAAAAAATGTCGTTGGTCTTTATGACGCCACTGTGTGCCTTAATGATTTATAAATCAAAACCTTCGAGGTTTAGGAAAACCTCGAAGGTTGAGTTGATATCTTTGAAGGTTGATGCTAAATTAAGAAATATATTTGGCAACAGCGTCTGCACAATTCTCACCATCGAGTGCAGCTGAAACAATTCCGCCTGCATAACCGGCACCTTCTCCTGATGGGAACAAACCTTTAATTTGAATATGCATTAGGCTTTCACTTTCACGGGGAATTTTAACCGGCGAGCTTGTTCTACTTTCCACAGCAAGCATGACAGCTTCTTCGGAATAGTACCCTCTCATTTTCTTTTCAAACTCACGAATTCCATTTCGTAAAGCATGAGTCATAAAATCAGGCAGGGCTTCATGAAGCGGAACTGAAATTATTCCTGGCATATAAGAAGTCTTTGGTAAAGTTGAGGAAGCTTTTTTATTGACAAAATCGGTTACTCTTTGAGCAGGTGCTGATTGAGAACTATTTCCTAATTTGAATGCCAACACCTCCAACTCTTTTTGGAACATTAAAGCAGATAACGGGGAATATTTTTCATAATTTTCCCAATCATTTGGACCGACAGTAACAACGAATCCTGAATTAGCAAAAGGAGAATCTCTTCTTGAAAGTGACATTCCGTTCAAAACAATTTCTCCGGGAGCAGTTGCAGCAGGTACAATTATTCCACCGGGACACATGCAGAAAGAGTACACTCCCCTTTCCCCAATGTTGCAAGCAGCATTATAAGATGCCGGCGGTAAGTTTTCATTCTTATTCTTCGTATGATATTGAATCTCGTTAATCAAAGATTGAGGATGTTCGATCCGAACGCCCATAGCAAAAGACTTCGGTTCAATTAATATATTTTTTTTTTGAAGCAGGAAATAGATATCGCGCGCGGAGTGCCCGGTAGCAAGAATAACTGCCTTAGCATAAAATTCATTTAGATCATTAACCCGGACACCTTGTATTTCGGAATCTTTAACAATCAAATCAGTGACACGAGAATTGAAATATATTTTTCCCCCACATTTAATAATTGTTTCACGCATAGCTTTAACAATATCCGGAAGCTTATTAGAGCCAATATGAGGATGAGCGTCGATTAGAATATCGGCATCCGCTCCGTGATAGACAAATACATTTAATATTTTTTTAACATTGCCTCTTTTTGTCGCTCTGGTGTAAAGTTTTCCGTCACTATAAGTACCTGCACCGCCTTCACCGAAGCAATAATTTGAATCAGGATCAACCGTGTGGTTTTGCTGAATAGCTCGAAGGTCTCTGCGTCTTTCCTGTATGTCTTTACCACGTTCAAAGATAACCGGTTTAATTCCCAATTCAATTAGCCGCAGGGCGGCAAACATTCCGGCAGGTCCCGAACCTATAATTATCGCCTCTTTATCACTCTTTAATGAAGAATAAGAAATTTCTTGTTTAACTTCCGAAGGAAATTCATTTATAAAAATATCAGCTTGGACAAAAAACGTTGGTCCCCGTTTGCGCGCATCTATAGAACGGTGCAAAATTATTACTGCCGATATTTCTTCGACTGCTAAACCAATCTTTTCGGCAGCAGCTTTATAAAGAAATTCCTTATCATTTATAAATTCAGGAGGTATAGATAAATCGCGTCTAACTACCATTTAGTTCTCTTTTATGTGGAGGTTTTTAAATATAATTCAATTGATGATGTTATTTCATATTCCTTTAATTAAACCACCGTCAACATGAATAGTATTACCGGTTATATAACTTGCTTGTTTTGAAGCAAGGAACAGAACGCTGGAAGCAATTTCATCAGGACTTGCTAGCCTGTTCATCGGAATTTCCTTAGCCATTTCAGCAAGGATTTCTTCATGGGATTTGCCGCTCTTCTTTCCATTATGCACAGCAAGATCATAAAGCCGGTTCGTCAAAGTATATCCCGGCGCAATATTATTAACGGTAATATTATATTTTGCTACTTCGTTGCTTAGTGATTTAGCAAAGCCAATTAAGCCGGTACGCAATGAATTAGAGAGCATCAAATTATCCGCCGGCTGCAATACCGTCAGGGAAGTTATATTTATAACCCTTCCCCATTCACGAAGAATCATTTCAGGAACAATAAGATTACAGAATCTAATCGCACTTAAAAGGACTTGCTCAAATGCTGATTGCCAGTTGACATCGTTAAGATCACGAAAGTTTCCCGCTTCCGGGCCACCGCAGTTATTTACTAAGATATCTATCTTTCCAAACTGTCTCGTAACTGAATCAACAGTATTTTCAATATCTTTTTGTTTGTTAAGATCGCATACCGCCCAAAATGGTTCAACATTGAATTTTCTTTTTATATCCGATGCTGCGTTAATTAAATCTTCTTTATTCCGCGAACAAATAGCAACAATACATCCTTCGCTTGTCAAATCTTCTGCTACAGCTTTACCTATCCCCTTGCTTGAAGCTGTTACTAGCGCAACTTTTCCTTTGATACCTAAGTCCATTTTAATCCTCAGAATATTATTACTTGAAAGATAAAAATTAAATATCTAAAAATCTTTAGAAAAGGAAAGGAGGAAAGAAGTCAGAATCCAGGAGTCAGAGGAGAAGAATAAAGAGGAAATAGATAGTAGATGGGAAAAATTATTATCGAAATATTCATGCCTTGCAGGCATGCAAAGTATAAAAATATTTCAATCAATAAAATATGCGCTTGCAAATGAGACTATTTCATAAGACTGATTATGTGAACAACTCCAACACGGATCATCATAACCGCAATAGCAGCGAGAAACAGAGATGACAATTTAGCATAGGCTTTGGCGCCACCATCTCCAATTAGTTTAATCAGCCAGCGTGCATTGAATAAAATGACGCCTACAATAAAAAGATTCAAAGCCATTGATATAATAGTGGCAAAGTACCCATAATTATTAACCAAAATTATTATCGTTGTTAAAGCGGCGGGACCCATGATTAGCGGAACTCCTAAAGGAACTATGCCAATGTCAGTATTAGGGTTTCTTCTGCTTTCCGCAGAGGAAAGAATATCTGTAATAGAAAGAATAAGCAAAATAATTCCACCCGCAATTCTAAAATCATCAATAGTAATACCCAAAAAGGTGAGTATTAAATTTCCGCTAATTAGGAAAAGATTTGCAACTATAAATGCAGTTATAAGGGCTTCAAGAACCAATTTCCTTATTTTTTTCCCTTCAATACCATGTGTGTAGCCAAGAAAAATCGGAACAGTACCTATTATATCAATTGCCACAAATAATGGAATAAAAGAAAGAAGAAAGACCTGAAGGTTCATAAATATCCGTTTAAAATAGAAGTCAAAAATATTTTAAGAAATATAATACATTTTTTTAGCTAATTAATTGACGGATTTCATTGCTCCAACTATTCTACCGGTATCTAATGCAATGACAAGCTCTTCATTTGTAGGGATTCGTAATACCGGAACTTTTGAAGAGGACTTAGAAATAATTTCGTTGTTTGAATTATTTCTTTCTTCATCAAGTTCAATTCCAAGGAATTCCAAATTGCTGCACACTTCTGATCTTACTTCGGAAGAATTTTCCCCTATACCTCCGGTAAACACAAAAGCATCCAACCCGCCCATTGCCGCAGCATAGGAGCCAAGATATTTTTTGATTCTATAACAGAAAATATCAAAAGCATATTTAGCTCGCTTATTCCCTTCTTTTATGGCGGCAATTAATTCCCTCATATCGCTGCTAACGCCGCTAATTCCAATCAAACCGCTATGTTTATTAAGGAGAGTGCCGGCTTCGCTTAAAGAAAGACCTTCCTTCCCCATTATATAAAGAATCAGTGATGGGTCTGCGTCACCGCTTCTGGTTCCCATAATCAAACCTTCAAGCGGTGTAAAGCCCATAGACGTATCGACAGATATCCCGTCTTGAACAGCCGACATACTGCACCCGTTTCCAAGATGAGCGGTAACAATTTTGAGTTCATTGATATTCTTTCCCAAAATCTCTGCGGCTTTATGAGCAACATAAGAGTGAGATGTACCGTGGAAACCATATTTCCTAATTTTATGCTTCTTGTATAGTTCGTATGGGATTCCATATAAAAAAGATTTAGGCGGCATTTTAGTATGAAATGCGGTATCAAAGACAGCACATTGCGGAACGTTAGGTAAAATTCTTTTTACAGCTTGAATACCCTTAATATTAGGCGGGTTATGAAGTGGCGCTAGTTCGATATTATCCTGGAGTACTTGCATAACTTCATCAGTAATCAAAACAGAATCTGAAAAAGTTTCACCGCCATGAACAACTCTGTGACCAACGGCTTCAATATCATCCTTAGAATCAATAACGCCATGATTTTTACTAAGGATTACTCCAAGCACGTATTCAATCGCAATAGTATGATCTAATATTTCTCCGACTATTTTTATTCCATCTCCGTCGTAGCGAGAATGGGAAAGCACTGCGCTACTCATTCCGATTCTTTCTACAACGCCTTTTGCAAGAGCAATTTTCTCTTTTGTGTCGATAAATTGATATTTAATAGATGAACTGCCGCAGTTTAGGACAAGAATTTTCATATTATTTTCTTTACAAATTTTTAGTTGATTACTTTATGCTACAATTATTTCCGGAATAATCTTTCCATTTTCATCGTACTTATAGAAACCTTCACCTGTTTTTTTACCAAGCTTTCTTTCTCTAACTAATTTTCTAAGGATAGGGCAAGCGCGGTAACGGGGTTCGCCAAGAGTTTTCCAAAGAGTTTCCATCCACGCAAGGACTTCATCAAGACCCATCATATCAGCCATTTCAAGTGGTCCATACTGGAAATTATATCCAAGCCTCATTGCAGTATCAATATCAGGAGCAGTAGCTACGCCTTCAAGTAAAATATACATTGCTTCATTAAGCAGGGGGACAATAGCGCGCGTGGTAACAAATCCGGGATATTCATAAACTTCAACAGGGGTCTTCCCTATTTTAGCGGCGAAAGCTTTTACCAATTCGACAGTCCTGTTAGAAGTATGCAAACATTTAACTAATTCGACCATAGGTATTTTGGGAACAGGATGAAGGAAGTGCATACCGATCATTTTTTCAGGTCGGCTTGTAGTTTCAGCCAGCTTTGTAAGACTTAAAGTAGACGTATTTGAAACAAAAATAGTATCTTTTTTTGCAATAGAATCAAGTTCCATAAAAATTAATTGTTTCAGATTGAAGTCTTCGTCAACCGCTTCAATAATCAGATCATATTCATTAACTGAATTTAATGACAGCTCCCATTTTATACGCCCAAGGATTGATTTTTTTTCTGACTTAGTCATAGCCCAGCGTTTTATTTCCCTGTCGATTGATTCGGCTAGGTCTTCCTTAGACTTTTGCAAATGCTCCGCATCCTTTTCAATAATCAGGACATCCATCCCAGCAGCAGCGATAGTATGAGCAATTCCCTGCCCCATGACTCCTGCGCCGATAATTGCAACACTATTGATATTACCAACATCAGATTGAACCGATTTGGTTTTACTTAAAAGATCCTCTAATCTAATATTTTCATTTTGCATTAAAATTAACCCTAAATAATTCCACTTTGAATTAAATAACTTTATAATTTAGAAATCTTTTTTCCTAAATATGGCAACCGAAATTCCCAAAGTTAAAACTAAGAATAACAACGAAGTTAATATCGGTTGGTAATTAGTAATACCATGTCCGGAAGCCAGATCATAATTTGTTTTTCCCATTAACTCGGAAGTTTTTGGTAAAAAATAATAAGCGAAGTCAATCAAACCTTTTATAAAACTACTCTGAATCAAAACGCTTAGCGTATATTTTGCCGTGTACAATGCCGGGCTAACAATCAAGAATAACAGATAGGCAATCATCATGCCAAGGGTAGAACTTTTGGTTATGATACCGAATAAGACAATTATTGAGTAAAGAATTGAAAAGATAAAAGTAATTGTAAAAATGGTTAAAAGAAATTCAAAGTTCCAAATTGAAAATTTAAGGGAAAAGATCAGCCACACTCCAAGGATTAAGAAGGCGATATTTAGAAATACAACAAGAATGCCGCCGAAGAATTTTCCAAGAAGCAGTTGTTCCCGGGAAATGGGTTTTGATAAGAGCAAATCGATATTTCCTTTTTCGAGCATAATAGGGATAAAACTTGCGCTTGAAAATATTGAGAGTAACAGACAAATCAGAGTAATGGGTGAAACGAACATCATTTCAAGTGAATTTACCGCAGTAAATACATCTGATTGCATTCCCGGGGCGAATATTTTTTCAATTCCGGTTAGATATAGAATCAGACCGACAAATATTATAGTCAGTATTGAAATTACAAAAAAGAAAATAAAAACTTTTCTTGCTAAGGCTTCGCGAAGGGAGTACCAAGTTACCGTTATAATATTTTTCATTTGAGACCGCCTTTTTCAGATTCGCTAATAAGTGATATAAAAATTTCTTCGAGAGAGTTTTTTTGTTGAACAATTTCCTTTACCATTATACCTTCACCGCGGAGCTTATCCAAAATATTATTCAGCTCATTAGCGTCCGAGACCTTCAGATTACAATAGCCGTTATTTAATTTTGATATTTGAAAAATATCCTGGTATTGTTTGATAAAGCTATCAACATTGCTTCCTTCCAGATTTAATTTATACTCTTCATTTTTTTGAGTTAATTCCTTTACCGTGCCTTCACGGATTAACTTTCCTCTATTTAGAATTCCTACCCGGTCAGTAATTAATTCGACTTCAGACAAAAGGTGGCTATTAAGGAAAATAGTTTTAGAACGTGATTTTAATTCAGTCAGAATATCGCGAATTTCTTTTCGTCCGATTGGATCAACACCATCGGTAGGTTCATCAAGAAAAATTAATTCCGGATCGTTTAGCAAAGCCTGAGCAAGCCCTAATCTTTGCATCATTCCTTTGGAATAATTTTTCACTTTCGTTTTCTTCCACTGAGAAAGATTAACCAGCTCCAAAAGCTCATCTATTTTTTTCTTTAATAAATCCCCTTCCATTCCGGAAAGCTTACCGAAAAAGTCAAGCACTTCTCCGCCTGTTAGGTAAGGAGGATATTTATGATTTTCAGGTAAATATCCAATCCTGGACTTTATTTTATAACCTGAAATATCTTCTCCTAAAATTCTAGCGCTTCCAGAGGTAGGAAAGGTTATTCCTAAAAGCAATTTAATAAGAGTAGTTTTGCCAGCGCCGTTTGGTCCCAGAAAGCCAAATATGGTACCTGCTGAAACAGTTAGATCTAAGCCAGTGAGCGCTTGGACTTTTCTTTTGCCGAATGAAGAGGAGTACACCTTCGTCAAGCCGGTGGTTTCTATTGAATTGAAATCCATAATATAAATTATTCCTAAATGATGATATTTTGTTTTTTAAATATACTTAAAATTGAGGTTATGCTATTTATTATAGGGATAAATTCAGCGATATTATTTTATTAACTCATTATTGGCAAAGAGTATAGTTATTTTAGATCTAACAAAAAAATAATACTTAAATTTTAGAATTACTTAAGAATTAAGTATTTTTGTAAATATAAAATAAATAATTAATGTGAATTCGATAGAAAACGCCGCCTTAAAACTAATTGAAGAATACAAGAAAAGATTAATTGAAAAATCTGTAAATGTGTCGGAATTAGAAAAAAAGAAATATAGCTATGAAGCTAACATCTACAAAGGGAAAGAAAAGCTAATATTGCTAGTTTACTTCGGTAAAAGCGGAGTAAAAACGGTATTACAAGGGAATAAAGAAACCGTACTTTACAGGGAAATAAATGATTTTCTATTCGGTGAAAAGCTTTTTGAATTTAGAGAAGAATTTACGGAACCTAAGAGTTATATAGGCACGGATGAATCGGGCAAGGGAGATTATTTTGGTCCGCTTGTTATAGCCGGAGTATTTGCAGATGAAAAGAATATAAAACTTCTTAAAGCAAAGGGAGTAAAAGACAGCAAGGAATTATCCGATAGGTCAATCAAACTTATCGCAGAAGAGATAAAAAAGATCGTTCAAGATAATTTTGAGATTATACTAATAACACCAAAAAAGTATAACGAACTTCACAGTAAGGTAAAAAATGTAAATAAAATTTTAGGATGGGGTCATGCTAAAGTTTTAGAAAATTTACTACTTCGCAGTGAAGCAAAAGAAGCAATAAGTGATAAGTTCGGCGACGAAAGCCTAATAAGAAACTCATTGCAGGAAAAAGGGAGAAGTATTATACTTCACCAATTTACTAAAGCCGAAAAATTTACAGCGGTAGCTGCGGCTTCAATATTGGCAAGGGAGAAAATGGTGGAATGGTTCGATATTCATAATAAGATGTTAAAGATAGAATTGCCGAAAGGTGCTTCAAACGCGGTTAATGAAGCAGCCAAACAGATAATTAAAATCTACGGCACGTCAAAGCTTGGGGAGATAGCTAAGCTACATTTTAGGACCACCGCAAAATTAATGTAAATTTGCCAAACGGATGGCATGGTAATCATTGAAAATAAAAGGATTAATAATGGCAGCAAGTTCAAAAGTAAAAAGAATTGGGATATTAACCGGCGGTGGAGACTGCCCCGGGTTAAATGCAGTAATAAGAGGAGTAACAAAACCTGCACAGGACTATGGAATGTCCGTGCTAGGAATTATTGATGGTTTTGAAGGATTAGTAGAAGGAAGAGCAAAAGAACTAAAGAACGATGATGTATCGGGAATATTAGCACGCGGCGGTACAATTTTAGGCTCTTCGAATAAAGGAGATCCATTTCACTGGCCAATTCAAAAAGACGGTAAGATAGAGATTGCAAATAAATCAGAAGCGGCTTTAAGGAATTATCAAGCATGGAATTTGGATGCGTTGATTGCAATAGGCGGAGACGGGACAATGCATATCTGCAAAAAACTTGGTGAAATGGGAATGAACATGATTGGAGTTCCCAAAACGATTGACAACGATCTTGAAGCTACCGATCTTACATTTGGTCACGATTCTGCAGTCTATGTAGTTGCTGAAGCGCTTGACAGACTTCATACAACAGCCTCTTCGCATCACCGTGTTATTGTTGTTGAAGTAATGGGAAGGTATGCTGGATGGATTGCACTAAACGGCGGTTTAGCAGGAGGAGCAGACATTATATTGATCCCGGAAATTCCTTTTTCATGGGATCGAGTTTACGACAAAATATTGAAAAGAGAATTAATGGGGAAAAAATTCAGTTTAGTTTGTGTTTCGGAAGGAGCCAAACCTATGGACGGAGAGATGGTTATTAAAGGGCAGGATATCAAACGTCATGACCCGGTTCAGCTTGGTGGTATAGGTGAATTAGTCGCAAAGAGGATTGAAGAAAATACAAACAGAGAGACGAGAGTTACAGTACTTGGGCATTTGCAGCGCGGTGGCAGTCCGACTCCATTTGACAGGATACTTTCGACAAAATTCGGAGCATTTGCGATACAACTTGCGGCAAACAAAAAATTCGGAAGAATGGTTGCTCTAAAAGGCAGCGATGTAAAAAATGTCAGAATTGAAGAAGCAATTTCGCATCAAAAGTTAGTGCAGCCGGACACCCAAGCAGTATTTGCAGCAAAGGCAGTTGGAATTTCATTTGGGGAATAAAAAACAAAATCTGACAAAAATATTTTATATTGATTGTTGATTTTGGAGAGTGTTAAAATTATATTTGACATTCAAATTTGAAAAGATGATTAAGAATAGCCGGGGTCGTAGTTCAGTTGGTTAGAACGCCTGCCTGTCACGCAGGAGGTCGCGAGTTCGAGTCTCGTCGGCCCCGCTCAGATAAAACCTTGTAACATAAAATGTTGCAAGGTTTTTTTGTTTTAAAGAAATTACCCGGATATTGAAATGTTCTCGAAATTGCAGGTGTTTTGCAAAAGGGTATTTTATTACTGCTCTAAATTCACACCGGTTTTATTCTAAAATACTAAGCTAAGTATGCTAAGATTTTTGGCGCAGTTTTGGGGTTTGAGGGTGGGCGGAATTTTTGTTTGTTGGAAAATTGTGCCGGCACGGGATTATGCAATTAACAGTTATCAATTAGAAATCTATAGATAATCATTGTTTTTTATTAATTCATTCCTTAATTTATTTGAGTTACCATTTTTAGTAATTATCTGTGGGGTTCTAAAGCTTGAATTTTTAAAATACTGATAATAGAGGGAACCCTGCACCTGCCGGCAGACGAGTCTATTCGGGGTACCAATCTATATAATTCAATTCTAAACTTTTTTAACCACATAAATAATTAAATAACTGTGTAGTACCTGTAATGCTCTTACTTAAAAACTGAATGTAATTAAGAGGTAAGTAGCCGAGTAGTATATACCTATATGCAATTCGGGAAAATGGATTTACCGGCGCTAAAATAATGATCTTTCCGAAATAAGTTGAATGATTTCTTATAACGAATATTATAGGAAAGGAAATAAGGATAAATAATTTATGGACGCGATAAAAATTGGAGTATGAAATCAATTTTATGAACAAGTGATTTTGGGGAATACAATCTTGAAATTAAATTTATTTATTCCAGACGACGGGATAAAAACAAAGACGTAATATGCTTAAAAGGTAGTGTCATAATTATATGGATAACGAATTATTAAGTTTATTAGTTGGGGCAATTGTATTAATAGTCGTAATAATAGTATTTATTCGCATTGCGCTACATGTTAGAAAATATGGAGGAAGTCTTACAACTACAATGTTTGCCGCTACCTATGAATTCTTAGACAAAGATAGGAGAGGAGCAGTAAAAGAAATTGTTGAATTGAAAGCGAATAAAAAATTGGAAGAAGAGACATCCGATCAACCTAAAAATGATTTTTTTAGCACCAATCAAATCGAACGAAAAAATTATATGCTTTGGTATAGATTAAACAATAAAGATTCTTACCTTATCTGGGATTCAAGCTCTAACGATAGAATTTTAACAAACGGGAAAGGAAAGATATTACACTTTTCAAGTAAACAAGAACTGAATGAATATGCCTTTCAATATAAAATTAGAATTGAACCTGAAGATGCAATACTTTATAATCTAGATGAAGTTGTTGAATGGATAAAAAGAGGAGATAGAGAAAATATAAAATATTGTGAATTCAATTTAGCTTGGAATCTATATGATGCTATTAGTCAATCTATTAATGTAGATTTTGATTCTGATGATGAAATAACGAATTCTCTTTATGATAAGTTACTATGGAGCTGTAATCATTCTTCAGATCCACAAAATAATAAAAATTTTAATCCAGAATGGAATCAAAGTGAAGTTAAAAATCTTAAAAATATTTTGTCTAGGGGAGTTCAGATATTTAAGGAATCATTAAATGTTACTTAAAAACTCATATAACCAATCAAATAGACGCCATATTACACTATTTGGTGCTATTAATAAATTCTCTCCCAACAAATTGGAAAAATGGAATTTAGTTTTTAATAATCATTATGCGTGGTAGATGGAAATGTGTGCAGCTTCAAATTTTGCAGTGTGACTTCTTATAGCGTATACTATTGGATTCTAAAATAAGGAGTTAATACTATGATGGGCACTTCTAAAAACTATCTTTTATAAAAATTTAACGCAGAGAACGCAAAGAATACGCAACGTTCGCAGAGAACCTGCCTACCGGCAGGCAGGTATAGAAGTTTTTAGAAGTGCCCTCAATATAATTGTAGAAAATGAGGTTCCGATATTATAATTATCCAATATTATTTTTGATTTTAACAATAAAAAACGGATGGGGAATATTTCTCCATCCGTTAACAAAATAGAAATAACTTATAAATTAGAACGGGTAATTACATCTCCTCAATTATTTTATTAAATGTTGAGCTGGGGCGCATAATCGCAGAAGTTTTTATTTCATCAAGTAAATAATAGCCTCCGAGGTCTACTGGATTTCCTTGTATAGAAATCATATCATTTATGATTTTCGCATCATATTTTTTTAGCTCTTCGAACATTTTGGAGAAACGTGATTTTAATTCAGAGTCTTTATTTTGTTCGGCTAATGCCTGAGCCCAGTATAAGGCAAGATAGAAGGAACCGCCTCTGTTGTCAATCTCGCCTGCTTTGCGTGAAGGATAGCGGCCGTTTTCTAAGTATTTACCGATTGCAATATCCAGAGTTTCGGCTAAAAGTGCGGCTTTATTATTCCCGGTTTTTTCAGCAATCATTTCAAACGAAGGGACAAGAGCGCAATATTCGCCTAGTGAGTCCCACCTCAAATGGTTCTCTTTAATTAATTGCTGAACATGTTTAGGCGCCGAACCTCCAGCACCCGTTTCAAATAATCCCCCACCTTTTAATAAAGGTATAATAGAAAGCATCCTTGCACTTGTTCCCAATTCAAGGATCGGGAATAAATCAGTTAAATAATCGCGAAGCACATTTCCGGTAACAGAAATTGTATCTAATCCTTTTCTGACTCTTTCCAGAGTATATTTCATTGCATCTACAGGATTAAGGATTTTAATTTCAAGTCCCTTGGTATCATATTCTGGCAAATACTTTTTAACTTTTGCCATAATCTCTCTATCGTGTGCTCTGTTCTCATCAAGCCAGAAAATTGCTGGAGTAGAAGAAACTTTAGCACGGTGTACCGCAAGCTTTACCCAATCTTTAATCGCTTCATCTTTAGCTTGACACACTCTGAAAATGTCTCCTGATTCAACTTGCTGCTCAAGTAAAGTATCACCGGAAGAACTTACAACTCGAATAATTCCCTCTCCTTTAGCTTCAAAGGTCTTATCATGCGAGCCGTATTCTTCAGCTTTCTGCGCCATCAACCCGACATTGGAAACTGCACCCATAGTTGCCGGATCGAACTGACCGTTAGCTTTGGCGTTCTCAATAATCTCTTCATAAATTGTAGCATAGCAGCGGTCAGGTATCATTGCAATACAATCTTGAAGCTCGTCTTTACGGTTCCACATCTTTCCGCCGTCCCTAACGACATTAGGCATTGAAGCATCAACAATAACATCATTAGGCACATGAAGATTAGTTTTTCCTGTCCTAGAATCAACCATTGCAAGCTGCGGCTGGTATTCATAGACCTTATTAATATCGGCTTCAATTTCTTGTCTTTTTTCTTTAGGAAGTTTCTTTATTTTTTCCAGTACATCCATAAGACCGTTGTTTAAATTAGTACCGATTTCTTTAAGAACATTTTCATGTTTTTCGAGCGCATCTTTAAAGTAAACCCAAACTGCATGACCGAACATTATAGGGTCGGATATTTTCATCATCGTAGCTTTAAGATGCAGTGAAAGAAGCACATTATCTTTTTTTGCTTCCTTACTTTGTTCGGCGTAGGATTTTCTTAACTCCTTAACATTCATAATTGAAGCATCGATTATTTCACCGGGAAGAAGTTTAAGTTTTTCTTTTAACACAGTTACATTGCCTTTGGGATCAACGTATTCAATCTTAACTACATCATCTTTAGTTAAGGTAACAGATTTTTCAGTGCCGTAAAAATCTTTTTGACTCATATACGCAACCCGGGTTTTTGAACCTGATTTAGGCCATGGCTTCATCATTTTATTAGGATATTTTTTAGCAAATTCTTTAACCGAAGCTGCCGCACGCCTATCCGAATTACCTTCTCTTAAAACCGGATTAACTGCAGAACCCAACACTTTAGCGTACCTAGTCTTAATTGCAATCTCTTCTTCGTTTTTTGGATCTTCAGGGTAATCAGGAATTTTATAACCTTTATCCTGCAATTCTTTTATTGCGGCATGGAGTTGAGGAATTGATGCGCTGATGTTTGGAAGCTTTATTATGTTAGCGTCGGGGTTTTGTGTTAGTTCTCCTAATTCAGCTAGATAATCCGGTATTTTTTGATCAGAAGTTAAGTTATCGGGAAAGTTCGCAAGGATTCTACCGGCAAGAGATATATCTTTTTGCTCAACTACGACACCTGTTCCTTTTAAGAAGGATTTTACTACAGGCAGCAAACAATAAGTTGCAAGAGCCGGGGCTTCATCGATTTTGGTCCATATTATTTTTGTTTCCATTAGTTATACTCACCTATTTTTAGAGAAATGATATTATAAGTTTTATAATTAAATACTAAAATACTGAATCTTTAAGAATTATTAAAAGATATTTTTAAATGTTAGACCTTTAAATTGTTGATTGCTTCGAAATCAATAGATCAAGCAGCTTATATTATGGAGAATTTTTATCTATACTATTTTTTACAAAATGTAACTTTTCCCTTGAAGCATTACAATAACCTAAAATTTATTGATTCAAGCGCAGGTACCCTGTACTGGTCTAAAAAAAGTAAGTTCTAATCATTGAGGAAACTTGGACAAAACAGTTTAATTATGTTTTGGGGTGGTCGAGTTTAATTTTCATTATAAAAATATAAAGTGAAAGTATAAATGTAATGAAATTTGCGATAATTACAGGAAGTGATGAAATCATAATTCCATAAATGAACCACAACAATACGCCTATTGTAGTAAGAGCAAACATTCCAAGGGAGATGTCCTGAATTTCTTTAGTCTTATGCACTTTAATAGCTTGTGGAATGAAAGCTATTGTAGTGCAAGCTGCAGCAAAATATCCGAATAAATTTTCAGTCAATATAATCCTTTAGGTTTTAATTTTTTAAGACATTGTTCTTAATAAGGATACTTCTAAAAACTAGTTAAAATAAAGCAGAGGTTAAAATATTATTGTTATTTGAATTAACTCAGTAATAAAAATAAATGAATTCTATTTAATGAAATGACTCATACAACACAGTTGAAAGCAAATATTTTAATGTTTCTTTAAAAGGCTTTCTAATTGATTAGCCCAGTTATTTTCTTCAGTTCTGCCGTCTGTAAGTAATTTGTAGGCATTATTCATAATGTCTTTGTTTCTTTTTTCAAGTCCGTCTTTCATCATTCGATAGCCTTGTAATTGTTTTTCGGTTGCTTGAATATAAAGATCATTTAAAGATTTTACTTCATTTGTCTGTGGTTTTATTTTCTTTAACCCATCTACAAATTGGGAATATGTGTCTATTATATAGTCATCAAGTGCCTGATACATATAGCTGTCGTTAACATAACTTTTCCCTGAAACAGAATTCCATCTGTTAATTACGCTTGCTTCCGTGGTGGTTAAAGGTTGAATAGCTCTTGTATATTCAGCGAGATCAGTTTTAATTGGGTCAGAACATCCAGCAATTAATACTAATGTAAAAAACAAAATGGTGAGTCTTTTCATTTTCAGTCCCTTTCAGATTTAATATTGTAACCGTATTTATATATGATTCGAATAAATCATTGTTAGAATCAATTGAAAGGTAAACGTTTATTCAAAAATTAGCAAGAATGCTATGGCCATTGGATTTAATTAATTATTAAATTAACGGCGTAAAAAAAATAATCTTATTTGAAGGAGATAAAATGAAACTTAGAATTCCTTTTTACACACTGGTTTTGTTTGCATTTTTTATTAGCTCAATACATCCGCAAGATGAGGCAAAGAAAAATGAAAAGAAAGACAGGCACATATTTACAATGATTCATGAAATTGGAACTACTTCGGTAAAAAACCAAGCTAGAACCGGAACATGCTGGGATTTCGCCACTCAATCTTTCTTAGAAAGTGAATTGATGAGAATGGGTAAAGGTAAGTATGATCTTTCTGAGATGTTTAACGTAAGATATACTTATCCCTTAAAGGCAGAAAGATACGTTAGGTATCATGGTAAATATCAGTTTGGCGAAGGCGGACAAGCTCACGACGTATTGAAAATATTTGATACTTACGGCGCCGTTCCTAATTCTGTATATTCCGGTTTAGAACCTGGTGACTCTCTCTATGACAACACAGAAATGGATGCCGTTCTTAAAGCAGTGCTTAAAACAATCGTGGAAAGAAACAGAATATCAAATCATTATGAAGATTTAGTTAATGCTATTTGCGACGTCTATCTTGGAAAAGTACCGCAGGAGTTTGAATATAACGGTAAAAAATACACTCCTAAGAGTTTTGCCGAAAGCTTAGGCATAAACACAAAAGACTATGTTGAAATAACTTCATTCACGCATCACCCTTTTTATTCAAAGTTTGTTTTAGAAGTGCCCGATAACTGGGAAGAAGGTGAATATTACAATGTCCCACTGGCTGATTTAATACAAATTATGAACAATGCAATAGCTAATGATTATTCAGTAGCATGGGATGGCGCTGTTGGGAAAAATAATTTTTATAGAAAAGAAGGTTATGCTGTAGTCCCAATTGAAGGTGATACTGCGACAACAGGAGCGGAAAAGGAATTAGACGTAACACAGCAAATGAGACAAAAGGCATTTGATGATTACGCTACGACAGATGACCATCTTATGCAAATTACCGGGGTTGCTAAGGATCAAGCAGGAACAACCTTTTACTACACGAAGAATTCATGGGGAATAAAAGATAAAAAATACAACGGTTACTGGTATATGTCGGAGCCTTTTGTGAAATTAAGGACAATTGCTATAATGGTTAACAAAAATGCAATTCCGAAAGACATAAGGGATAAGCTTGGTATTTAAGTAATGATTCGCGGATAGTTTTGGGTTATTTGTTTTCAAATATTCTCACATTTTTTCTGATGCCGGATATCGTTAGAGGATTTCCTTTGGGAGCTCCGGCATCTGTCTACTTTTTTCTAACCACAAATTAAAATTGTATTATATGATTTGATAAGGATGTTTGTTCCTAATTCGCAAAACAATTTTGATGATTTGGTAACTGGTGCAAGCGAGATTTCATTTATCAATTGGAAAACACACTGAACTAATTTTTTAAGACAAAGGATTTTGACTCTTACCTTGTAGCATTCGATAAAGCAGGTAAGAAGAATTCTGTAATTCGTGCCCACCTTTAATTTAACCATTTTAAGAAGAATAATTGTTTTAACTATTTATTTTGAGTTTGAATAAGGTCATTCGTAGGGTTAATAGAGGTTAAATATAGAGCTAAGGGGTTTTAATGTGTGTTCAGAATGCATTCACAGTGTATTCAGAGTACATTCAGAATGTTTGCAGATTGATAATTTGAGAGGTTTGTCTTTTATTAAATATCAGGAAGTATTAGCTCTAATCGACATGAAATATAAAGAATAAGATTTAATACTTGCTTATGACAAAGATATAAAATTGAAATAACGAAAGCAAGAAATGAAATAGGTATTATATAAAAATTCTCACTCATACCGTAGGGATTTTATTGGGTTGGCTGTTGCTGTTTTAATTGCATAATAACTTACTGTAGATATAGAGATCACAAGAGAAATAATTACTGCAATAAAAAGAGGGAACATTCCGACATTTATATGATACGCAAAATTCTCCAACCACTTATTCATAATAAAATATGAAATTGGCGTTGCCACAATGCCCGAAATAACTACCAATAAAATGAATTCCTTCAAAAGTAGAATCACTATTTCATTAATAGAAGCGCCACAAACTTTTCTTATGCCTATTTCTTTTGTTTTCTTACGGGTTGAATAATTAGCCAAACCAAAAAGACCGAGACATCCAATCATTATTGCAAGATAGGATGAGATTTCAATAATATTTGTAAATAATTCATCGCCTCTATATTTACTTTCGATATCCTTATCCAGAAAAGAAAAATCAAAAGGATATTGAGGAACCAATTCTTTCCATGCCTTTTTCACGCCATTAATTGTGGTTGTCATGTTGGTTGGTGATAATTTTATTGCCATAAATTCTGTTTCCCCAGGCGACAAATAAATAACCAGAGGCTGCACAGGATAATAAATAGGTCTATAGTTGAAATTTTTAACTATCCCAATTACATGGGAAGGCATACTATGATACCGGAAATATGTTGCCTCTAACGGTTTGTCAAGCAATTTCATTTTGCTTAATATTTTTGAGGCAGCTTCATTTATGATTATTGCATCAGTTGAATCGGAGGGAATGCCGCGAGAAAAATTTCTGCCGGAGATTAATTTTAGATTCATCGTTTTGAGAAAATTATAATCTACAGCTATAAATCTAATTTTGAAAAGCTCCTTTCCTGCATAAGAAATATTTCCGATAAAGTTTGTATTTCCCAACTCTCCCGATGAGCCGCTTACAGCTTCCACCCCGCTTAGTGATGATAATTTATTTTTCAATATTTCATATTTAGAATGAAGAACTTCATGCCTTAACGGTAATATAATAACTTGATCCTTTTTATATCCTAAATCTTTGTTCTTAATGAAAATCATTTGTTTGAATGTTATAATTGTTGAGGCAATAATAATAGTAACGATAGTAAATTGTAAGGCTACCAGAATATTCCTAAATAATCCTTTGTCCATACCAATTTTGTTTTTTCTAAATACTGCCTGAGGAGAAAAAGCAGAAAGATAAAAAGCCGGGTAGCTGCCGGAAAGTATTCCGATAAAAATCGACCCGATTAAAATTAACCCGAACTCTCCTGCGTTTAATGAAATATTTCTATCGATTAAAGAATTGAATTCGGGCAATATTATCTCAACAATCGAAACCGCAATCAAAGCTGAAATTAATGTAAGTAAAACAGTCTCGCCCATAAATTGAATTATAAGCTGCGCTCTTCCTGCCCCAACTACTTTTCTTAAAGCAATCTCTTTAGTTCTATCAAGGTATCCGGTAGTTGAAAGAGAGACAAAATTTATAACTGATAATAAAAGTATAAATGCTGCGATAGCAGAAAATATTATAATGGTTGATATACTGCTATTCTTTTCAACCTCTAACTGGAGATTAGATTTAAGATGAATATCGGAAAGATGCTGGAATTTATAATTCCAATCATCAATATTATTTTTACCGATATGTTCAATGATTACATTTCTTAGGTCTGCATTTAATTTGGTTAAATTTGAATTCTTTGCTGCAAGGGCATAAGTATAATAGCTGCACATTCCCCATTGTTGCATTTTACTTGAATTCATACTGGGGTTGATTAGTTGCAGGGTTTTAAATGAGGCAAGGAAATTAGGATGAATATGGGAATTCCCCGGAAAGTCTTTTATAATCCCAGTTATTTCATAAATATGATTATTATCGAAAGTATTGATCTCAAGAACTTTGCCAATAGGATTTGAATTGCCAAAATATTTTTTTGCAATTGATTCTGTAATAACTATTGCATAAGGATTTTTAAGTGCGGTAGATTCATCGCCTTCAATTACCGGAATAGTAAATATGTTGAAGAAGGATGAATCGGCAAAGAAAAACTTATCTTCATTAAATGAAATATTATTATACCGCACCACAACATTTTTACATTCAACACTTAGCCGTTCTGTCGATTTTATTCCTGGAATTTCTTTTAAAGAAGCGGCAAGCGCTGGAGGTGTAGCAGCCATTGGAAATGTATTAACACCGGAATTTAAATAAACTACAATCCTGTAGATATTATTAAAATTCTTATTGTATTTATCATAGCTGAATTCATACTGAATATACAAAAAAATCAACATGCAGACAGCAAATCCAATAGAGAAGCCAAATATATTAATGAAGGAATAAACTTTATTCTTAGAAATATTTCTAAGAGCGATTTTTAAGTAATTTTTTAACATAATTTTACTCCTTTGTAATTATTTGCATAGTGCAAAGCGCATAGCGTCCCGCGCTTTGCTCATTCATACCTCAACGATTTTACCGGGTTTGCCGTTGCAGCTTTAATCGCATGATAACTTATAGTTATAAATGATATAGTCAATACTGACAGAATAGACAAAATGAATAGCAGCGGGTTCATGTTTATCCTGTAAGCAAATTGCTCCAGCCATTTCTGCACAAAATAATACGATAACGGAATTGCAATTAATCCCGAAATAATTACCAGGATCAAAAAATCTTTTGAAAGTAAAATAACAATTTCATTTACCGAAGAACCAAGAACTTTCCGGATGCCGATTTCTTTAGTTCGTTTTTCAGCCGCATAGGAAACAAGACCGAATAACCCGAGACAACTGATGAAAACTGCAAGCAACGAAAAAATATCAAATATATTTCC
>JAKBMG010000117.1:14067-26446 GCA_021831685.1 Bacteroidota bacterium | reverse complement strand
GACGGGGTTGAAGACGCATTGAACTGCACGCCGTGTTCCCCGAGATACACGTTAAACAATTGGGAACAAAACAATAACTGGCGAATCTAATTACGCCCTAGCCGCTTAATAAAATAAGCGACCGTTCACTAAAGTTTCGCATACCGGATTTTAGCTGAACGACGTTTAGGTATGATAGCTGGATCTATCGCCCTTATAGATAAAGCAAAATAAACAATGGGTAAAGCTTAAAGCAATCCCCGCCTGTTTGGTAACTTTAAGCTTATAAAAAATAGGCTACGTGTGTAGACGTTCTCTGGATCTTAACTTCGGACGCGGGTTCGACTCCCGCCACCTCCACAAATGGCATAAATGAAAGGAAACATATAATAGAGTTAATTATTGAATAAAAAATACAATATGGTTTTTTAATAAAAATTTATGTAATATAATACACATATTGGATGAAGATTTCTAAACCTCTATCAAATTAACTTGTTACATTGCACATATCTTCTAAACGTATTTTTTGTATATTTACAACAATGATATTACAACTTTAAATAAGAAATAAAAAAATGAGCGATTCATATTTTCTTTTTGCAGAGCCATCATTTATAGAGGGGATGGCAAGGGTATTAGACCTCGGCAATACTTTGAATGTCTATAATGAAAGTTTGTCAGGCGAAATAGCAGACTCAACTGCGATAAGTATGGATTGGGCTATGATAGGGAAAGATATTTATCAAGCTATATCAGAAAATAGGGAAGCTGAAATTGTCGAGAAAAAATCGGAATAAAAATAATCTACCTGTACTCCCCAATAACCAAGTACAACAACATACTAAATTAATTGCAACTAAATTTTCAGCAGGACCAATTCCTCCACCTGAAATTTTAGAAAAATACGAAGCAATTCTTCCTGGATTGGCAGATATAATAATGAAACAAGCAGAAAACCAGACTGCTCATCGAATTGATTTAGAAAAACGGGTAATAAAATCAGATACAAGAAATTCTTTATTAGGAATAATATTTGCTTTTATAATTGGTGCAGGAGGTGTAGCTGGAGGTTTATATTTAACTTCATTGGGTATGGCAGCAAGTGGTTTAACTGTTTCTGGCATTTCTCTTGTTAGTTTAGTATCAGCATTTATTTATGGTACTAATAGCCGTCGTAAAGAACGACAAAAAAAAATTGCTAGCCAATAAATTTTTAATTATCCGTCTTTCTCACACTAATGCTTCTTGCCTTTATTTGACAAAGAATTAATTTTTCAATATCAAATCCATCCATTTCAAACCATTTCACTTTCATAATTCCATAACCTTATCCCTAAAAAAAATATTTTATAGGTCATTAAAAAGTCAATAAAAAGAATTATGTTTCAGTAGATAAAATTTTTATATAGGGAATCGAAATGGGATTTAGTTTGCTACCTAAAGAGTACGAATTTTTTGATATCTTCGACAAATTAGTAGAACAATGTATCAAAGCATCGAAACAATTTTGTATAAATGTTGATAATGAAAATTTTAATGATGAATTCCTACAGAGAATAAAAGATATAGAGCATGCAGCCGATAGCATAACTTTCGAAATATTTGAAAAGCTTAATAAAACCTTCATAACACCCTTTGATAGAGAAGATATTTTTTCTCTAGCTCACGAATTTGATAGCGTCATCGATTTGATCTTAAAAATTTCCAACATGATGAAAATTTATAACATTGATCTCGTAAATAAGCATTTCGTTGATGTTGTGAAACTTATTGATAGTTCTATTTTTTCTTTATGCGAAGCCGTAAAAGGGTTACGCAATCTTAAAAATAGCGCGGAAATCAATAAACATTGTGCAGAAGTAAATCGTTTAGAAAACCTTGGTGATCAACTTAGAAATGAGGCAATTGCGGAGCTTTTTACAGGTACCACGGATGCAATCTATATTATGAAATGGAAGGATATTTTTCAAACTTCCGAAAAAATTCTTGACCAATGTGATGATGTAGCAAAAATTATCGGCTCACTTGTTGTTAAGCAGGCTTAATGTTTACAATATCAATAATTCTATTAATACTTTTAGGGCTAACATTTGACTTCCTTAATGGATTTCATGATGCCGCAAATTCTGTTGCCACGGTGGTCTCAACAAGAGTCCTTTCTCCTAATATTGCAGTAATCTGGGCTGCCTTCTTTAATTTTATTGCATTCCTTTTTTTCGGACTTCATGTTGCAAATACCATAGGCAAAGGGATTGTCAATATAAATATTATTGATTCGTCAATAGTTTTTGCAGCTTTACTCGGGGCTTCTATTTGGAATATTATTACCTGGTATTTTGGCCTACCAACAAGTTCTTCGCATGCTTTAATTGGCGGGTTAATCGGTGCAGCAATTGTAAAATCCGGAGTTTCTTCCTTGGTTTCCAGCGGGATAATTAAAACTGTACTTTTCATGTTTATTTCTCCTTTACTCGGATTGCTTTTGGGAAGTATTATAGGAATGATTGTCTTTAGAATTTTTCGCAAAAGCACTCCGTCAAAAGTCGATCATATTTTTAGGAAAGGTCAACTCGTGTCTGCCGCTTTTTACAGCCTCGGGCATGGTGGTAACGATGCACAAAAAACTATGGGTATAATTGCAGGGCTTCTTTTTAGCGCTCATTTAATTGATAAATTTTTTGTCCCATTGTGGGTTGTACTTGCATGTCAAGCTGCAATGGCGCTTGGAACTGTTTTTGGCGGTTGGAGGATTGTAAAAACTCTGGGACAAAGAGTCGTCAAGTTAAAACCTGTCGATGGGTTCTGTGCGGAATTAGGCGCTGCAAGTACTCTCTTCATTTCCACAGCTTTCGGAATTCCGGTTAGCACAACTCATACTATTACCGGCGCAATTGCCGGAGTTGGTTCATTGAAAAGATTCTCGGCTGTTAGGTGGGGTGTTGCTGGTAGAATCGTTTGGGCTTGGATTTTTACTATACCGCTTACAGCTATAATTTCAGCAGTCGCATTTTTTGCTACTAAGCTTTTTTAAGCGCCATACATTATAAAATTATTATCCCTTAATATTTTAATTGAAAAGGAATTCATATTATCATAAATTGCATATGCAATGGAAAAAATTTCTTTTATTAAAATGAGTGGTGCCGGGAATGATTTTGTCGTTATAGATAAAAACATCAATCCAGCCTTTATTTTGAACGAAAAAGTCATCCAGAAATTATGTGACCGTCGAAATGGTATCGGCGCCGACGGTGTTATCACTATTTCCAATTCAGTCGATTATGATTTTGAAATGGAATATTTTAATGCAGATGGCTCTACCGGCAGTCTATGTGGCAACGGCGCAAGATGCGCTATTAAGTTTGCAGAAAGTTCCAGCAGAATTAAAAACAAGAAAACTTATTTTTTATCAAATGCAGTGTCCTATACGGGTGAAGTTCTTGATGAAAATCTAATGAAATTTGATTTTAATCCACCGGCTAAATTGAAATTTAATTTCAAGGTTAAAGCGGGCAATCAGTTGATAAATGCATGCTTTGCAGATACCGGTTCTCCTCACGTTGTTATTAAAATTGAAGATGTTCTTAAAAACCCCAACGACTTAAACTCAAATTACAGTGAAATTGATAAATTTCCCGTTTTTGAATTAGGAAGAGAAATTAGATATCTCGAAGAGTTTTCTCCCGGCGGAACTAATGTAAATTTTATTAAGATTGTTGATAGTAAAATTTATATTCGTACCTACGAACGAGGTGTTGAAGATGAAACTCTTGCTTGCGGAACTGGCGCAACTGCCGCAGCAATCATTGCTCATGCAATAGATAAGCTTGAAGCACCGATTACTTTAATTACTCGCGGCTTCGATGAATTAACAGTTAACTTTAATGTTGAGAATCAGAAAATAAAAAACCTTTCTTTAATAGGGCCTGCTAAAATAATTTATAGCGGCGAGATATATATCTAAAAAATTTTTCTAAAAATATATGGAGACTAAATGCCAAAAGTAATATTCACAATTCAGTATGAACTTAAGCCTGAAAAAAAAGATGAATATTTAAGTGTTGTTAAAGAACTTAAAAATCTTTTTAAAGCGGAAGGCTTAGAAAGTTATGCCGTTTATGAATTGAAAGGGAAAGCAAATCATTATGAGGAAATTTATTCTTTTACATCTTCGGAAGCCTATGAAGCTTTCGACGATAATCAAGACGAAAGGGTAAATATTCTTATTAGTAAATTGAATGACCTCACTGTTGAAAATTCTACAAAGTATTCAACTTTATATGAGCTTGACCAAGCTTAGCTTATGATAAATTATAGGCGGTTAATTTTAACCGCCTTATTAAATTATCTCCAACAATATTATTCTTCATTTATTTTATTTTTCGAATGAATAAGAAACTACACACTATTTACATCTCATCCTTTTTTATTATTGGTATTGCATCTACAATTCTGTTGGCAATAAACGGATACCAATATTATTCTACACCCCTTCTAACAAGATTTTTTAACCCTCAGGATATTTTATTAAAGCCAAGCGGGTTTATCGGTCAAGGACTAGGAGTTTTGGGAAGCCTTATGATGATAGCCGGGGTTGCGGTTTACATGATCAGAAAGAGAATAAGATTTTTTTTCAACTTTGGGTATCTAAAAAACTGGCTGGAACTTCACATCTTCCTTTGCACTCTTGGGCCTATTTTTATCTTGTTTCACACCGCTTTTAAATTTGGAGGTATAGTAGCGGTAAGTTTTTGGAGTATGACAGCAGTAGTGTTAAGCGGAATTGTTGGCAGATTCCTTTACGTCCAGATACCACACACCATTCAGGGGCAAATGATAGGAATGGATGAATTAAATGCACAAAACGAAAATCTTTCGTACCAATTAAAAAATGTATATAAAATACCCGAAAATATTTTTTCGGAAATTGAAGAAATTTCTTCACTTAAACGATATAAGAACGTTAAATTAAGAACTGGAATTATCTTTATCATAAAAGATTTTTTTGGTACAAAAAGTGTAATTCATAGGCTGAAACATGAATTAGCTCTTGCGGGAGTTCCAAGACCACAGCGAAATAGGATTGCGAAAACAACCAAAACAAAACTGATTGTTTCTCGAAGAATAGGACTCCTGAAAACGATGCAAAAATTTTTCAAATATTGGCATGTTGTTCATTTACCTTTTGCCATTCTTATGTTTGTTATAATGTTTATTCACATCGCTGTTACGGTAGCCTTCGGCTACAGGTGGATATTCTAAATATCATAATAATTATTCATTGAAATATATAAGTCTGCTAGAGCATTCAGTTTCTAAAATTGATATTTGACTACCGAATAATCTTCGGGATAATTTTTTGTCATAATAAATTAGATTATAGATGGAAACTCTAATAGAAAATTACGCTACATATTTCATTTTATTCTTATTTACAGTCGCCATCCTGATCTGGTATCTGAGAAAATATTTTCTTGTATCGAAAACAACTATATCTAAAATCGAAACCGCCAAAAAATTGGGGTCCCACGAGCCGGTTTCTCTCCATCCTGTTATAGATCTTGAACGATGTATTGGAAGCGGTGCATGTATTACTGCTTGTCCCGAACAGGATATAATCGGCTTGGTTAATGGTCAGGCACGTGTTATTAATGCATCACGTTGTGTTGGGCACGGTGCTTGTTTCCATGCATGTCCATTAAACGCAATAAAGCTTTGTATTGGAACAGAAAAAAGAGGAGTTGATCTCCCGCATGTTAGCCAAGAATTTGAGACAAACATTCCCGGTCTCTATATAGCTGGAGAATTAGGAGGCATGGGATTAATCAAAAATGCTATTGAGCAAGGTAAACAGGCTGTAACTTATTTCACAAAAAAATTAAACAAGCAAGCTCAAACAGAATATGATCTTATTATAGTCGGAGCCGGGCCTGCAGGTATTTCAGCTTCATTAACAGCGGCTAAAAACAAACTACGTTTCTTAACTCTTGAACAAGATACCCTTGGAGGTACGGTTTATAATTTCCCGCGCTCAAAAATAATTATGACCTCTCCTGTAGAGCTTCCTATGCATGGCAAATTGAAAATGAAAGAAACTTCCAAACCGGAACTTTTGGAAATTTGGCATTCAATCTTAAAAGAAAATAAAATATCTATAAATGAAAATGAAAAAGTTGAATCCATAGCAAAAATAAAAGATCGTTTTGAAGTTAAATCATCAAAGGGAATTTATACTTCCAAAGGAGTTATTATCGCTATTGGGCGAAGAGGATCGCCGCGTAAACTTGGCGTGCCGGGTGAGGAAAGAGAAAAAGTAGCATATCGCCTAATGGAACCTGAATTGATTTCTAATAAAAAAATCCTTGTTGTTGGCGGGGGTGATTCAGCTATCGAAGCTGCGCTTATGCTTTCTCAATCGGGTCAGAATATGGTTGGACTTTCTTACCGGAGTGACAGCTTTTCAAGAATTAAACCGAAGAACTTAGAAAATATTACCGAAGCATCTTTTCAAAAGAAAGTTGATATAATCTTTAACTCAAATATAAAAGAAATTCTTGGGGATAAAGTCATTCTCGCATTTAATAATTCAGACAAGTTGCTGGAACTCGAGAATGATCTTGTTTACATCTTAGCGGGCGGATTGCTTCCGACAGATTTTCTACAGAAAACAGGAATCCATATTACTAAAAAATTCGGCGAAGCTATATTAAAGCATGAAAATTAAAATAAAGACCATTAAAAATATTTTGTACGCATTTATGATTCTATTGTCATATTCATCTAAAATACATGCTCAAATTTCTCCCGGTAATTTAACCTTCGCTCATGCAAAGCTTGAAGGTTTAAGCAATTGTACGAAGTGTCATGTGATGGGAAAACAATTGGAGAATTCCCGCTGTCTTTCTTGCCATGCCGAACTAAAGACTATGATTGATGGAAACATAGGTTACCATTCAAGCTCTGACGTCAAGAACAAAAATTGTTGGGACTGCCACAGCGAACATCACGGAAGAAGCTTTAGAATAATAAATTTTTATCCCGATAATTTCGATCATAATAAAGCGGGATTCAAACTGGACGGAAAACATTCGCAAATAAATTGCGAGGAGTGTCATCAAACAAATTTTATAACGAATTCTCTCTTCAAAAAAAGAAATGGAACCTACCTGGGACTAAGTACCAACTGTGTCTCGTGCCATAAGGACGTTCATCAAAATACTCTTGGTAATAATTGCGCCTCCTGCCATAATACTGTAATGTTTAAACCGGCTGCTTTGTTCAATCATGAAACTGCAAAATTTAAACTATCCGGTGCACATACAAAAGTTGAGTGCGTTAAATGTCACATGAAAGAAACATTGAACGGAAAATCGTTTCAAAAATTCGCCGGACTACAATTCAGAAACTGTACCCCCTGTCATCAAGATGTTCATAAAGGACAATTTGGCGAAAATTGTGTTAGATGCCATAATGTTGAGTCATTTAAAATTATGAACAAAAATACTTTTGATCACAGTAAAACTCGGTTTCCGCTTGAAGGCGCTCACCGACGTGTTTCATGTGTAGATTGCCACGGGGAAAATTTACTCTCTAAACCAAAATTTGCAAAATGCACTGACTGCCATAAAGATGCTCACTTCGACGAATTTACTGTTAATAATGTTGTAACCGACTGCAAAGAATGCCATGATGTCTTCAGTTTTAAAACGACTCTATTTACTATTCGGGAACATAACAAAGCAAAACTCCCGTTAACGGGTGCGCATTTAGCCGTCTCTTGTCAATCGTGTCATTACAAAACAAACTTAAAACAATGGCACTTTAGAAATATTGGAATTAAATGCATCGACTGTCATGAAAATGTTCACGGAACAGAATTAACCGAAAAGTTTATGCCCGATAATAGATGTGAATCGTGCCATGTTACCGATGATTGGAAGAAAATTCATTTTAATCACGGTCTTACAAACTTCAAGTTATCAGGTAAACATTCATCTATTTCTTGCAGGGACTGTCATGAAGAAAAAAATGAATCCGGGAAAATTTCTTTCAGATTTGCTTCACTTCATTTGAACTGCACTACATGCCATAACGATGTGCACTTCGGTCAATTTAATTCTAATAAAATTGGTAGTAAGCCTGTATGCGAAAACTGTCATGGCTACGATAATTGGAAACCTGTAAAATTTGATCATGAAAAATCTAATTTCCCGTTGAAAGGTGCTCACGAAAAAGTATCATGTTCATCCTGTCATAAAAAAGTTACGGAGAATGGAAACGTTTTTATACAATATAAATTGAGAGACTTTAAATGCGCCTCTTGTCATGCATAATATTTTTGTTGATTAGTGCGGCGAGCATTTTTGCGCAATCGCCACACGGCAATTTACTTAAAATAGACTGCTCAAATTGCCATGAATCAACAAATTGGAAAATTATTCCAAAGAATATAAAGTTTGACCACAACACTGAAACATCTTTTAGACTTACCGGGCAGCATATTTCTGTTAGTTGTCAATCATGTCATAAGAGTTTGGTGTTTTCCGATGTTAAAATTCAGTGCGAATCATGTCATAAGAATGTTCATCAAAACAGTGTTGGAACAAACTGCGTTCAATGCCATACAACAAATACATGGATAGTTTTTAATATAATTCAGATGCATCAAAATAGCAGATTTCCTCTCATCGGAGTTCATTTAAATGTAGATTGCCAAAGCTGCCATTCGGGATATGCAAATTTATATTTTCCGGCTCAAAGCGTTTCCTGCTTTAGCTGTCATAAACAGCAATATTACGCAACTACTTCGCCCAATCATGTGCAAGCAAATTTTTCTACCGACTGCCAAACTTGTCATAGCTTAGCTAATTTCACCTGGGGTAATACTAGTTTTAATCACAGTTTCTTCCCGCTGGTTGGAGGACATAATATTCAGAATTGCTTTGCTTGTCATGCGCCCGGAAGTAATTTTAAAGGCTTAACTACCGGTTGCTATCCTTGCCATAAGCAGAATTATATTACTGCAAAAAATCCCGATCACGTTGCAGCAAAGTTCCCAACAACTTGCCAGGATTGCCATAATACTACAACATTTGCTCAAGCAACCTTTAATCATAACACTACGGGTTTTCCTTTAACTGGTGCACACGCTTCCGTTTCATGTCAGTCTTGCCACACAGCCGGATATACAAACACACCCACAGATTGTTATTCGTGCCATGCAACAGATTATGCAAATACAACAAATCCTAATCATGCTACTCAAGGATTTTCACATGATTGCTCGCAATGTCATTCAACCACGGATTGGGGCGGTGGGGCATTTGATCATGCAGCAGTAGGCTTTCCATTAACTGGTCAGCATGCAAATTTGCAATGCGCTCAATGTCATGCATCAGGATTTACAAATACATCTACAGCATGCATATCCTGTCATTTAAAAGATTATAGTGCAGCAACATCTCCTGTAAATCACACCGCGGCAGGTTTACCGCAGACATGTCAGGATTGCCACAGTATAGCAGCGCCGTTTACAACGTCATCATTTAACCATGCTACGACAGGATTTACACTAACCGGTGCTCATACAACAACAAGCTGCGAGTCATGCCATAATGGAAGTGTTTCAGGAACTCCGGCCGATTGTTATTCCTGCCATGCAACACAGTATAACAATACAACTGATCCGAACCATGTATCGCAAGGTTTTTCTCATGATTGTTCGCAGTGCCATACAACAACAAGTTTCGGCGATGCGAGTTTCAACCATAATAATACCGGTTTCCCATTGGCCGGGGTACACACAACTGTTACATGTCAGGCTTGTCATAATTCAAATTATACAAACTTATCGCCTGCATGTTATGGCTGCCATCAACAAGATTATGCAGGAACAACTAATCCTGCTCACCAAACATCAGGTTTCCCGACAGATTGTACTCAGTGCCATACCACTTCCGGGTGGACACCATCTACATTTAATCATACTACATATTTTCCACTGACAGGGGACCATAATATTTCAACATGCAATACATGTCATACGACCGCGTCTAATTTTGTAGCTTTCTCTTGTACAGCTACATGCCACAGTCAGGCTAACACTGATTCTCACCATTCCGGGGTTAGTGGCTATGTATATAGCCCGACTTCATGCTACGGATGTCATCCAACGGGCGGAGGAGATTAATATTCATGAACAATAATTTGAGAGAGATGTTTAAATTAATTGTCCTTATGTTAATAATATCATACTCTCTTCTTGCGCATGATAGAAAAGTTAATAAAAAAGAGGGTAAGGTTTCTTTCATTACTTCTCAAAATATTTATCTGCAGTTCGAAAATACGGATGGAATTTCCGGTGGTGATACACTTTATTCTGAACATGGAAGGAAAATTATTCCGGTTATGGTAGTAAAGTATTTATCTTCAAAATCAGTTGCAGGCGAGAAGGTCGGGGATGCTAATGTAAAAGTCGGCGATATTATTTTCGCTCTTGTTGGTAAAGATGAGCCTGATATTACTCAAGTTATAAAAGCCGGAAGTGAAAAAGATACTAATCTTGTTCAGTCTACAAAAGCACAAACAGTTAAAGCAGACAAACTTACCGTTCCGGCAAACAGGAAATACTTTTATGGAAGCTTCAATGCCAATTCATTTTCCAACTATGCTAATTATCCAAACAGTGTCGGCATTCAAAGATGGAACTATTCGTTAAATATGCAAGCAGAAAATATCGGTGGAAGCTCGTTCTATTTTTCTAATTATATGAATCTTTCTTACATGAGCTCGGAGTGGCGGGATGTTAAGGCAAATGTTTTTAATAATCTAAGAGTTTATGATTTATCTCTTGGATATAAAGTAAGCGGCTTTAATGTTTGGTTGGGGCGGCATATCAATTATAATATTTCAAGCGTTGGTCCCATTGATGGATTGCAAGCAGAAAAATCTTTCGGAAATTTTGCGCTGGGCGGTGTTATTGGCTCGAGACCCGATTATAATAATCTTGGATTAAACTCTCAGCTATTTGAGTACGGCGGATATTTGAATAGAATCGATTCGGTTAACAGCGGAGTTATGCAAAGTACGCTTGCCATATTTCAACAAACAAATCACTTGCAAACCGATAGAAGATTCCTCTACTTCCAACATACCGATAATGCTTTTACGAATTTGTATTTTTTCCTCTCATCGGAAGTTGATCTATACAAGGAACAAAATAATGTTCAGCAAAGTGAGTTTTCGTTGACGAGTCTTTTCTTTAACGCTCAATATACGCCTGCTAGAATTATTTCTATTAATTTATCCTATGATGCAAGAAAAAACGTAATCTATTACCAGACATTCAAAAGTTTTTTGGATAGCTTGTTTACCAATGAAATGCGGCAAGGCTTGCAGCTCGGGTTTTTCTTAAGACCGGTTATGGGATTGTTCATTAACCTAAACGGAGGCTACAGCTATCAGAAAGGCGACATTAGACCGTCTAGAAACTTTAGTATTTCTATTTCCGAATCTGAAATACCGGTACTTGACATTACGGTGATAGCAAATTTTAACAGAGTCTATAACAATTTCCAGGATGGATCAATTTACGGCATTACACTTTATAAATATTTACCTTTCAATGCCTCAACTATTTCTATAGGTTTTTCAAACATAACTTATAATTTTGGGTATAATGCGAGCAAGTTTTTCCAAAAATCTATAAATGCACAAATTAATACAAGGATCCTGGGTACACTATTTTTTAATTTCTATTATGAAGGAGATTTTACCGGTGTAACTACATATAATAGATTTATGACCGGTTTCAATTACAGATTTTAACCCGTCAATTGATCAATTTAATTTTTTAAGAAAAAACAATTTGAAAATTGAAATGAAAAACATAAAACTTATATATCTTTATTTAAGTGGAATAGCTGCAACGATCATTGTTTTATATTTTGTCGCAAAGAGTAACCCTAATATTTCTTCATTACCCAACATGAAAGCGCCTCCCGGAGACATTACCGGGCAACAAATGCCGCAAGATAAAATTCATAAAGGATTGGAAAACCCGGTTGCCCAGAAACCAGGCAAAAGAAACGTATTGCCGAGCATTATGCAGCACATGCAGCAGTTGAAGAAAGCAGTAGAAGAACATCCGGGTGATACTGTAAAGTTGAGAGAATATGCGGATTTTTTGTTAGACGCACAGATGAGCGATCAGGCTTTAGATTATTATCAAAAGATATTGAATATCAATCCGCGAAGAATAGATATAATGTCTTCACTGGTTTTTATTTATTTTTCCCAAAGCAAACTTGATGAAGCTGAAAAATATTTAAATAAAATTTTATCACTTGATAAGAATAATGTTGATGCTTTATATAACCTCGGTGCTGTATCTGCAAAT
>JAKBMG010000117.1:0-14057 GCA_021831685.1 Bacteroidota bacterium | reverse complement strand
AAGGCAACAGAGTTAAAGCAAGGGAGTTATGGACGAAGATTATTACTGATTTTCCTAAATCTCCGTTAGCGCAAAAGGCGAAAGAATCTATAAGCCAATTGTAAAAATTTTTCTTCCTAAGCATATTGCCGGTAAGTTATAAAGAAATCTTAGGAAAAATCTTTCTCAAGAATGAGAATAGATTTCTATATTTAAATATGTATTTAATAATTATTGGAAGATAGTTTGAAAATGCAATATTTTGATAGCAATTTATTCATATTATTGTTGGTATAAAAACTGCGGTAGATGGAAAAATTTTACAAATTTGATAAAGAAACAAATCGGAGATTTCAATGAAAAAAATTAAACCTTTATATATTTACATAGCGGGGATTATAATTGCGGTAATAGTCTTTTATTTTATATCGGAAAATTCCTCGCAAACCACATCTTCTTCGAGCAAGATTCAAAGTAATCAAATGCCGCAAGATCAAATTCATGGTGGATTGCAAAACTCCAGCCCCCAAGCGCCAGGCAAAAATAATGTAATGGCTGGCGTAATACAGAAGATGGATGAATTAAAGAAGGATGTCGATGCACATCCGAACGATACATTAAAGATTAGACAGTTTGCGGATTTCCTTGCAGAGGCTCATCAAAAAGACCAGGCGTTAGTGTACTATCAAAAAATTCTAAATGTTAATCCAAAGAGAATCGATATTTTATTTACCGTGGCTTATCTAAACTATCTCGACAAAAATTTTGATGCTGCAGAAAAAAACTTGAATAAGATTTTAGCGGTTGATAAAAATAACGTTAATGCTTATTATAACCTTGGAGCTATTGCTGTAAGCCAAGGAAATAAAACTAAAGCAGAACAGATATGGAAAAAATTAGCTATGGATTTTCCACAGTCACCTCTTGCTCAAAAAGCGAAGGAATCAATTAAACAGCTACAATAATATTTATTAGAGTGGAAGTTAAAGGAGCTTGTGACGAGCGCCTTTTTTGTGTAATTCAAACTGCCGTTTTGAATATCATTTTTTTTATTATCTTTTTCTCGGATAAATTTTTCTTATTTTTCAAAGAAAAAGCAATAGATTATGTTTGAATATACCGGCGCAATTCACATGCACTCAATTTTTTCCGATGGATCTGGAGAGGTTGAAGATATTATTAATGCAGCGAAGGAATCGGGTTTAGATTTCATTATTCTTACCGATCATAATACTCTCCGCGCTTTGAATGAAGGTTTTGAAGGTAGATATGGAAATACATTGTTGTTCGTTGGCTGCGAAATTAACGACAAAGAAAATAAGAATCATTACTTAGCCTTTGGAATAAACGAAACTTATTCTACCAGAACTTCCGCGAAGGAATATGTTAAGAAAGTAAAAGACTCCGGTGGTATCGGTTTTTTAGCTCATCCTCATGAAAAAAGAACTCACATGCCAGAACATCCTCCCTATCCTTGGACAGAATGGGACTCCGAAGATTTTACAGGAATTGAAATTTGGAACCACATGTCTGAGTGGATGGAAAATTTAACAGAGCAAAACAAATATCAATCTTTTCTGCATCCGCTAAAGCTAATTACTCAACCGCCGGAAGAAACACTTAAAAAATGGGACGAATTAAATTTGAAGAGGAAGGTTGTTGGCATTGGCGGAGTTGATGCCCATGCTCATAAATATAATCTTCTTGGTTTTCTGGAAGTGGAAATATTTCCTTATAAGGTATTATTTAAATCAATAAGAACGCACATTTTAGTGCCCGATGAAATTCCTTCACAAAAAGAATTATTCCCTAAAGCGAAGGAACTGGTTTATAATTCACTAAAAAATGGATTGTGTTTTGTAGCAAATGATAATCATGGCGACTCCAAAGGTTTTAGATTTTTTGCCGAATCCGGCAACAAAATTTTTAATATGGGGGATACATTAAGTGTCAATGAAAGGGCAAAACTGGATGTATTAGTCCCGATTAATAATGCTGAAATAAAACTTATTCACAATGGCAAAGAAATTGATTCTGTGATCAGCAGCGGTGCGGAATTTATAGTGAAAGAAAAAGGAGTTTACCGGGTAGAGATTTTCCATTCCGGCAAAGCATGGATTTATTCAAATCATATTCGCGTGGAACGGAATTCAAGCTAAATAAAAATTTTAATTTAACACGAAGCCAAAGCGAGAAGCGTTGTAAACAAAAAAACTTCAATTAAATATTTAGTAGTTATTTAGTAAAATCTTCCTTTTGTTTTTCCTTTGTTAAAATTTTTTGATACTATCTTCTCAATTGCTTAACACAAATGGTATTGTTAAATTTGTCTGTGAAATTCACACATTATTAAGAAATTCGGCGGACTGAATGAAAGTATTAGATTTATTAAACAAAAATTTTATTATTTCAGATCTCAAATCAACAGAAAAAGTAGATGTTATAAATGAAATGATCAACTTATTTGAAAATGATCCTCGGATAATTGATCTTGAAAAGGTAAGGGATGCGGTTTTAGAAAGAGAAAAAATAATGTCAACAGGTGTTGGAAAGGGATTTGCAATACCTCATGGAAAAACAAATGCAGTAAATGATATTTTAGCTGCGTTCGGAAAGTCTAACAAACCAATCGAATATGACTCGCTTGACGGGCACCCTGTTTATCTTGTTTTCCTTCTTGTTGGAAAAGATAATCTTGTAAGTAACCATATTAAGTTACTTAGTCGCATTTCAAGAATGATGAACAAAGATGAATTTAGAGAAAAATTAATTAAAGCAAAAACTTCAGAAGAGATTTTAGAGATTTTTAGAAAAGAAGAAGAAAATTATTTTGAAGTGTAAGCTGATCTTCCAAATACTTTTTCTCCAGAGAGAAATTCTGTCCCTCATTTCTTGTTATAAAAATATAATATGATTAAGTCTATAACCGGCACAAAAGATATTCTTCCCGCAGAAATACCTTACTGGCAGAGGCTGGAAAGTATTGTTGAGAAAATTTTCTCGAGCTTTAATTATAAAGAAATTAGAACTCCCGTTTTTGAAGAGACAAATTTGTTTGTTCGGAGTATTGGCGAGGAAACAGATATTGTTGGCAAAGAAATGTATACGTTTAACGACAAGAGTAACGCCAGCATAACTTTAAAGCCGGAAATGACTGCTTCAGTAGCACGTGCATTTATTGAACATTCTTTTGGAAAACTCCAGCCGTTAAATAAATTTTATTATATCTCCCCGATGTTTCGTCAGGAAAGACCTCAAGCCGGAAGGCAGCGACAGTTTCACCAATTTGGCGGAGAAGCTTTAGGGAGCGCCTCCCCATTGCTTGATGCAGAAATTATAATTATTGCTTTTAGAATTTTAGCTTCGCTTAATCTAAAAGACCTAACCGTAAAAATAAATTCTCTCGGGGTTCCTTCATCAAGAGAAAATTATAAAAATATTTTAAGAAATCATCTCGATGGCAAAAAGAATCAACTTTCGGAAGACAGTAGGAAAAGATTCGATAAAAATATTCTAAGGATATTCGATAGTAAAGTTGAATCGGATCAGGAAATAATAAAGGACGCTCCTGTACTGATTGATTTTATTGATGAGGAGAGCAAAAAAGATTTTGAATTGGTAAAAACTCTTTTAAAGCAAAGTAAAGTCCCATTCGAAGTGGACACAAAATTAGTACGTGGACTGGATTATTATACCAAAACCACGTTTGAAATAGTCAGCGGAAAAGTTGGTTCTCAAAATGCTCTTTGCGGCGGCGGTAGATACGACCTTCTAATTGAACAGCTTGGAGGCGCACCAACACCCGGGGTTGGTTTTGCAGCAGGAATGGAAAGGATTCTTCTTGCTTGCCAAAACGAAAAATCATTAAACTTGCCAGGTGAAAAAATTGATTTGTACATAACCAGAGTTGATGAAGATTTAACTCAAAAGGTTTTTGAACTTGCGGTTTACTTTCGTCAGGAATCATTAATAGTTGAATTTGATTACCTCGGAAGAAGTGTAAAAGCACAAATGCGAGAGGCAAATAAGCTTAATGCCCGGTTCGTACTATTTGTCGGTGGTGAGGAGTTTAAGTCAAAAAAATTAATTCTAAAAATAATGGCGACCGGCGAACAAAAAGAATATCCGTTAGAAGAGTTAAATGAAATCAAAAGTTTTATTTATGATGAAGTTTATAAATCTTATCCGAATTATTAAGAATTTTAGACTTTATTTCTTGAAGTATAAAGTCGATTTACATTCACAAGCAAAGGAAATTAAAAATGTACCCGGAATTATTTAAGGTCGGTCCATTTACCGTATACAGCTATGGTCTAATGCTAGGTATATCTTTTATTGTTGCAAGTTATATTTTGAATAAAGAATTTGAAAGAAGAAAACTTAATCCAGCAATAGCCACAGAGATAACTTTGTTTGCTATAATTTTTGGTATTGCAGGTAGCAAAATTCTTGATCTGATTGAAAATTGGGATTCATTTATAGCAAATCCTTTAAGCGCATTTTCTCCGGGTGGGTTGACTTTTTATGGTGGATTAATTTTAGCTACGTTTGCAATTTGGATTTATGTTAGAAAGAAAAAGATTCCTTTTCTCGTTGTTGCTGATGCAGTTTCTCCATCATTAATATTAGCTTATGGAATCGGAAGAATTGGCTGCCAGCTCGCTGGCGACGGTGATTATGGAACACCGACCTCTCTTCCATGGGGGACAATATTTGCCAACGGTACTGTAAAACCACATTACGCATTAATGCAATATTATCAAGATCATCCGGCAGCGGCTCTTCGCGATAATTATTATAAGCTTTCATCAGAAATTATAAAAACAGATGCATACGGTACTATAACTAAGTTTGACGAAACTATCCGTCTTCATCCTGCTCCTATTTACGAATTTTTTGCTTGTCTCTTAATTTTTTTCTTTCTTAGATATTTACAAAGGAAAACTACTCCCAGCGGCATAACTACAGATGGTAACTCAAGCAATTCTGTATGGGCAGACGGCAAGATTTTTATGCTTTATCTATTTCTTGCCGGAATTGAACGCTTATCCATTGAATTCATTAGATTAAATCCTAAATTACTTTTTGGACTTTCGGAAGCGCAATTAATTTCAATTGTTTTAATTATTATCGGCGCTATAGGATTTTATTATTTTTCAGTGAATAAAAACAAAATGGTAAAATTTATTGCTCCACCTTTGAAAATTGAATCAAAAAATAAATAACATGCATTACGCAGAACGGAAATATTAATAATTTATCATGAATGAATGAATCTTATAATTGGTCGTAAGCCGGTGCTTGAAGCGATTAACTCCGGGGAAGAGCTTGAGCAAGTTTATATTCTTTACGGACAGCAGGGACCAATAATTACAGCAATTCGCTTAGCTGCAAAAAAGAGGGGGATAAAATGCAGCGAAATTCCCGCGGTAAAATTTAATGCTCTTTCAACACTCCAAAATTCGCAAGGCGTTTTGGCATCAAAGATAAATCAAAAATACTTTTCTCTTGATGAAATTATTTCATCATCAAAAAAATCTCCTTTTCCTCTGATACTTGTTTTGGATTCTATACAAGACACCCATAACCTTGGTGCAATTTTCCGTTCGGCGGAATGCGCAGGCGTTAACGGAGTAGTAATTACAAAACATAACAGCGCTCCGGTAAATGAAACGGTTATCAAAACTTCTGCCGGCGCGGCGTCGCATTTAAAAATCTGTCCTGTTAATAATCTCGCATCGTCAATTAAGCAGCTAAAAGAAAACGGATTCTGGATAGCCGGCTCTTCGTTAGAAAATTCAAAAAATTACAGCGAAGTAGATTACAAAATTCCTCTTGTATTAATAGTTGGAAATGAAGAAAAGGGAATCCGTAAACTTACTGCCGACAATTGTGATTTTCTCATCCGCATTCCAATGAAAGGGAATATCCAATCGCTTAACGTTTCCGTAGCAACAGGGATCCTTCTCTTTGAAATTTTAAGACAAAGGAATGGATAACTAAAAATAGTCTTTGTTTTTAAACAAAAATATTTTTAATACCCAACAATTAAAATATTCATTAATAAGATGATTATCTTAAAATGATTTTACACTAATTATAAATAGGGTGATTTATGAAGCGGATATTCTTATTCTTTGTAACGGCATTTTCAGTTACGTTATCCTCACAAACTCCGAATTATACCTTTTCAGAATTGATGGGATTGATAGACAAAAACGGAAACACACACTTATTCTACCGGCAATATTAGTACAGCGGCGACAATATAAATTATTCTTTCGAAAACAGTGTGTTCCATTTGGATTTATCCAGTGGAATAGAACGTGAATTTTTATTTGCTGGCGGAAGCGGTAACTATATCTTTTCTTTTGGAAAAAGTGTTTTCGATTATGCATTCTGGCATAACGATCCTTCTAAATATATTTATACAGGCAATAGCTGCGGAATGGATTGTGCGGGCTTTGTAGAGAGATTTGACGATAGTACTGAGAATATCCGTATGTTTTTTTTGGCTTTCGACAATAGAATTGAAATATCACAACAGAACGACAGTATCCTGTATTCAAATTCAGAATATCTTCTTAAAAGTAACGACGGCGGAAGAAATTGGTTCATTATAGACACCTCATATTTTTATTATAAATTGGTTTCGCTTTCTCCTTTTAATGACAATGAAGTTTTCGTTATGGACAAAAAATTATTGCTTAGTAAATCCGACGATGGCGGAAAATCATTTAGTGTTGTAGATACTACTTTTTCAGAAGGGATAGTCGTAACGCCAAAATTCTTCTACGATAAGGATACACTTCATATATATATATGCTTTATTATTCTAACGGTAAGAATTATTTTTCTGTATCCAGCAACAAAGGCGAAGCTAATAGTTGGTCAAAGAAATACTCAAGCACGAATAATCTTTTTCTTTCAGTAGACGATTCAACTTCCGGCACAATTTATTTAGCAGATGGAAATAAAATTCTTATTTCGACAGATTACGGAAATACTTTTAACGTTTATAAAACTTTGGATTCAACAATTGTAGGAATTTATAAAAAGCCTTCATCTGATTTACTTTATGCGGCAATCAAGTACGATATTTATGAAATAACAAATACCAAAATCCGGTTTGGTGCAGCTAAAAGTTTATGATATTCTTGGCAGGGAAGTAGCCACGCTTGTTAATGAAGAAAAACAAGCTGGGACGTACCAAATTCAATTCAACAACCAACCTCCAATCGGCAACAAGCAATATTGTCAAGCGGAGTGTGTTTCTATCACAAGATTAGTTCCATTTAATAAAATATGATTGTAAATTTGATTCAGTAATTTTTCCAGAGTATTAAAATGGTGCTAGCTACAGATTGTATAGTTATTTTAAGTGGTTGCAATGTTAAGACACAAATTTGGTTTAGGTAGAAAAGTTGTCCTAATTGTCATAGGTGTCTTATTGCTTTTCAGCGCTTGTTTTGCACTGCTGGCTCATTTTACCGGGTATAAGATGCTTAAAGAGCAGACTCAGGCGAAAGTAGAAGGGATGGCTGAATTCGGAGAGGGAATCCTGGAGCATCTGATGCTCGAAGGAAGAAATGAGATAGTATCTACTGTGGCAAAGCTGACATTGGTTTCTCCTCAAATTAAAGATGTAATAATATTAGATAAAGATGGCATTATTGCTGTTCGAGCGACCGATAAGGACATTGGGAAAGAATTTAAGGCAGCTAATCTGCCTAATGTAAGCACTATCTCAAAAGAAAGTTTCTTCTCTGCTAAGGAGGATGGGCATCATTATCAATACATCATAAAACCTATTTTCAACAAACCCGCATGTATCTCTTGCCATTCAAGCTCTGACAAAATCTTGGGGTACTATGTTGTTAAGGCATCGGTGGATAATCTTTTAAAAGTGGCTAAGGAACATCGATCCTTAAACATCTTACTTACGCTTCTGATTGTAATCAGCGTTGGAATTACTATAATATTGGCTCTTTATTATATTGTTATTAAACCGATCAATAGATTAAAGCGGCACATGAACAATATTGGAATCGCTGTTAACGGTTCTAAAACTTATGATGATATGCAATTCTCTCTACTAGGAGAATCCAAAAGAAACGATGAAGTATCTGATCTTGAGAAGGCTTTTAATAAGCTGGTAAACCGGCTGAACGAAAGTAAAATCAAGCTGAATGAAGTCCATCAAAAGCAGCTTGAACAGGCGGACCGGATGTTTACAACCGGCGAAATGGCAGCCAGTCTTGCCCATGAAATCAAGAATCCCATCTCAGGCGTGATGGGTGCGCTGGAGATTTTTTATGCCGAGGTTCAAAATGGAGACGGGAAGAAAGAAATTATTAAGGAGATGATGTCTCAACTTCAAAGAGTTAATAACGCAGTAAATGATCTATTAAGTTATGCTAAACCAAAACCGCCTGTGTTTGAAGATGTGGAAATAAAACTACTTATTGATAAAACTTTATTTCTCATTACTCCGTTGCAGCAGAAGAAGAAAATAAACTATAATGTTGTACTTGATGACGAATCCTTAATTATATCAGCAGACAGGAATCAACTGCAGCAAGTGCTGTTTAACTTGATGTTGAACGCGGTGCAGGCGATAGATAACGAGGGAACTTTGGATGTAGTTGTCAAGAAAAAAGAAAAGTCAATTGAGATAGAAGTAATCGACAGCGGACAAGGGATAAAACCTGAAGCGCTGTCTTTGCTTTTTAAACCTTTCTTTACTACAAAGCATAAGGGCACGGGACTTGGTTTAGCTATTTCTAAAAGAATAATCGAACAGCACAACGGCAGTATTCAAATTAAAAGCGAACCGGGTAAAGGCACCAAAGTGAAAATCTCTTTGCCTCTTAATCAAAATACGATGGAACTATGAGATCAGAAACAGTACTTGTTGTTGATGACGAAAAGTTAATACGATGGTCACTTAAGCAAAATTTGCAGAATGAATCTTTTAACGTTTTAGAAGCGGAAACCGTTAAAATTGGTTTAAAAATGGTTTCAGAACACGAGCCCGATTTAATTATTTTAGACCAGCTCCTGCCTGACGGAACCGGTATAGAATTCATTCAAAAATTAAGAGAGATGTCTTTCGATAATCCTATCATTATGTTAAGTGCAGTCGACAGTTCGAGCATTGCGGTTCAAGCAATGAAGCTCGGCGCTTTTGATTATATTACAAAGCCGATTAACTTTGACGAACTGAAAATAATTGTTGAAAAGTCTCTAGAGTCTGTTCGTCTCAAGAGACAAATTGTTCTGTTAAGAGAAGAGCAAAAGAAGCAATTCGGTAATCTTGCTATCATTGGCAATTCACCTGTGATGAAAAAATTATTTAATATGATGAATAAAATTGCTACCAGCGATTCATCAACCGTGCTTGTTACCGGCGAAAGCGGTGTTGGTAAGGAATTAGTAATAAGAACAATTCATGCTTTGAGCGAAAGAAAAGATAAATGTTTTATGGCTGTAAATTGTGCTTCGCTTACCGAATCATTGATCGAGAGCGAATTGTTCGGTCATCAGAAAGGAGCTTTTACCGATGCTAAGAATCTTAAGAAAGGAATATTTGAACTTGCAGACGAAGGTTCAATTTTTTTAGATGAGATTGGAGATATTTCACCCAACTTGCAGGTTAAACTGCTTAGGGTACTCGATCAAAAATCATTTAAGAGAGTAGGCGGCTCGTCCGAAATTTCCGTGGATGTAAGAATTATGGCTGCAACAAACCAGCCTCTTGTACAGAAAGTTGCAGAGGGTAAATTTAGAGCCGATTTATTTTATCGTCTGAATGTAGTTTATCTTAATGTTCCGCCGTTAAGAGAAAGAGGAAACGATATTTTACTTCTGGCTCAGTACTTCCTGCAGGAATTTAATAGAATATTTAGAAAAAACTTCAAAAGTCTGTCTGATGAAACGAAAGAACTTTTTCTTAGATACAACTGGCCCGGCAACGTTCGCGAGTTAAGGAATGTGATTGAACGGGCTGTTCTACTCGATGAAGGAGATTATATCTTTTCCCACCATGTTGAACTCGGTCACCTTCATACATTAAGTAGAAAAGAAAACGTCGGATATTCAACAACTAACAATAATAAAAGTTTAACTTTTAGCCAGATAGAAAGAAACGCAGTGTTTGATGCATTAACGAAAACTAATTTTAATCAATCCCAAGCTGCAAAATTGTTGCAGATAAGCCGGGACCAGCTCCGTTATAAAATGAAGAAATTAGGAATTCAAAGTAAAAGCAGTAATGAACCTGATTAAGGACCGGTTTGTGGCACATGAATTGTCCCTATAATTAACTATGAATCTAATGATCGAATCAAATCAAGGAATTAATCACTTTAACAATTCCGTCCAGAAGCCATGCGTTTTGGTGGTAGACGATGAAACGCTGATCTGCTGGTCTCTGCGAAGCGCTTTAATGAATAAAGGATTTGAAGTTATTACCGCTACTTCATTTAAAGATGGAATTAGAGAAATCTATTCGCGCAATTTTGATGTCTTGATTGCCGATTTAAAATTAGACGAGAGCGATGGATTCAATGTAATTATGGAAGCTCGAAATAAAAATCCTTTAATTAAAACCATAATAATTACTGCTTTTGGCGATGACAACAGCAGGTATAAAGCCGATGAACTTGACGTAAACTTGTTTGTTGAAAAACCGTTGAACCTTTCTGAAATGGTTCATTCCGTATCACTTCTGATTAAAAAGAAAACTCCCCCTTTCTAAATTAAAATTATTTTATTTCTCACCATACTGAAGCTTGCCTGCCGGCAGAGACTGTTGCAGAACTCAGAAATAGACATTTCGAAGGAGTCTTCGACTGAGAAATCTTTTGAATTCAGTACAAAAGAGATTTCTTCCGGAGTTTATCCCGTTTGCGGGAGTCTAACAATGACAACTACATCAGTTCTGCAACAGTCTCTATCGGCAGATCTGTGTTACGAATACCATTAACTGTGGAATATTCCCCAATTGTCTGGGGAATATTCCGCAACTCTAATCAAACAAGTTCATATTCATTAAGTCGCCCTACACAGAGTTAATTCTTTAATAGCCCCGCCCTTCAGAGCCTGTGTGAAAATTAGTTTTCAAAGAATAAATATTAGTATTATTAAATAAGCCATTTTAGTTTTTATTACTTAAAATTTATTCATCAATTGCCCCGCCATTTATGGCGGGGATTAGTGTAAAAAAGATAATTATGGCTTTAGCCACATAAATAGCACAAATGGGGCTGAAGCCCGGAATTTATTGGAATTCATTTCAACCCGACATAAATGTCGGGGCAATAAAAAGACATATTAATGTAGTCATATTCTAAAACCATAATTAGAATATTTATTCATCACTTCTGAATTTTCACACAGGCTCTGAAGGGCGGGGCTATTAAAATCCAAGCATGCGTCACATGACTTATTAAATTTCGCTAAAATGTTAATGATTTTCATGGCACAAGTATTGAGCTTAGGTAAAGGATTATAAAAATGAGTGACGATTTACTTTATGTTGCGAAAATTTATTCCTGTTTCTATTATCGTAATTTTTCTTTTAAACTTTACTACTAACGACAAATTAGACAAACAACCGTATAGAGTAATTCATCCCAACACCAAGCTGTCTAAAGTAGAAGAAGACCGGTTTTTGTTTGTTATTCAGGTAGATACACTGCAGATAAAAAGCTTCAAGGTCTTCAACCCGTGGGATACCACCATGGTGGTTGATCTATCTTCGCCCTCTGCAAGGAAGTCAAATAACGAAAAAGTTGCTGCGATTCTCCCGCCAAATCTTATAATAGGAAAGATTTCTGTTTCAGCTGAACCGTTCCATCAACCTCTGATAAATAAAGAAGATTCATTCCCGTTTGAAAAACAAGCTGGGGCAAAGGGAATTCTGTTAAAGGATACCTCCTTAGCTTCGATCAAAATATTAAGAGAGCAAAATGCTCTTCTTGCAAGCGTAAAGGTTTTGGGCTGGCTGCCGGTTGAGGTAAATAATTTTGGGAAGAGAAAAAATTATTGTCAAAACGATATCATTTCAATCCCGTTAAGTTTAGAACCGGGAAAAAATGCAATTCATTATGAATTAGAAACAAAGGAAGGCAAGTTAATAAGTGATTCGCTCAACGTGTATTATCAATTGGAGATTGAAAGCAAGAAAGCCCCGGATGAATACAGTAAAAGTATTTTTCACATTGCAGAGAACGATACAAGATGTTTCTCCTGCCATGAAAATGAGAACGAGAGGAAATCGTCGGTTATTTCCCCATCTACTTGTCAATCTTGTCATGGTTCGATGTATAAGGAGAATTTTGTACATGGACCGGTAGATGCCGGACAATGTGAGACTTGCCATAATCAACAAACGTCATCCGGCTTCAAACCAAAGTTTGAAGTTGAAAAAGAATCGGAAGTATGTTTTGAGTGTCATGATGATATAAAAGAAGGAATCGCTAAAAAGAAATTCGTTCATGCGCCGGTAGTATCTGGAAAGTGTACAATCTGCCACAGCCCGCACGCATCAAAGCATGAATTCCAATTAAGAAATTCTACAAATCAAATCTGCCTGGCTTGTCACGATGATAAGAATGATGGAAATCATCCGGTAATCTTTCATCCATTTCAGAATAGAAAAGATCAGCGTAACCCGAAGCGGGAATTAAATTGCGTAAGCTGTCATAACCCTCATTTCTCTGAATTTAAGTCGATACTTTCTTCCGCCGATGGGTATTTCGCTTTGTGTCAAAGTTGTCATAATAAGTAGTGGTGTAAAATGAAAATGGTAGTTTATCAAAAAAAAATCGGAACAAAAAAAGCTGTAAAAAGGTTTTTATCTGTTACCCATGTGGCTTTGTTTTTTCTTTCGCTCATCAGCTTTTTGCAATGCTCTGCTTCAGAGAAAGCCTTGAAAGAGGAAAAGGAATTGGTTTGGCCTCTTCCGCCTGAAAAGCCAAGAATTAAATATTTACGAAGTCTTTCTGACCGCAAGTCAATTGAAGGAAGTGAGTCAAAGATACTGGAAACTTTATTAGGAGAAGAAAAAAGTGATGCTCTTCAGAAACCGTACGGTGTTGTGGCAACAAACGACGAAAAAGTTTATGTAACCGAAAGCAGCAGCGGCAGAGTCTTTGTCTTCGATTTGAAGAACTCTAAGTTGTCGTTCATAGGAAGCTCATCGTTTGGATCGGTTGCAATGCCTCTGGGAATCGCAGCCGATTCGGCTGGTAATATTTATGTAGCCGATGTTATTCAAAAAGCTGTTTTAGTTTTTAATCCAAAAGGTGAAATGATATTATCGATAGGCGGAAAAGACGAAATGGAAAATCCCGCAGGTATAGCGATAGATAATATCCGCAGACGGCTTTATGTAATTGATTCTAAAGCCCACAAGGTGAAAGTCTATTCGCTTGATGGAAAATTCCTTTTTGAATTTGGAAAGAGAGGAATAGAAGACGGCGAATTCAACTTCCCGACAAATATCACTATTGATAAAGAAGGAAAAATTTATGTAGTCGACACTATCAATGCCAGAGTTGAAGTTTTTGATGCAGAAGGTAAATACTTATGGAAATTTGGTTCTCTCGGCGATGCGTTCGGGCAATTTACACGACCGAAAGGAATAGCAATAGACAGTGAAGGAAACATTTATGTGGTAGATGCGGCTTTTAACAACTTCCAGATATTTAATAAAGAAGGGAAGCTGCTTATGCACGTAGGAAGCTTGGGCAAAGAACCGGGAAACTTTTGGCTGCCTGCAGGAATAAGTATTGATAACAAAGATAGAATTTATATAGTTGACGCTGCGAATAAGAGAGTTCAGTTATTTCAATTAATTAAATACAACAATGAATAGTTCATTAAATAAAAACTATTCAGTTATCTTATAACAAACAACAAAAGGTGATACAATGAAACAAAAACTAATTCTTGCAGCGTTTTTAGCATTTTTTAGCGCTGCCTCATTCGCTCAAACAATCGTAGCTTCGAAACACGATTTGTCGACTGGCGGTGGGATTACAAACAAATCTACAAACGAAAGCCAGGTTTGT
>JAKBMG010000066.1 GCA_021831685.1 Bacteroidota bacterium | reverse complement strand
GGGTGTGCGACAGAAAAATTATTTCAAATATCGCTAAGCTGCCCGTTTTTCCCAAAAATCTTCCCATTGATTGCTATACATACAGCAACGCAGCGCAATAACGCTATCTGCACCTTCTAACGACCAGTGCATTCCGGATTGTTTTAACCTTTGTCCTATTACTGATTTACAACCTGCTTCCAAGACTCCAGAGCCAACAAAAAATTTATTTTTTCTGAAATAATTATACCTCATGCGGTACTTATGTTTATTAAAGTAAGCTATCTCCCTTTCAACAACTGAACGCTGTGACTCTGTTTTTGATTTTAAGCCTTTGATTGCTTTAATTACTTTGCTCACATTTCCCTCATCTAATTCCTTTTTCCGTTTTTCTGTCCATATATAAAGCATTTTAGAGCCTTCATAAAAGAACGATCGCGCTACATTCCAGTAATGTTCTCTTGCATGGTATAAATCAACGATTTGAGTCGCTCCCGGAAAATATTCCTCTGCTATATTCCATATCCATGCCGCACCATCCCCTATAATACATAACCTTCTTGCTTGTTCGGCTCTTCGATTATTTGACTCATCGTAGATTTGCCTCCCAAATGTTTCCGCATTAATTATTCCTCCCACATACGTTGTTGATTCAGCTTCACGTACCGGATATCCCTCCGGGTTAACTCCTATCTGTGTAAATATACAACCAAGCTTTACTTCCCGTGTTTTTGCTTCTTCTGTTTGCTTTCCTTTTCTACCTCTTAATGCTTCTTTGTTCATCGGTACGCATGTTCCATCCATACACAAATACATTGTCTGTTTACTTATTTCTGCTCTGTCCGGCATTCGTTTATCTTCTCCCTGATTATACCTCTGGACTTCTGTCCCTAATTGTTTTGTTATTCTTTCTACTGTTTTGGCATCTATTATTATTCCCGTCAATTCTCTTAACTGCTGACCACTTGTATCGAATGGCATATAGGCTCCAACTCTTGATACTACTTTTTGTATCCCGCAACTATATGAACTTTCCATTATGCCAAGCTTTTCATCAAAAGGAATTCGGCTCTTATGTTCTTGCTGATTATAATAATATTTTCGCTTTATTTCTACTATACCTAATAAAGTCAATAATTTCCTGCTTCGGTATCCATATAATTTATACTTCCGTTCTTCTGCAAATTTACCGGTTGTTTCTACTTCTATTTCCGCCAGAACTTTTTCTATTATCTTTCTACCAAGATCCAACATCTGCGCTCGCATATATATCTCTTGCGATTCTAAATTAGTTTCTTTTCCACAGGATCCTTCGGACAATAGCCTTATCATCAGAGATTCTATCTGTTTCTGTGCTAAAAGCGTTACGTCTTCAATGAGTTTTTTTTTAATTCTTTTGCTATATCCTTATTTTCATTTTCCATCTCTGTGACTTTGCTTATCTCATTATTTATCAAAATATATTCTTTGTTAAGTTCTTTGTAACGATGATAATTCTCTATCTCTTGCTGAAGTTTCTCTAACTTTGGACCAGGCGGATAACTCCTTATTACCGTCTTGTTTATCCGTTCGTCCTTTATGCTGTATGAGTATACCGGACCATGTCCCGGATGCCCTTTGCTTTTACAGATACATTTAGCTTTACCGCATTTCTGATAACGGATGCTTAGACTTCCGCTTCGCATTATGCCTATCTCATTCATGGCTACTTGAATTTCCGATCTGCGTCTTTGTAGTTCTTTTAGTTTCATAGCACTCCTTCTGTGTTTTTACAGAAGGAATATAATCATTTATTCTATATTTCCAAAATTTGTAATTTTTTTGTCGCACACCCCCCTAAGTTCATCAATATTTTAAATAGCGACATTTTTGGCTTATATTTTTCTTTTTGAAAATGCTCTCAAATATTTTTTAGCCAAAAGGATGGAATAGAATTGGTTCAAAATTCATAAATTAATCTAACAGGTTTATTTAATATTTTCAATTAAAATATTCTCATCCCAAAATTACTAAAAAGCTTAGGAGAATTACTGATGAATGCTGAGATTAAAAATTTTTTCTATCCTTCTAAAATCACAGTTGTGGGCGCTTCCCAGAAGGAAAAAAGCATTGGTTACGAGCTTTTGAGGTCGATTAAAAATTATGGATTTGTTGGTGAAATTTATCCCGTAAATCCGAATGTGGATTTTTTGCCCGGTTATAAATGCTATAAATCCATTCCGGAATTACCTGATGGAGTTGATCTTGCCATCATAGTTGTTCCAAAACAATTTGTCGACGATTCCCTTGATAAAATTTTACTAAAAAATATTAAGAGTATAATTCTGATTACAGCCGGTTTTAAGGAAGTCGGCGTGGAAGGTGCTGAATCTGAACAAAAAATTATTGAAAAGGTTAGAGCATCGGGTGCGAGGTTGGTAGGACCAAATTGCATGGGAGTAATAAACACTTTTAAGGATATAAAACTTAATGCTACTTTTGTCGCAGAAAAACCGGAAACCGGCTGTACTGCTTTTCTTTCGCAAAGCGGAGCAATCGGAGCGGCTGTACTAAATTCACTTCGGGAAACAGATATTAAATTCGGACATTTTATTAGCGTCGGAAATAAGGCAGATATTTGCGAAAATGATCTTTTGGAATTCTGGCAGTCGGATGATAATATAAAAACTATCGCTCTTTATTTAGAAAGTTTTACTGACGGAGAATCATTCCTTAAAATAATATCTAAAGAAATTAATTCTAAGCCGGTTATTATTCTTAAAGCAGGAAGAACTACCGAGGGAATAAAAGCTGCATCGTCTCACACAGGCGCAATCGGAACAAGCGATAGAGTTGTAGATGCCGTATTGAATCAGTTTGGAATTATCCGCGTCAACACGCTTGCGGGCCTATTTAATACATCAAAAGGGTTTGAGAATTTTCCGCCTCCTTTAGGTAATAGAATTGCCGTTGTAACAAACGCCGGCGGTCCGGCAATATTGGCAGTAGATGCGCTTGGAGAAAAGAACTTAACGCTCTCAAAATTAAATGAGGAGACAAAAAATAAGTTAAGGACAATCGTTCATCAGGAAGGGAGCGTAAATAATCCGGTAGACCTTCTTCCGGGAGGCACGGCTGAACACTATAAATCTGTAAATGAAATTTTATTGTCCGACGAAAATGTTGATGCGGTAATTTCAATTTTTGTCGAGCCTGTTATGGTTTCTCCGATGGCAGTAATAGAAGCTGTTAACAGTATTGAAAACATCAAGCCTATTTTTCAAGTTGTCATGCCGCTGCCTGAATTTTGGGAGAATTACCGGGCAAATTCAATCTATAAAAAACCTTTATTTAGAAATCCCGAAGAACCGGCGGAAGTTATTTCCAACATTTTGTTTTACTTAAATAAAAATAAAGTTCACCACGAGATTTTGCCGCCTCAAAATTTCGGTTTCAATCTAACCAAAAAATCTTCTTTCGTATCGAATGATTTAATAAACTTAATGTTGAAACATTATAACATACCGATTGTCAGTTCAACAATTATCTCAGCCGGTAAAATTAACAAGCATATCGAAGATTTTACTTTCCCGATAGTCTTAAAGGGGATTTCAAAAGAACTTGTGCACAAGTCAGAGATAAATGCAGTTAAGGTAAATATCAAGAATATAAACCAACTTCTTGAAGCCGAAATGGAAATACTTGAAAACTTTAAGACTAACGGAATTGACCTGGATGAATTTCTTATTCAACCATACATCAAACCACGCTTTGAAATATTGATCGGGGGTTTTAGAGATCCGGCTTTTGGACCAATGATTATGTTTGGCAGTGGAGGAAAATATGTGGAAATTTATAACGATACGGCAATTAAATCTGCTTACCTTAACGAAGACGATATTGAGGAATTAATTGCCACAACAAAAATGGGAAAGCTTCTTGACGGTGTTAGAGGAGAAACGGCTATCGATAAAACTAAAATAAAGGAAATAATCAAATCAGCCGCTCAAATGATGGTGGATAATCCTTCAATTTTAGAGTTCGATTTTAACCCGGTCATTATTTCCGAGCACAATACCATTTATGCGGTAGATGTAAGGATAAAATTATCTTAATAAATCCGTTTAATAATTCTTGTAGTGAAGGTGACTTTGTCATTTTTGTCACACTATTTTTTCTGCAATTTTTAGGTGAGAATTATAGGCTTGGTGGAGGCTTGTTACAGGCCTGGTAGAGATTGGGAAAATTTAGTCAAAAAACAGAGGGAAAAAAGAGTAAAGTGTGACAAAAATGGTCCGACGAGGGAGAGAGTAACAAGTGACGAGTGACTTTAAGGATGATGGAAGAATGAAATAGTGTAATAGTGCGAAATTTGCTTAAATATCATTATTCCTCTTGATTTTATAAAAGGGTTTTTTGAGGTGACTTTAAGTCGCATTATTTAATTCTTGAGAAATTGGTGTAGTGGAATTGGCTTATATTTTCTGTTATTTCAAAGAGTTTTTTTTGAGCAAGGACAGAATTTAATAGCTATTCCCAAGATTAAGAAAATCGACTAATTGCAGTCTTCCCTTTTACCTTTTTTGATAAAATAATCACGAAAAAGTACCATTTTGGCTTAAAAGAATTGGTATAATTTTAGACTAACTAATCATCTCAAATAGATCAAATTTAATCAAAACAATTGGAAAGAAGATGGACAGGAAAAAAGTAACAATTGATGGCAACGAAGCAGCGGCTTATGTGGCATATCAAACAAATGAAGTAATAGCAATTTATCCGATAACTCCTTCGTCAAACATGGGTGAATGGTGCGACGCATGGTCGGCTGTCGGCAAAAAGAATATATGGGATGAAATACCCTCGGTTAGTGAACTTCAAAGCGAAGGTGGAGCTTCCGGAAGCGTTCACGGAGCATTACAGAACGGCGCTCTTACAACAACATTTACTGCTTCGCAGGGTTTGCTCTTAATGATACCAAACATGTTTAAGATAGCAGGCGAATTAACCTCAACGGTTTTTCATGTTTCGGCAAGATCGCTTGCGGCTCAAGCTCTTTCGATTTTCGGAGATCACAGTGATGTAATGTCTACCCGCTCAACCGGGTTTGCAATGCTTGCATCAAACTCAGTTCAGGAAGTTATGGATTGCGCATTGATTGCCCAGGCTGCAACGCTTGAAGCACGCATTCCGTTTTTGCATTTCTTCGATGGTTTTAGAACTTCGCACGAAGTAATGAAGATCGAGCAATTAACATCAGAAGATATTCGTAATATGATTGACGATGAGCTTGTATTTGAACATCGTAAACGGGCATTAAATCCGGAACACCCGGTATTGCGTGGGACGGCTCAGAATCCGGATGTTTATTTCCAGGGAAGAGAGACGGTAAATAAATATTATAATGATTGCCCGGAAATTGTACAAAAGCAGATGGACAAATTTGCAAAAATCGTTGGAAGGCAATATCATTTATTTGATTATGTTGGCGCACCGGATGCTGAAAGAGTTATCATAATAATGGGTTCGGGAGCAGGCGCTGTTGAAGAGACAATTGACTATTTAATTTCCAAGGGAGAAAAGGTCGGCGTTCTAAAAGTAAGATTATACAGGCCTTTCTCAATCGATCATTTTATTAATGCGCTTCCTAAAACAACAAAAATAATTTCCGTATTAGACAGAACCAAGGAGCCAGGCGCACCGGGTGAGCCTCTTTATCTTGATGTAGTAAACGCTATATCAGAGAGGTTCAATAACGGTGATCTTCCGTTTGCTTATCCCAAAATTGTTGGTGGTAGATACGGCTTATCTTCAAAAGAATTTACTCCGGCAATGGTAAAGACTGTTTTTGAAAATATGTCTAAAGGACTTAACCCGGATAAAAAAGATAAACCGAAAAATCATTTCACAGTAGGTATTAACGACGATGTTACTAATACAAGCTTAGAATTTGATCCTTCTTTTAATGTTGAAGCTCCGGAAACGTTCAGAGGAAAGTTTTACGGTCTTGGCGCAGACGGAACGGTGGGTGCTAACAAAAATTCAATTAAGATTATAGGCGAAGGAACAAACTTTTATGCTCAGGGTTACTTCGTTTATGATTCTAAAAAATCCGGTTCCACTACAATATCTCACTTAAGATTCGGACCGAAAGAAATAAAATCGACCTATCTTGTAGACAAAGCAAATTTCATTGCATGTCACCAGCCTACATTCTTAGAAAAAATGGATCTTCTTGAAGATGGAGTTGAGGGCGCTACATTTTTGTTGAATACAATAATTCCTAAAGAAGATGTGTGGGATTCTCTTCCTGAAAAAATTCAACAGGATTTGATTACGAAGAAAATGAAGTTCTATGTAATTGATGCTTACAAAGTTGCTGCTGATACAGGAATGGGACAAAGAATAAATACAATAATGCAGACTTGCTTCTTTGCCATTTCAAAAATTCTTCCTAAGGCTGAAGCAATTGAAATGATAAAAAATACAATCAAAAAGACTTACGGAGCAAAAGGCGATAAGATTGTTCAGATGAACTTCAACGCTGTTGATCAAACGCTTGCTAATTTATTTGAAGTTGAAATTCCTTCAAGTGTAACGAGCAAACATCAATTTCTTCCTCCGGTTTCAGATAGTGCGCCTGAGTTTGTTAAAAATGTACTTGCACCAATGATAGCCGGGAAAGGTGATCTCATTCCGGTCAGCAAAATGCCTGTTGACGGGACATATCCGACCGGGACAGCTCAATGGGAAAAGAGAAATATTGCGCTCGAAGTTCCGGTGTTTGATCCTGAAGTTTGTATCCAATGCAACAAGTGCGTAGCAGTATGTCCTCATGCTACAATCCGAGTGAAAATTTATGATGAAAAACTTTTGGCAAATGCTCCGGCGACATTTAAGCATATGAAGTTCAAAGGAAAAGATTATGGTGATAATTTAGCATATACAATTCAGGTTGCTGTTGAAGATTGCACCGGCTGCGGAATTTGCGTTGATATTTGTCCTGCAAAGAATAAAAAGGAGACAAAGCTGAAAGCAATCAACATGATGCCGCAGTTGCCGCTTAAAGAACAAGAGAGAGCTAACTGGGATTACTTCTTAACGCTGCCTGAAGTTGATAGAAGATTGGTAGCAACATCTGCGATAAAAGATTCACAATTTTTACAGCCATTGTTTGAATTTTCCGGCGCTTGCTCCGGCTGCGGAGAGACACCTTATGTTAAATTGGTAAGCCAATTATTCGGTGACAGATCGGTTATTGCAAATGCCACAGGCTGCTCATCGATATACGGCGGGAATTTACCAACAACTCCTTGGGCTTCAAACAAAGAAGGAAGAGGACCTGCATGGTCAAATTCCTTGTTTGAAGATAATGCAGAATTTGGATTGGGATTCCGTTTAGCAATTGACAAACATACAGGACAGGCTACAAATCTACTTAAGAAATTATCTTCTGAGATCAGCGCTGAATTAGTTGAAGAAATATTAAATGCAGATCAAAAAGATGAAACCGGAATTTACGCTCAAAGAGAAAGAGTGGAAATCTTAAAGCAAAAGCTGAATGATCTTCTGAAAGCTGGAGGCAACGATAAATCAAATGACCTTAAACATCTTCAAAGCTTGGCAGATTACCTTGTTAAAAAGTCTGTCTGGATAATGGGCGGCGATGGATGGGCTTACGACATTGGTTACGGCGGATTGGACCATGTGCTTGCATCGGGCAAAAATGTTAATATTCTTGTGCTTGACACTGAAGTTTATTCAAACACCGGCGGGCAGATGTCAAAATCAACGCCACGCGGAGCGGTTGCAAAATTTGCAGCGGGTGGAAAGCCGATGGCTAAAAAAGATCTTGGCTTGATGGCAATGGCGTACGGAAATGTTTACGTTGCGAAAGTTGCTATGGGCGCGAGTGATGCTCAAACGGTTAAAGCATTTATTGAAGCTGAAGCTTATAACGGTCCTTCTTTGATAATTGCATACAGCCATTGCATCGCCCACGGAATCGATATGGCAAAAGGGATGCAAAATCAAAAAGCTGCTGTGGATTCAGGTCATTGGCAGTTGTACCGCTTTAATCCCGATTTAACAACGGAAGGTAAAAATCCATTCAAGCTTGAGTCTAAGGCACCAAAAATTCCGCTGAAAGATTACGCTTACATGGAAACACGATATAAAATGCTTACCAAATCTGATCCCGAGGAAGCCGAAAAGCTAATCGTACATGCGCAGCAGGACGTATTAGATAAGTGGAAAGTATATGAGCAGCTTGCTGCAACTTCAAAAGAAGAAATTAAAAAATAAACATTAAATTAGGTTCCTCTTATCCCGTTTGTACTTAAACGGGATAAGAGCGAATCATAAAATATAGGCGAGATTAATTATGGATATTACAACAACTTATTTAGGGTTAAACCTATCAAGTCCAATAGTACCTTCGGCAGGACCGCTTTCTGCAGACATTGGAAATATTAAACTAATGGAAGACTCCGGTGCTGGTGCCGCGGTTATATATTCCATTTTTGAAGAACAAATTGAAAATGAATCTTTAGAGTTTTATCATCATGAAACCTCACATACAGAAAGCAATGCCGAAGCGCTTTCTTACTTTCCTCAATCTCCGGATTTCAGAATTGGCCCGGAAGAATATTTGGAACACATTAGCAAGGCGAAAGACGCTGTTAATATTCCAATCATCGCGAGCTTAAATGGAAAGTCTCTCGGCGGATGGGTTGAATATGCAAAAAAAATTCAGGAAGCAGGTGCCGACGCTCTTGAACTAAATATTTACAGGCTAGCTTCAGACGTCAAAACTTCAAGTCAGGATATTGAAAAGAATTATATCGAAATAGTGAAAGCTGTCAAAGCGTCTGTTTCTATTCCAGTTGCAGTGAAACTAGGACCTTTCTTTAGTTCGGTTGCGTATATGGCTGATCAAATTAGCAAAGCCGGCGCCGATGGTTTAGTATTGTTTAATAGATTTTATCAGCCGGATATTGATTTAGAAAGATTAGAAGTAGTGCCGAATGTTCTTTTAAGCACTCCGATGGATATGCGTCTTCCACTTAGATGGATTGCAATTTTATACGGTAGAATAAATGCAGATTTAGCGGCAACCAGCGGTATTTACAATGAAAAAGATGTCTTAAAAATGATTATGGCTGGAGCAAAGGTAACGCAAATGCTTTCAAGCTTGTTGAAGTATGGGATCAACCATATTTCAGATGTTACTACTCAATTAGTTTATTGGATGGAAACTAATGAATACGAATCGATTGATCAAATGAGAGGAAGCATGAGCTACAAGAGTGTTGCCGATCCATCACAATTTGAAAGAGCGAACTATATGAAAGTGCTAAATTCATATAAATAGCCCATGTTACAATTGTAAAGCCCCAAAGGTTTTTGTTTTTAATATTTTTTGTTCAATTTCTATAAATAATTCTTTCTGATGCCTTTTCTATTTTATATAAATCCTTCTTTTTATGAAAAGGCAGCTTATTATCTCTGATGTAAAACCTTGAAGGTTTTAGTTAAAATTCCTTTTGATTTTTTAGTTCTTCAAAAGCGATCTCAGTATTTTCCCTTACAGTTAGTACACGGTCAAGATGAGTTATTTTAATTAAGGTACTAACTTTTTCCGATGGAGCCGATATTCTTAAACTGCCTCCCATTGATTCTAAAATTCTATTTGCAACAAGAAGTGCGCTTAATCCTGAACTGTCGCACGATTCTACATCGCTTAAATCCACAATTAGTTTTGTCACATTTTGAACTTTTAATAACAAAGTAAATTCTCCTTTGACCAAACCGGAGATACTCGTATCAAGTCTCTTTTCATTAAGCTTAAAAATTGTAATGTCATCAATTCTTTTAGTCTCGAAGTTCATGGTTTTCCCTTAAAACATTTGTAAACAATTTAAGAAATTCTTGTAAATAACTTCAGGATTTTCTTCGCTATTGGCAAACTGTAAATTATAGAACTTATCGGAATAATTCTTTTCAAATCCGATTCGGACTTTTGCATTAACAAGATTTGCAACACAGCTATGAAATAAACTTTTTTTTCTGTTAAGATCAATAACTACGTCCATGCTTATAGCAGACAATTTATTGGTAAGTTGTCTCGAAGGGATTCTAAAAAATGATATCTCCTTTATCCCAAAGTCAATAGAATTATTTTGAATTTTCGCGGGGAGCGGGCTGATTCTAAAGTCGTTTGTAAATATTGTAAATTTCTTACCATGTATTTCGAAAAATTTTAGTACATTGATTGAATTGTGATAATCTATCTCATCCTCGGGAAGAATCAAAAAAAACGATTCCGACTTTTTGAATAAATCATTAAAATTTTGCTTTGCAAGCTGTCTTTTTCTCAACATATAATTGATAATTAAAATAGCTACCTTATCTCTGATTTTCTCCAGCATTACTTTGAGGCTTCTTCCAATAGTTTTATAAATTCGACCCCGGTTAAAACATATACTCCCAAACTCTTTGCTTTATCCAATTTTGAACCTGCGCTTTCCCCCGCAATTAAGCAATCTGTTTTTCTACTAACACTTGAAGTAACTTTTCCGCCGAGTAAAATTATCTTTTCGGCTGCTTCATCGCGAGAAAATTTTTCGAGAGTGCCAGTTAGGACAAAGGTTTTGTTCAAAAAAAAGTTTTCTTTTATTTCTTTCTTTTGCGAAGTAAAATTTATCCCGTGTTTTTTTAGCCGTTGAATAACTTTTAGATTTTCTTCTTCCGAGAAAAACTTCTTTACGCTGCGGCTAATGCTTGGACCAATTTCATGGATGGACGAGATTTCTTCTTCATCGGAGGAAATTAATTTATCTATCGATAAAAAATAATCGGCAAGTTTTTTAGCAGCTCCAGCACCCACGTACCTTATCCCAATTGCATACAGAACTTTTGCAAATGGTTGCTTTTTACTTTCTTCAATTGAAGCTAATAAATTGTCAACGCTTTTTACGCCAAGACGCTCAATTGTAATTAATTCTTCTCTGCGCTTTTGCAAATCATAAATATCGGCATAAGTATTAAGAATTTTATTTTCAACGAAAAGATCAATTAGTGCTTCTCCAAGTCCTTCGATATCCATTGCACCGCGCGACGCAAAATGTTCAAGCCGCCCTTTGATTTGTGCAGGGCAGTCTGCATTCTCACAATAATATGCAACTTCTTCTTCCGGTTTAAATAAAGGAGTTCCGCATGCGGGGCAATTTTCAGGAGGTTTAACCTTTAAAGAATTCGATTTCCTTTCATTCAAAACGACGGCAACAATTTTGGGAATTACATCGCCGCCTTTTTCTAAAACAACCTTATCGCCTTCACGAATATCCTTCCGCATAATTTCATCAAAGTTGTGAAGTGTTGCCCTGCTAATTGTTGAGCCCGAAAGTAAGACAGGCTCAAGTTCGGCTACAGGAGTAATAGCGCCGGTGCGTCCAACCTGCCATGTAATTTTATTTAACTTCGTAACTGCCTGTTTTGCTTTAAATTTGAATGCAACAGCCCAACGGGGTGACTTTGCAATGCTTCCCAAAATTTTTTGATGACGAATTAAATTTACCTTAATAACCGCTCCGTCAATTTCATATTTAAGTGAATCTCTTTTTTCTTCGAGTTTTCTGCATGCTTCAAGAACTTCACTAATATTTTTACAAAGTTTATATTCCGGATTAACATTAAAGCCAAGCATTTTTAATAATTGTAAGTTTTCAATCTGGGATTCAAATTCCTCTTTTGCGCTGATTAAGAAATACAAAAAAATATTGAGCGGGCGTCTTGCGACAACCTTAGGATCTTGAAGTTTTAAAGTACCGGCAGAAGAATTACGGGGATTAGCAAACAACTTTTCACCTGAATTTTCGCGAGCTTCGTTCAGCTTACGAAAATCAGCGATCTTCATAAATATTTCCCCGCGCGCCTCAATATCATCAAGCTTATATTCCAAAGATTTGAAATTATTTAATTTGAGCGGAACAGATTTAATTGTTCTTACATTTGCGGTAATTTCTTCACCCGTAGTTCCGTCCCCTCGGGTAGCAGCCGTTTTAAGATAATGGTTAACATAACTCAAAGAAACCGAAACCCCATCAATTTTAGGTTCAACAACATATTCGATCTTTTCGCCATCAGGCAAGCCGTCACGGACGCGGCGGTCGAAATCTATTAATTCTTCTTCGCTATACGTATTAGCCAAACTCAGCATCGGAACTTTATGTGATACCGGTTTGAAATCTTTGGTTAAATCTTTTCCGACACGTTGGGTAGGAGAATCCGGAGTAATTAGATCCGGATTTTCTAATTCAAGTTTTTCAAGCTCTTTAAGCAAAAAATCATACTCTTGATCGCTTATGGAAGGATCGGCGAGTACATAATATTTATAATCATGTTCCCGGATTTGCTTTTTAATAGTTTCTATTCTTTTGTGAATATCTATGGGCATTTAATTTTGAGGTGTCGTTAATAATTTTAACCCTGTGCTATCAATAGAAATTTGTTTCACTTCATTTTTCTTACCGGTAAAATTTAATAGTTTGCCGTTTAACGTTAACTTAATTGAAGCCGCGTTTCCAACAGTAAGCATATAATTTTTCTTTGCTTTAATACTCTTTCGAGAATTTGGGAACAAAGTAAAAACATTTTCGGTTTTACCATCAAGCAGAATTTTTATCCACGAAGTATCCTTTGATTCGATTAAGAGTGACAGACTATCGGGAGGTGATGCAACAAAAGTAGAATCCTTAGCTTGGGGCTGCGGGTTAGTCAGATTATCCCGTTGTTCGTTTTCTTTTACAATTTCGCTATAAGGTTTTTCCGAAACTATTATTTCGGAATTTCCTTTAATAAAAGAAAAATAAACAATTACAAAAAATATCAGAAGACCAGCTATTGATGAAGCAACAATCATTTTCTTTTTATACTGAATCGCTGCATCCTTCTGGCGCATTAACTCTTCTTCGCTTGTATAAGGAAGCGAAGAATAAAATTTATTTTTGATCTTTGAGTCTTCGTCGAGTGTTTTTGCTTTCTTTGTATCAACTTCCGATTCGCCTACCTCGTCAAAAGTTTGTCCTTTTTTAGCTGCATCATATTTTTTCATCATTAACTTTTCGTCAAGTCCCACAACCTTTGAATAATCTCTGACAAAAGCTTTGACGTAAAGTTCAGGCAAAAAAATGAAATCGCCACTCTCAATTTGCTCGATAAATTTCAAATCAATTCTTGTTTTTGCTGCGAGCTGTTGAGTAGAAAGCCCGGCGTTTTCTCTTGCTGTTTTTAGTTCTTCTGATATTTTTGCAAACATGATCTTTTAGATTTTTTTTAACTATTATAAAATACTTTCGGACTCAATTATTCACTCAGCACATATTAATTTTGCGGCAAAAGCTCCGTCCATATGATGAATGTGGGGGAAAGTTTGGATACATCCGTTTTCGTCTACTAAATCACTGGGAAAATAGAGCGAAGCATTTTCTAGTGTGAAGTTTGGATTATTATCAAGAAACTTTTTTATTATATCATAATTTTCTTCCGGCTCAATTGAGCAAGTGCTATAAACAAGTACTCCTCCAGGCTTTATCATTGAAGAAGCTTTGTTTAATAGATCGTACTGAAGTTCATTCATGCTTCTTAAGTCCAATAAATCTCTTTTCCATTTAATATCCGGTTTTTTAGTAAGTGTTCCGGTTCCCGAACAAGGTACATCCGCTAGTATGCGATCAAACTTTTCGTCATTAAATTCCAGAGCATTTGCGACAATAGTTTTTACAGATTTAATTTTCAGGCGCTGCAAATTCTTTTCAACTATCCTTACCCGTCCTTCATAACGGTCGATTGCAACTATTTCTCCTTGGTCATGCATAAGACCTGCAATGTATGCAGACTTTCCGCCGGGAGCAGCACATAAATCTAAAACTCTCATTCCAGGTTTTGCATCTAACAAACGGCAGGCAAGCCCGGCGCTTTCATCCTGTACATTAAAATAACCATCTGCAAAATATTCCCAAGCGGTTATATTAGTCAAGTTTTGCAACTGAAAAAATTCGGGCAAATACTTACCTTGTTCAAACTTTAGATTTACAGAATTAAGAAGACCTTTAAATTCTTCCGGGTTTGTTTTGATAGCATTTATTTTAAGGGTAAGATACGGTTTTTCGTTATTTGCCGCTAAAAGTTTTTCTGTTGATTCTCTTCCGAAGCGGTTTAAGTATCTTTTTACCATCCATGATGGATGTGAATAATAGGCGCATAGATATCCTACCAGATCTTCTTCGGGATCAGGATATCTTATGGCATTTTTGCTGCGAATAATATTTCTGAGGATAGCATTCGTTAGGTCAGCAGATTTTTGCCCTTGAAGCCTTTTTACAAATTCAACAGCTTCGTTAACAACTGCGTAGTCTGGTACTCTTTCTAAGAATAAAATCTGGTAAAGGGCAACGCGCAATCCGTTTTTCAAGTTTGGAATAGCTTTTGAAAATTGTCCTTTGTAAAACCCATTTAATATCCAATCCAGTCGCCCCATCCACCTAATTACACCGTGTACGATTTCATAAAGAAGTGCTTTATCCTGGCCGCTTAACTCTGAATTTTTCATTTCGTTGTCAAGCAGCTTTTCAAGATAGGCATCTGTACGTTCTACTCTGTTAAGAATTTTTACCGCTAATCCTCTAACGCCATCATACAAATCTTTGATTGTGTGTTCTTCTAATTGAGTCATAATTAATAAGGATAGCCTCTTTTTCGTCTTTCTTTTTTGGTAATATCAAATACTTTTCTAAATAACTTTTCCTCAACATCACGCATAGTTGTATTTCGTCTTGTCATTACTCTTTTTGCAGTTTCAATACTTCGTTCAAGGTCATAAGTTGTTATCGCGTCGCTGCCTCCCCAGGAAAATGAGGGGATATATTTGCCCGGAAAACCAGCGCCAAAAATATTGCAAGAAAAGCCCACCGATGTGCCTGTGTTGAACATTGTATTGATAGCTGTTTTCGAATGATCGCCCATTATGACTCCCATAAACTGTGATCCGCTGTTTACAATTTCTCCATTCACATAAACTTTAACATTGCCGTAATTATTTTTTAGGTCGCTGCAGTTAGTATCTGCCCCAAGGTTAACCCAGCTTCCGAGGTACGCATGTCCCAGAAATCCGGAGTGCTGTTTGTTTGAATAAGGAAGAATTATCGAGTCTTCAACTTCGCCGCCAACTTTCGAAATTTTCCCAATGCTTACATTTTCATAGATTCGTGCACAGCTTTTTATTTGAGCTGATTCACCAAGATAAACCGGACCTTCAATAACGGCGTTTGGGAAAACTGTTGCGTTTTGATCAATAAATATCGGACCTTTACTTGCATCTAAAATAGCACCGGATTTTATTTCGGCTCCCTCAGCGATAATAATGTTATCCTTTTCAATTAAGTGAACGCCTTCAAATATTTTCCCTTTTATTAGTTTGTTGTCATTGATCTTTGAAAAAAAGAAATTGAAATCTGTAAGCATTTCTTTTTCGTTGTTGTTAATAAGATCCCACATGTAGCTTATATATTTTACGTCAACATTTTCAACTGGAAGCCCACTAAAATTTGACTGGCTTAAAAGTTCGTGAAGATTATTTTTTAGTTCTTTAAGTCGCTCGCCGGAAACACGCGCAGCTATTAGGGTATCGCCGTTCAAATAAATTTTATCCGAGCTATCTTTCAGTGGAATAATTTCGGCAATATTACCCGAGGCTAAAATATTACCATTAATAAAGAGACAAGAGCTGTCATCGATTTTATTGACATCCACCTCCGGATTGTTGGCTTTAACAAATTGGGTCAAGTAAGGTCTACAGTGAAGTGAATATTTTGTTTCAGGATATGCACGTAAAATTTTTTCCCGTAAGGTTGACATTCCGCAGACGAGATCGTAAACCGGACGGTAAAAAATTAGTGGTTCCAATCTTTCATAATCAATTCCTTCAAAGATACACAACTGCATTTAGAAACCCTTCAATTAAATTGATAAAAAAGATAATACTTTTTAATATAATAATCTCATTTAAAAAGAACGGGAAAACGAAAAAAGCCAGGCAATGCTGGCTCTTTAATTTAGACAATTTCTTGAAATGCTTTACCGAAATTATTTTTTGGCGTATTTCTTATTAAACTTTTCAACTCTACCGGCTGTATCTAATAACTTTTGTTTACCGGTAAAAAACGGATGCGAGCCGCTGGAAATTTCGAGCTTAACTAATGGATAAGTTTTTCCGTCCTGCCATTGAATTGTTTCGCTTGTTTGAATTGTTGACCGCGTCAAAACAGCAAATTCGCATGAAGCGTCTTGAAAAACCACCGGTCTGTAATTCGGATGAATTCCTTGTTTCATTTTTAGCCTAATTATTTTCTTAAATATTACAGACAAATATAGGGAAGTTTGGTTTTGATTTCAAACCAATAATGCCTAGTCAAAAGGATAAATTAAAAATTTTGGACATGTAATTTTATTATAGTTTTTCACACTTTAAGCTAATATTTCGCCAATTAGCAACGTAATCAATGATTTATCTTCAAGTGACGTTGTTTTAATAGAAAGATCAGCTTTTAGAAGCGCCTGCGCTGCGCGAAATAATTCTTCCTCTTTGTAAAGATTTCTTGCTTTTATATAATCGGGGTAATAAAATGAATGTGTGCCTATAATTCTTGCGCCCGTTTCCTTAGTAAGATTTTGCTTTACCAATTCCCCCACACGTGTTAGTTGAGTAAAATAACGGCTTATCATTCCAACAATCTGAGCAGGTTCGATGCCGTTTGAGAGTAGATTATATGCAATTTTTAATGATTCTTTTTTATTTTTCCTGCCCAAAGCATTTTGCAAGTCAAAAACCGTATATTCCTTTAAAGCTGCCGATAGTAAGCGGATAGATTCAATCGAAATTTCTTTTTTTTCTCCGAGATTTACAAAAAGTTTTTCAAGCTGAGCTTCTATTATATCTCGGTTTTCACCGGAAATATCCACCAGCATTTGAGCATTTTCATAAGAGATTTGTTTTCCGTTTTCCTCGACAAAATTTTTGACCCAATCAATTAGATTTTTTCCTTTTAATTCTTTAGATTCAAAAATAAATTTGTTTTGCAATAATGTCTTGTACGGTTCTGTCTCGAGGTTCGGCACAGAACCGTTTTGAATGAGAATTAAGATTGTAAAATCGGCGGGCGAATTAAGATAGGAAATTATTTTCTTTTTATCCTTCAGCTTTTCAAATTCCTTGACGATAACCAGCTTCTTCTCCGAGGTGAATGGGAAAGCAGTTGCTATATTTATGACGTTCACAGCATCATTTTCATCGCCGTGAATAACCTCCTTATCAAAGTCGGATTTAATAAAAGGGGCTATAGAATCGTTAAATAACTTAAGCGTTGTTTCGATTCCGAATTCATCTTCGCCGCAAAAAAAATACACCGGGAGAAAATTTTTACTTCGTAAACCTTTTATTGCCTCGATTATTGACGGAATGGGAATTTTGTTTTTAGCCATTTATAATTTGCGTGAGCCTTAGCGCCTAAGCGTCTTTGCAGTGAAGAAGCAACTTCGTCTGCAAAGACACAAAGCAAATAAATTGTTTTTATTTAGGTCTAGTTTCAATTGTCATTTTTTCAATAATAACAGGTTTGATCGGTTTATCATTAGGTTTGCTTGTAGGAACCTTTCCGATTTCTTTTACAACATCTATTCCGTTAATTACTTTCCCAAAAATTGTATAATGAAAATTAAGCCACGGTGTTGCGGCAAGAGTGATAAAGAATTGACTTCCATTTGTGTTTGGCCCGGCATTAGCCATTGCTAAAACACCTGCAGAATCAAATTTGAAATTTTGGTTGAATTCATCTTCAAACAAACCACCGTAAATGCTTTTACCGCCTTCTCCCGTACCCGTCGGATCACCGCCCTGGATCATAAAATTATTTATTACTCTATGAAAGGTTAAGCTGTCGTAATATCCTTGATTTGTTAGTTCAACAAAATTTTTAACAGCTTTAGGGGCAATATCCGGAAGAAGTTGAAGATCAATTGTTCCCATGTTGGTTTTCATGACTGCTACTAAAATTGAATCCGGAGACACCATACTATTTTCCTGTCCATTTGATTGTGATTGTTTACATCCGAGAAAAAATACCAATGCAATAAAAAATAAAGATAAGTTTTTCATATTTTTCTCCATAAATTTTTCGATATAATTTCTTGTTCTTTAATTAAGTCTAAGGCAAAATTATATGAGTTAAAATTAAAGCAAGTATGGCTAAGCCAAGTGCTATTCTATAATAGACAAAAACAAACGTTGTTTTTGTTCGAAGAAATTTCAACAACAAATCTATTGACCAATAACCGAAGATCAATGCAAAAATAGTTGCGACTATAAGATCGAGACTTAATGCGGGATTTATAAATTTGCGCGATTCCCAAAGCTCCAGAAAACCACTGGCAAAAACGGCTGGCAGGCTTAGTAAAAAAGAAAATCTTGCGGCTGTTTCTCTTTTCATTCCTAAAAATAATCCTGCTGTAATTGTTGTCCCGGAGCGTGATGAGCCTGGAATTAGGGCAAAACATTGAGCAACTCCTACAAGAAAGGCATCTTTGACCGTTATTTCTTTTATCTCTTTTTTGAAGCTCGCTATTTTTTCGGCGATTGCTAGAATAATTGCCAGTCCAATCATACTTGCAGCAATAACATATAAATCTTTTGTAAGCGCTCCTTCGATAATTTTTTTAAGAGAAAGCCCGATAATGCCTACCGGAATTGAGCCGACTATAATCAGCCAACCCAATCTTGAACTCAAACTTTGCTGGGAGTATTTAACTTTTCCTTCTCCAACATTCTCTTTGAAGAAGGCGAAAAGAATTTCCCAAACATCCTTCCAAAAATATAATAATACAGCAAGCATAGTTCCAAGCTGAATTACAGCCATAAAAGCCGTCCACTCATTATCGCTTATTGCAGGAATTACATGCAGCAACTTTGCAGCGATTGTTAAGTGAGCAGTACTACTGATGGGTAAAAATTCAGTTAACCCCTGGATAATTCCAAAAATAATTGCTTGGAATAAATTCAAATTAGAACTCCTAAAAAGTATAAGTTAAACCTAAATGCAGAACTGCTGAAAACATATTAAAATTCACGTTTGAATAATTGGCATTATTATTAACCAAGTATTTTCCGTTGTTACTTGGTTTGCCGTTTATATCATATTTTAGATCACCGCCGATGTTTGCATACAAATTTTTGCTTAGTAATGTATTAGCGTCGACCCGCAAAAGTATACCAAATCCGGTTGATGCATAATTAACTCCTGAAGGTGTCCCCGGAAGCTGTTCATTTACATTTACAAATCTTGGTCCTACTCCCCCTCCGAACTTAAAGCTATAACCTTCGCCGCTTATTACATAATAATTAACGAGCGTCGGCATTAGAATTTCGTAGTTCATTTTATAAATTCCGCCGATTGAAGAAAAAGTATAGGAGTTTATAAGATAAGCCATATCTAAACCAACTTGATAAGTTTGATTTACCGAATAGTCGAGCTCACCTGAAAAATTTATAGCCGAATTAAAAGTCCCTAATTGCTGATTAGAAGGCGCGAAATTTTCATTTATATAATCCGTCAATGAAGAAGAACTTACAAAAGAAATTCCCATACCGGCTCGCACGCTATATTGTGCAACCGCGCTTGCGGATAGAACGGCTGTAAAAATTATTACTACAATAAATTTCATGATTCTTCCAGATCGGTTTCTATAACTTTGAAAAGATTTTCATGCTGTTTGTTAAGAATAAAGAAAGATAACAGCGCGGTGAAGATAAATAAAATATAAGAAATAATATGTGTCAATATTGCATAAGCCAGGCTTATAGACTCTCCGAAGCCAAACAGTAAAACCAGTGTCGCTTTTGATAGCGCTTCATAAGAACCAACACCGCCAGGAGTAGGTATTACAACCCCGATAGCGCTGATACTCATCAACACCCAAGCCATTCCGAATGTTAGGTGATGGTTTTGCATTCCCAATGTATAAAATCCGAGGTATGAACTAAAAGCATAATTAACCATTATTAGTATGCTGAGCAAAATTGCAAGTAAATAATTTTTTACTCCTTTTAAGCTTAAGAAACCTTTAATTAACATATCAAAAATGTAACCTGCTTTATGTGCATACTTTTCAGAAAATCTTCCGATAATTTTAATTAAAATATTGTAAAATTTTTCTTTGTATTTGATTATCAAAAACAAAAAGAAAAATGCTATCGCCACCAAAAAAGCTGTAATATAAAGAGCCGACTTCAACCATGGAAAATTTGAATAAATATTATCGCTCCAGATAATTATTGAAATCAAAACCGCAAAACCTAAGAAGATTACATCGATAATTCGCTCAAGTATCACCGTACCGAACATTGAAGTGCGGGAAAGGTTTTCCCATTTGCCGATTAGAACAGCCCTTGTAACTTCACCCAGACGCGGTATAACGCAGCTCACTCCGTACCCTACCATCATTGAGCCAAAAAGATTTTTTAATGAAGCGTCCTTTTTGACTGAACCAATAATTATTTTCCAGCGAACCGCTCGAAGAAAATGAGAGAACATTACCGAGATTGCAAAAATAATAATCCAAAATATTGATGCGTTTGAAACAATTTGAAATACTTTACTAACGTCAACTCCGCGAAATGCAATATATAAAAAAACGGCGGCAAGCAGCAGTGAAAACAGATACTTAAATGCATTCCTTAACTTAAATATTTTCTTTGTGTTATCTGAGATCAACTATTGAGCTTCCTTTGGGAGGTATGAATGTGAATATAGAATTACCGAGCCTTTGATTTATTTTGTATCCTGTAAAAGTCATTTCAACGGTTTTTCCGCCGGAGTCAACTAATAATTTTTCTATTAAGTTTTCTCCGTTCAACCAAATCTTAACCGTCTTAAATTTCATAGAGCTATTTTTTGCAGTAAGAACTAAAATTTCCTTTCCACCTTCATTTACCGAAGAAACCGTACATTGCGATGGATATGTTTCGATAAAATTATTGATAGAAAATACCGGTGGATTTTCCTTATCATAATCACTGATTACAACTTTATTTTCTCTTTTATTAAAACTCCAGTTGGTTGTACCATTTGAAACAATAATGAAATTTTTTAACTCAAGCCGGAGTTTGTTTTTTTTCTCAAAGAAAAATTTCCCGGCTAAATTAACCTTACCGTCCACAACCTGCCTGAAATCAGCCGTAACATTTGAAACTGAGTTAAATTTATCCTGAAGCGCTCTAAGCATCTGTTCACCCTTGTCCTTCGTAAAACAAGATTGTGTGAACACAGTAAAAATAAAAATTGCCGCAATGAATATTTTCATAACTTCACATTTGTAATAATTAACGCCTGAAATTTATAAAAATTGAATGACAAATTAATAGAAAAAATTAAATACATCTTCTGGTGATTCTGGTTTGTTTCGTTGTTTCAATTGACTTACAATGATCTTAAAATGGTTTCGAGTTGTTCCTCGCTATCGACTTGAACCGCCCTTGCTTTGCTTCCGTCGCTTGGACCAACTATACCCGCTTCCTCCAGCTGATCAATTATTCTTGCGGCTCTGGAGTATCCCAGTTTTAATCTTCTTTGAAGCAGAGAGGTTGAACCTTGCTGATGGCGAACAACCACTCGCGCAGCATCTTCAAACATCGGGTCTAAGTCATTTAAGAAGCCGCCGGCAGATTCTTTTTTCTTATCATATAGCGACGGCAGAAAATAAGGTTTGGAATAGCCTTGTTGCGAAAAGATGTAGTTGGTAATTCTTTCAACTTCATCTGTTGAAATGAAAGCATTTTGTATACGAATTGGTTTAGGAGAACCGGATGGAAGAAATAGCATATCTCCTTTACCAAGCAATTGTTCGGCTCCGTTCATGTCAAGGATTGTTCTGGAATCAATTTTTGTAGCAACTTGATAAGCTACTCTCGCACTGAAGTTTGCTTTTATAACACCGGTAATTACGTTAACCGACGGGCGCTGAGTAGCCAGAACCAAATGAATTCCAACAGCGCGGGCAAGCTGCGCCAGACGAGCTATTGGCTCTTCTACTTCCTTGCCTGCTGTTATCATTAAATCAGCTAATTCATCAATTATTACGACAAGATATGGAATCGGATGATGCTTAATTTCATCGGTATCTTTCGGTCTTTTCTTGGGATCGTTTACCTTTAAATTATAGTCGACAATATTTCTTACACCGGCTTTGGCAAGTTTATCGTAGCGTTTTTCCATTTCGTATTCAACAGACTTTAAAAGAAGAACTGCATTTTGAGGATTGGTAATTATTTCTTCTTCAAGATCAGGAGAGACTGCAAGGTAGTGTCTGCGTAATTTATTGTAAAACGATAATTCAATTTTCTTGGGATCAATCATTATCAACTTTACTTCGGAAGGGTGTTTAGAATAAAGCAGGCTTGCAATGATCATGTTTATGCCGACGCTTTTTCCGGAGCCGGTTGATCCTGCTATTAAAAGATGAGGCATTTTTGCTAGATCGGCAATGTAAACATCTCCGTTAATAGTCTTTCCATAAGCCATCGGCAACTCTGCAGTAGATTCTGAAATTTTTCCAAGAACAGATTTGGCGTTAACAAGAGAAGCCACCGCATTTGGTATCTCAACACCTATAGCACTCTTACCCGGTATCGGAGCTATAATTCTTATTCCGCGTGCCGCAAGTGCTAATGCAATATCGTGCTCAAGCCCTACAATTTTGCTAATCTTTACACCCGGGGAAGGAACAATTTCATAAAGAGTTACAACAGGTCCAGGCGTAACATCAATTTTTTCAATCTCAATATCAAACAATTTTAATTTTTCTTTAAGAAGTTCGGCATTGCGTTTTAATTCTTCTTCAGCAACCTTAAAATCTTCCTGTGGAATTGGTTCGAGAAGTTCAAGACTTGGCTTTGTATAATTTAATTTCTCTTCCCAATTATTAGGCAAATTTGCTTCAGCATCTTTATCTAATCCATTCTCCAAATCTTCATCGGTTTTTTTTATATCGACTTGTTTGTCCTCTTCTTCTTTAACCTTATTAACCTCATGCTTAATAGGTTTATCATCTTTGCGAATAATTTTTATCTTGGTTTCATTTTTGGGTTCTACTTCTGCAAGTGTTTCTGCATTTGCTGAAGGTTTAGAGAAGATAGTTCGCTTTTTCTTTTCTTCACGGAGTCCCTTTATTTTATCTAAATTTTTATCTTCTTTTATAGATTCTTCTTTTTGTGATTCATTCTTTATAGAGCTTGCGGAAGCAGAAAAAATGTTTTGAAGAAAATGAAAGATTTTTTCTATCTTAATATCAAAAGCAACTACCAGCAGAACAACTGAAACTGCGATTAGCAAGAAAAGAGTTCCGATTCCTCCTAAAAGCCTGCTAAAAGTAAGACCGAGATAATCGCCGATTTTGCCCGAGAGCTCATAGAAACTGCCGAAAAAATTATAATGAGTTCTAAATAATCCAAAAAATGTTGACAAAATTAATGCTGCTAACAGAAGAAAGTTAGAAATATTTATAAGTTTGCGAAAATTTAGCTTAACGAAGAACGAAAGTCCCCAAGCAAGAAGAACTATTGGAAACACTGAAGCAAAAATTCCAAGCGTGGAATTAATAAAGAAATAAGAAACGTATGCGCCGAAAATGCCAAGCCAATTATGTATAGTATCAGCTTTGTGGTTAAAGTCAGGATTTGAACCGAAAGGTTTAAGCAAATCGGAGAATTGATAATTTAGGTTTGCTCTATCAAAGCGGGAATAAGAAAGAATGCTAAGAAGAATAAGTAATGATAAAAGGATTAGAAGAATTCCAATGATTTTCTTCTTTTTACCGGTAATAGCTGCAGAGGATTTTTCGTCATGTGCGGGTTTATCAGATTTTCTTTTTGTTTTTCTTTTTATAGCCATTTCTAATTAGCGATGTTATCTTTTTCATTCGTCAACGAAAGACCATTTTCAGGCAGTAATTTAAGAACATTTCCTATAAAATACGGAACAATTTCTGAAATATTTAGTTTGCTACAAAATTTAATATCATCATCAAAACCATTTTCAAGCAGTTGTTTTCCGTGTTCGGTTTCGGAAAGCATCTTATAAATGCTCCTACCGAATGATTTACTAAGCGCTACACTTGCTTTTGCCGAGTCCGATAAACTTAAATCAGTTTTTATTTTTTCTATTTCGGAAATTAGTTTACCCGCACAAATGGTATCTTCCATGGAGAAGTTATTTGATCTACCGGCGCATTGAATTTCAAAATCATTATCAAGCATGGCCAAATGTTTTGCAACAGCAGAAATATTATTGAAAGCGCAGATAAACAATCCAGCTGAAAATTTTGCTTTAACAATTGCTTTAGTTCCATTAGTAGTATAAAAAATAATTGATTTACGTGCAACAACATCTTCGGTATATTCAAGCGGCGAGTTACCAAGTGCAAAGCCCTCTATCTTTTTGGTATTTCGTTCTCCGCCAATCAATGTTTGACCACCGAACATTCCTCCAGAAACCTTAACGGCAAACTCAACCGTACCAACGGGTACAATTTCTTTAGCGCCGTTTTGAAGGGCAGCAACAATTGTGGATGAGGCACGGAGGACGTCGATTACAACGGTTGTTTTGCCTGTAAAATATAGATCGTCGGCAATTACCGGCGTAAATAATACATTAATTTTCATACCATCTAACAGAAATATTATTTTTTTATAAAAGGAAGCCCAACGACTTTAGCCGCAGATTCTTTACCTCGGATTAAGAAATTAACTTCGGAATTTTCTTTAGCATAATTTGAATCGACATAACCCATGGCAATTGGTTTTTCCAGCACAGGGCTTACAGTACCACTGGTTATACTGCCGATTTTTTTCCCGGCTACCGAGATATCATATCCATGCCGCGGGAAGCATTTTTCATCCGAACTTAGCGCTACCAGCTTTCTTTTAAACCCATCGGATTTTATTTTTAGTAGAACATCTTTGGCAATAAAATTTTCTTTACCAAGTTTTGTTATCCAGCCCAGTCCGGCCTCGAGCGGATTTGTAGTCTGATCAATATCGTTCCCGTAAAGGCAAAAGCCCATTTCCAGGCGAAGTGAGTCCCTTGCCCCTAACCCAACCGGCTTAATATCAAACTCTTTTCCAGCTTCAAAAATCTTATCCCAAACTTCTTCTGCCATTTTCTCATCGCCCTTAAAATATAATTCATAACCAAGCTCGCCAGTGTAGCCGGTTCTCGAGATCAGCATTTCATGCCCGGCAATTTTGGCATTAAAAAAGTGATAATATTCGAGATCTAAATTCCGATTGCAAATTTTTTGAATAACATCTTTTGAACTGGGACCCTGAACTGCGAGAAGAGAATATTCCTCACTTTGATTTTCAAGTTTTACGTCAAAGTTATTATTTACATTCATCCAGTTAAAATCTTTATCAATGTTGGATGCATTAATTACCAGCATAAATTGTTCGTCAGTAATTTTATAAACGAGAAGATCATCGACAATTCCGCCATCAGGGTAACACATAGCAGAATATTGAACTCTACCGGGAGAAAGTTTGGACGCATCATTAACGGTGATATGTTGAACAAACTCTAAAGCATTTTTCCCGGTAACAAAAACCTCGCCCATGTGTGAGACATCAAAAACACCAACGGAATTTCTTACCGTCTTGTGTTCAGCAATAATCGAATTGTATTGAATAGGCATTAGGTAACCGGCGAACTCTACAATTTTAGCACCAAGTTTTTGGTGAATTTCATAAAATTTAGTTTTCTTCATACGATTTTTTTCCGTTTAAATACCAGTAAAATCTTTTGAACTTTCCGGTATTGAATTAAATAAATTTAAGTAGCGTTATTAATTTCTTCCGTTAATTCTCTTTGGGACTTCTTTGAAAAGAACTTAATTTCATCGATAGAAAGGCTTGAATCTTCGACAAGCTTTAGCTTAATAAAGTATTTAAGTTCCAATTTAAAGAAAGTTTTAAATTTTGATTCTTTCAGCTTCGCCGCAACAGCTGGGTGACATTTAATTATAAGCGACCTTTCCTTAGAAATCCGTTTGAACTTTCTAAGCCATTCTTCAAGATCATAAACCTGATGCGAATGCTTTGTAAGCAACCCGGTGCCAAGGCAGTAAGGACAAACCTCTTTCATTGCCTGCATAATGTTCTGGCGAACTCTTTGTCTTGTAATTTGAACGAGTCCAAAATCCGACATCGGAAGAATAGAAACTTTTGCACGGTCCTTTCTAAATTCTTTTCGAAGCTCGTCATAAATTTTCTTACGGTTTTTATCATCTTCAAGATCGATAAAATCGACTACAATTATTCCTCCAATATCTCTCAACCGTAACTGGCGGCAAATTTCACGGGAAGCCTCCAGGTCTGTTTTTAATGAATTTAATTCTTGCTCT